>PLUC01000235.1 GCA_003165415.1 Holophagaceae bacterium
TATCCATACCTGCCGACACACCCAAAGAAGGTTTCGACGGGGATGGAGACAATCCGTTTATTTGCCGAAAATAGGGCCAGGCCTCATTCCCGGCTAAAATAGCCCATGCCTAACGGAATCATCTTCGACCTGGACGGAACCCTCATCGACTCCCGGGCCGATCTGGCCCTGGCGGTGAACCTCACCCGGGCCGAGCTGGGCCTGCCCCCCATCCCCGAGGCCCAGGTGGTGGGCTACGTGGGCGAAGGGGTGCGCGTCCTCCTGGCCCGGGCCCTGCCCGAGCGCCCCGAGGCCCTGGAGCGGGCGCTGGCCATCAACCAGCGCCACTACCGCGCCCACCTGCTGGACCGGACCCGGCTCTACCCCGGGGTCGCGACCGCCCTGGAGCGGTTGCGCCAGCGGGACCTCCGGCTCATGGTGGTGACCAACAAGCCCCGGGAGTTCACCGACCTCATCCTGGACGGCCTGGGCATCGGCCGGCTCATGGCGGCGGTGGTGGGCGGCGGCGACTGCCCCGGGCTCAAGCCCGATCCGGCGCCCCTCCTGGCGGCCCTGGACCAGACCGGCTGCGCCGCCGCCGGGTCGTGGATGGCCGGGGACAACTTCACCGATCTGGAAGCCGGCAGGCGGGCCGGGCTGAACCGGTGCTTCTGCCGCTACGGCTTCGGCGACCCGCGGGGGGAAAGCTGGGATCTGGCCGTGGACAGCCTCACCGAACTGGCGGACCACCTGGGGGCTTGAACAGATAACAGGCCTCACCGGGGTTGCCAGGAGGATGGGGCCGCCTATCCTTGGGGTTCTTGAATCCTCTTTCCATTTTCATAACTTATTTCATATCCATTTTTAGAGGTACCCATGTCCAGATCCCCGCTGGCGGTCCTGCTGACCGCGGTCTGCTTCGCCCTGCTCCACTGCGGCGGCTCCGGCGATGCGCCGGCGCCCACGCCCAGGCCCAAGCCCCTCCTGGCGGCCCCCGGCGACCGGCTCCAGATCACCTTCGTCAACACAACCCGGGGCCCGGAAACCACCGTCCCGGCATACGCCGTGTGCACCGGGCTGGACGCCCAGGGCCGGTTCTGCCACCTGGACGCCTCCGGCCGGTTCCTGCCCTGCTCCACCACCGACAACGTGATCCCCAGGAACGGCAGCACCTGGTGCGACTACGGCATCCCCATCCGGGACACCCCGCACCTGGACCTGGACCCAGCCCTGGCCATCATCAGCGGCAGGCTCTATCTCAGCGTCGGCGCCCCGCTCTACCTGCGGGTGGACCCCGCCAGCGGCGGCCTGGTCCAGCCGGACCCCACCAACCCCGCCGACCCCAATCGTTCCATCCGCTATGACTGGGTGGAGCTGACCCTGGACGGCACCGGGTTCCACGGCAACACCACCTGCGTGGACCAGTTCGGCCTGCCCATCGCCCTGACCGTGACCGACCGCGCCGACCCGGGGAACCCGCTGGGGCCGGTGGGGCTCACCCGGGCCCGGTCCGCGCTGTTCCAGGCCTACCGGGCCTCGGTGCCGCCGGAGTTCCAGAGCCTGGCGGACCCCGGAGACACCCGGATCCTGGCGCCAGCCCACGGCGCCTTTTCCGCCGCCGGGGCCTACCCGGACTATCTGCAGGGCTACATCGACGCCATGTGGGACAAGTACCGCTCGGAGCCCCTGGTGCTCACCCCCGACGAGGGAACCTTCACCGGCAGGGTGGACGCCCAGGACCGGATCGTGTTCAACCGGAACGGGGACACCTATGTCATCCAGGGCAAGCCCACCACCCAGGAGGTGTTCCTGTGCAACGGCGTGCTGGCCCGGGGCAGCGGGACGGAACAGGTGCTGGGGGCCCAGATCGCCGCCATGCTGAACCGACACGTGCTGGAGACCCCCCTGGCCTGGCGCCGGGCCGGCGGCTACTACCGGGAGGACCCTTGCAACCGCTACGCCCGGTTCTGGCACCAGCAGAGCCTGGGGCACCGGGCCTACGGCTTCGCCTACGACGACGTGAACGACCAGAGCGCGTCCCTGGCCACCGCCAATCCGCTGGAGATTATCCTCACCTGCAACTGGGATTGATTAGGTGTCGTTACGAAATTACCTGCGCTTTTCAGGTAATTTTGTTACGACACCTTATGCCGGACATGCACCGAAACGGCGAGGTTTATTTTCACCTGACGGCCTACTGTTCGCCGTTCCACTCCGCCTTTGCCAGTTCCACCCGGCGCCGGTGGGCGGGTTCCGCCAGCCAGGCCTGGGCGATGGCGTTGCCCAGGATCTGGCCCGCGTCCACGTCGGAAGGATAGTGCACCCCGCCCACGACCCGGTCGTAGCCCACCTGCCGCCCCCGGTCCAGGATCGCCTCCCGCCGCTCGGGCTGGAGCTCGGCCAGCAGGGTCGCTTCCGCCATGCCCCAGGTGCTGTGGCCGCTGGGATAGGAATACGACGACTCCCGGCTCACGGCCGGCTTGACCTGGGGGATGGCGTCGTAGGGGCGGGGCCGGGCGAACTGCTGCTTCAGTGCGCCGGTGACCTGGTGCAGGGCGTCCAGCAGATCAGCCGCCAGCGCCCGGGTGAGCGGGAAAGGGCCCGATTCCAGGTCCTGCCCGGTGACTTCCGAAAAGACCCCCAGGTGCAGCTTCACTTCGGACTGGGCGCGGCGCACCTCGCCCGGGGTCCGGGCGCGCTGCAGCCACAGGAGGATGGCCTGGTCGGCGATGGCGCCTTCCGAGCCGGGCGGGGGAAAATGGCCGATGAGCGCGGCGTAGTCCTTGACCTGGGCGGCGGAGCCCTGGGTCGCGGCGGCCGGGGCGGCCAGCGGGGCGAGACAGGAACTGAAGGCCAGGAACAGGGCGAGGAGCGGTCGTTGCATGGATCGGGACATGGAACTCCTTGAACACATAGATTTGGCTGTGTCTTTGGGCAACACCCTACCATGCCCGCTCCGCAAAGGGAGTGACCAGGAAATGGCTCATGAAAAGAAGTTTAGTCCGCCGGCTCCGGCGCCATGGCCAGCGCCGACCCGCCCGGGCTGCTGGGATCGTGGGGGAGGCTGCCCCGGGGCGAGCGCAGGTAGACGAAAGGAGAGGCGTAGAGGAAGTTGGAGACCCGCGAGGTGTAGACGTCGGCGTAGCGTTCCACCTGGCGGGCCAGGTGGCTCTTGTCGTTGCCGGCGCGGGTCAGCAGGCCCCAGCGGCTGTTGGTGAGCTCGCTGGCCGCCCGGGCCAGGGGGGCGATCTCCCCGTCCAGGGGCAGAAGCTGGGTGCGCAGCTCCTGGATCCGCGCCTCCAGCTGGGCGCTGGTCTCCGCGGGCTGGGGCCCGTACTGCCAGCGCAGCCGCTGCAGGCTCAACCGGACCTGGGACAACTGCGCCTCCAGGCGCTCCTTCTCGTCCATCTTCGCGGCGATGAGCTTCTCCTCACGGGCGAAGGCTTCCAGGGCCGCCACCTCGGTTTCCAGTTCCCGCAGGATCAGGGCGGTGCGCCAGCGCAGGGTGCTCTTGCTCGCGTGCACGTCGCCGAACATGTGGTCGCCCACGTAGAGGATCTCGTCCCCTTCGATGCCCAGGTCCCGCTCCACCTGGGCCGCCGAGCCGCCCATGTAGGCCGCCCCCGGCCGCAGCGGGCCCTGGGCCGGCCGGAGCAGGCCGTCGCCGGTCACCACCTCGAAGAACGGGGCGCGGGCGGTGAAGAAGTCCGGCTTGCGGGCGCCGACGATGACCAGGTCGAACAGGTCGCGCCAGCCCATGCCGTCGGGCAGGAAGGGATCGAACGCGTAGGCCATCATGGCGGCGCTGAAGTTCCAGTCGGAGTTGGTGATGAGCAGGAGCTTCTTGCCGGCGTGGCGCTGGTCCAGGAGGGTGAGGGGGATTTCCGGATCCAGCACCACGCAGCTCTCCGGCGCGGCGATGATCTGGTCCTTGAGCCGGCCCTCCAGGTGCTGGGCGTCCACCATGGCCCGCACCTGGCCGTACAGGTCCCGGTAGCCCATGGCGCCGGGCAGCCGGCCCTGGTCCAGGAGGTCCACCATCTGGGCGTAGAGGCAGCCTTCGGACAGGGAGAACAGGGTATTCAGGAACACCCAGCGCGGCTCCGCCAGGTCGACGATGGTGCCGGAGTAGACCTGGCGCTGGCGGCTGAAGTCCAGGGGGGCGGTGCCGTGCTGGGCCCGGCGCACCAGGCCGAACCGGTTGGCCTTCACCATGTTGCCCAGTTCGGTGTCGATCACCAGGCCGCGCGCCACCATCCCGGGATCGAAGGCCAGCGACTCCACCGGCCAGCCCTGGGCCAGGAAGCGCTCCCGGGCGAACTGGAACACCTGGCGCTCGAACACGTCCACCCGGTAGTCGATGAGGGTGTAGTCCATGTCGTAGCCGATGGCCCGCAGGGACCGGAAGTTCAGGGTCCGGTTGCAGAAGACGCCCCGGCTGCGGGGCAGGAGGCTGGAGGGGCGCGCTGCGGTCATGGTTTCGGCATTCAGGAAGGGGCACCGGCGGTCCACCCGGCCGGGCCTGGACAGGATAGCCGTACGGGATGTCCGCGCGCCAATCGGCTCGCCCCGGGCGACAATGCCGAAATTTCTTATACGGGCTCGGGAAATGCTTTTGTTATATTGGGCCTGAAGGGGGAAACCATGCGCATGTGAATTTCACAATTGGTATTGCAATTCCTTCAATTTGATTATTTTAGGTAACAAATACCAACATCATGCCTTCCTGAGGAGCAATGATGGATTCCATGTCATCCGGCCCCAGCAGTACCTTTGGCATCATCCCATCCCAAGTGGAGTCAAGTTTGTTTGAAAAATGCAACAATTTCACTCGGGCTGATGAAATCAAGGCCAGCGGGTTCTACCCCTACCATCGGGTCATTGAAACCGGACAGGACACGGAAGTGCAGGTGAACGGCCGCAGGATGCTGATGCTCGGCTCCAACTCCTACCTGGAGCTGACCACCCATCCCAGGATCAAGGAGCGCTCGGCGGCCGCGATCTTCCAGTACGGCACCGGCTGCGCCGGGTCACGCTTCCTGAACGGCACCCTGCCCATCCACCTGGAGCTGGAGGGCCGGCTCGCCGCCCTGGTGGGCAAGCCGGCGGCCCTGGTCTTCCCCACCGGTTTCCAGACCAACACCGGCGTGGTGGCCACCCTGGTGCACCAGGGCGAGTACGTGGTCGCGGACAAGTACATCCATGCCTGCATCCTGGATGGCTGCACCCTCAGCCAGGGCACCCTGGTCCGCTACAACCACAACGACATGGCCGATCTCGAGGAGAAGCTGGCCAAGCTCCCCCAGGGAGCCAACAAGCTGGTCATCACCGACGGCATCTTTTCCATGGAGGGGGATATCTGCAAGCTCCCCGAGATCGTGCGCATCGCCCGCCGGCACCGGGCCCAGGTGATGCTGGACGACGCCCACGGCATCGGCGTGCTGGGGCCGGGGGGGGCCGGCACCGCCGCCCACTTCGGGCTCACCGACGAGGTGGACCTGATCATGGGCACCTTCTCCAAGTCCCTGGCCGCCATCGGCGGCTTCATCGCCGCCCCCGAGCGGGTGATCAACTACCTCATGCATTTCGCCCGGCCATTCATGTTTTCTGCCTCCGCCTCACCCGCGAGCTGTGCCGCGGTGCTGGGGGCCCTGGACGTCATGGCCGAGGAGCCCGAGCGGTTCCAGCGGCTCTGGGAGAACGCCCGCTTCCTCAAGCACGGCTTCGACGAGCTGGGCTTCGACACCGGCCAGTCGGAATCGCCCATCATCCCCATCGTGGTGGGGGACATGGAGCGCTGCCTGGGGTTCTGGAAGGCCATGGCGGAAGAGGGGATCTTCGTGAACCCGGTGGTGCCGCCGGCGGTGCCGCCCGGGCGCTGCATGCTGCGCATCTCGGTCACCGCCGGCCACACCCGCCAGCAGCTCACCTGGGCCCTGGGCCGCTTCGCCAAGGCGGGGCGGGAGTTCGGCCTGCTGGAGGCGCGGCCGTGAGCGTCCCCGTGCAGGTCCAGGCCGTGGCGGGGTCCCGGGACCTGGAGGCGTTCATCCGCTTCCCGTTCCGGCTGCACCGGGACCTGCCCCACTGGGTGCCCCCCCTGTTCATGGAACGGCGGGAGTTCTACCACCCGGCCAAGAATCCCCTGTTCGAGTACGCCGATGTCCAGCTGTTCAGCGCCCGGCGCGGCGGCGAGGTGGTGGGCACCATCGCGGCGGTGCGCAACGACCGCTACGGCCAGTTCCACCCCCTGGAAGCCCACGTGGGCTTCTTCGGCAGCTACGACTGCGTGCCCGAGCAGGAGGTGGCGGACGCCCTGTTCGCCGCGGCCGGCGCCTGGCTGCGCCAGCAGGGCAAGACGGTCATGCGCGGCCCGGTGAACCTCACCACCAATGATGTGGTCGGGCTGCTGGTGGACGGTTTCGGCGACGACCCTGCGATCATGATGCCCTACAACCCGCCCTACTACGCCGGCCAGTTCGACGCCGCCGGGTTCCGCCAGGCCAAGGACCTGTTCGCCTTCTGCCTGACCACCGAGGAGTACCGGGGCCGCCTGGACCACGTGGCCGCGAAGCTGGCCGAGCGGGGCCACGTGCGCATCCGTCCCGTGGACCTGGGCCGCTGGAAGGCGGAGCTGGAGTTCGTGCGCTCCTGCTACAACGAGGCCTGGGCCAGCAACTGGGGGTTCGTGCCCTGGACCGACCGGGAGCTGGAGTTCATCGCCAAGGAACTGAAGCCCCTCATCGATCCCCGGCTGGCCTTCATGGCCGAGGTCAACGGGGTCCCAGCCGGCTTCGCCATCTCCGTCCCCGACGCCAACGAGGCGATCAAGCTGGCCCGGGGCCGGCTGTTCCCGCTGGGGCTGCTGAAACTGCTGTGGAAGCTCAAGGTGACCAAGTGCTCCCGGATCCGCACCATCGCCATGGGCGTCCTGCCGCGCTACCGCAAGCGGGGCCTGGACGCCTTACTGGTGAGGCACCTCATCGACAGCGCGGTCGCGATGGGCTACGGCAGCTCGGAGATGGGCTGGATCCTGGAGGACAACCGGCCCATGCTGGCCGCCCTGGACCAGATCCATGCCAGGAAGACCAAGACCTACCGGGTCTATGACCGGGGCGCCTGAGTGCTGGCGCTGGTGACAGGGGGCACGGGGTTCATCGGCTCGCACCTGTGCGCACGCCTGCTGGCGGCGGGGCACCGGGTGCGGGTGCTGGCCCGCCCCGGCAGCGGCCTGGCCAGCCTGGAGGGCCTGGAGGTGGAGGTGGCGCGGGGAAGCCTGGAGGGCGAAGGCCTGGAGCGGGCCGTGGCCGGGGCGGACTGGGTGTTCCACCTGGCCGGCGCGCTGAAGGGATTCCGGGAAGCTGACCTGATGCGGGTGAACCGGGACGGCACCGGCCGCCTGCTGCGGGCCTGCCGGGCACGGGCCCCGGAGGCCCGGTTCCTGCTGGTTTCCAGCCTGGCCGCCGGCGGACCCGGCCCCGGTCCGCTCAGGGAGGACGATCCGCCCCGGCCCCTCACCTGGTACGGCCGCAGCAAGCTGGAGGCGGAGCGGGAGGTGCTGGCCTCGGGCCTGGAGGCGGTGATCCTGCGTCCGCCGGTGGTGTTCGGGCCCCGGGACCGGGACGTCCTGGGCTATTTCCGGGTGGCCCGGTTCTTCCTGCCCGTGGCGGGCGGCGGCCGGCGCTATTCGCTGGTGTACGCCCCGGACCTGGCGGACGGGCTGCTGCGGGCGGCCCAGACCCCCTGCCCCTCCGGCGAGATCTTCCACCTCACTGGCCCCGATCTCACCTGGGCGGCCTTCGGCCAGCGCATCGCCGCCGCCCTGGGCCGTCCCGCCCGGGTGCTGGCCCTGCCGGAGTTCGTGGTGCGCGCCTGCGGCCGTGCGGCCGATCTGGGCGCCCGGCTCCGGGGCCGTCCGGGCATCTTCAGTTCCCAGAAGGTGATGGAGATGCTCGCCCCGGGCTGGGTGGCCAGCCCGGACAAGGCCGCGCGGATCCTGGGCTGGACTGCGCCCACGGGCCTGGACCCGGCGCTGGCCGCCACGGTGGCCTGGTACCGGGACCATGGCTGGATCTAGGCACCCCTTCGGGCTTTCCGGCCCCCTGGGTTCCTGGCGTCCTCTGGACCGCTGGGTGGCCGGCTACCTGCTCCTCACTTCGGCGGTGCTCGGGCTGGGGGCATGGCGGGGCGTGCCCGGCTGCCGGGTCCAGGGGGCCCTGGCCCTGGGCCTGCTGGCCGCCTCGCTGCTCCTGGCGCGGTGCAGCCGGGACACCGCCAGCGTCCCGCTCACCTTCCTGCGGCTGTTCTGGGCGCCGCTGCTCTACTGGGTCCTCTACCACCAGGCGCAGACCCTCTGGCCCGTGCTGCGCGCCGCGCCGCTGGACGGGTCTCTGGCCGCCCTGGAGCTCCGGCTGTGGGGCCTGCAGCCGTCCCTGGCGCTGCAGCCGCTGCTGCCGTACCGCTGGCTCTCGGAGCTGTTCTGCTTCGTCTACTTCGCCTACTGGCTGTTCGTGCCGGTGGTCTGCATCACCGCCCTCCTGGCCCGGGGCTACCAGACGGCGGAGCGGATCATCCTGGCCGCCACCCGCTGTTTCTTCGTCTGCTACACCCTGTTCTGGCTGTTCCCCACCGAGGGCCCGCACTTCTGGTTCCCGCCCGGCACCGGGCCCGCCCTCCACCCGGGCTTCCTGTTCAACCACATCCTGTTCTGGATCACTTCGGGGGGCGAGATCCGTGGCGGGGCGTTTCCGTCCTCCCACATCGCCGTGGCCCTGCTGCTCACCCTCCTGGCCCGCCGCGCCACCCCGGCCCTGTTTCCCGCCCTGGCGGTGATCACCGCGCTGATGCTGCCGGCCGTGGTCTACCTGCGCGCCCACTACCTGCTGGACGTGCCCGCGGGCCTGCTGGTGGGGTTGGCGGCCTATGCCCTGGCCCCGGTGGAAACCCGGCCGGAAAACCGAGCGGAGTGGTAATCTTTTCTTTTCCCAAGAGGTCTCATGTCCCCCTGCGCCCCCGATACCCTGATCAGTGCCCTCAGCTGGCGTTATGCAACCAAGGTGTTCGACCCGTCCCGGAAGGTCTCCGACGCCGACATGAAGGTCCTGATGCAGAGCCTGGTCCTGACCCCTTCCAGCTTCGGGCTGCAGCCCTACCGCTTCCTGGTGGTGACCGACCCCGAACTGAAAGCCCGGCTGCGCGGGGCCTCCTGGGGCCAGGGGCAGGTCACCGACTGCTCGCACCTGGTGGTCTTCCTGGCCCGGCAGGCCATGACCGAGGCGGACGTGGACCACTACATCCGGCGCATCGCCCAGGTGCGCGGCGACCAGCCCGAGAACCTGGCCGCCTACCGGTCCATGATGGTGGGAACCCTGGTCACCGGCCCCCGCGCCGCCACCGTGCCCGAGTGGGCCGCCCGCCAGGCCTACATCGCCCTGGGCCAGTTCATGGCCTCCGCCGCCCTGCTGGGCCTGGACACCTGCCCCATGGAAGGCCTCGACCCCAAGCAGTACGACGAGATCCTCGGCCTCAACGACACCCCGTTCCGCACCGTGGTGGCCTGCCCCGTGGGCTACCGGGCCGAGGGCGACAAATACGCGTCCCTGGCCAAGGTGCGGTTTCCCGTCGAGGAACTGGTGGAGCAGCGGTAGAACTTCTGGACGTTGGCTGACGGAACACCCATATTAGTCACTGGCCGGGACCCACTCACGGGCCTGGACCGGAGGCAGCCATGAGCCATGTTTCGGATCTTCGACCATCCGTCACCATCCCCGACCTCCAGCGGCTGGCGGCCGCCGGGAAGAAGATCGTGATGATCACCGCCTATGACGCGGTCACGGCCCGGATCGCCGACGCGGCCAAGGTTGACATCATGCTGGTGGGGGACAGCGTGAGCAACGTCTGCCTGGGCTTCGACAACTCACTGCCGGTGACCATGGCCATGATGGCCCACCACCTGGAAGCCGTGGCCCGGACCCGGCCCCGGGCCCTCCTGCTGGTGGACATGCCCTACCTGAGCTACCACCTGGGGGTGGAGGACACCGTGCGCAATGCCGGCGACTTCATGCGCAGAGGGGCCCAGGGGGTGAAGCTGGAGGGCGGGGCCAAGCGGGTCCCCGTGGTCCGCGCCCTGGTGGACGCGGAGATCCCGGTCATGGGCCACCTCGGGCTGACCCCCCAGTCCATCCACCGCATGGGCGGCCACAAGGTCCAGGGCAAGACCGGCAAAGCGGCCGTGGAGCTGCTGGAGGACGCCCTGCGGCTGCAGGATGCCGGTTGTTTCAGCGTCCTGATGGAGGGCATTCCGGCCGAACTGGCCGCCCGGGTCACCGAGGAACTGGAGGTGCCCACCATCGGCATCGGGGCCGGCGCCGGCTGTTCCGGACAGGTGCTGGTGTTCCATGACATCGTGGGTCTGACCCCCGACCGCCCCCCCAAATTCGTGCGGGCCTACATGAACGCTTTCGAGGAGATCGGGGCCGCCCTGGCGCGCTGGGGCGAGGATGTGCGTGAGGGCAGCTTCCCTGGACCCCAGGAGTCCTTCACCCTTCCCGAGGAGGCTCGCGAAGCCCTCAAGCGCTGGCGACCCGCCAGCCCTTCCAACGGCGAGCATCAACTGGCGCAGGATCTGGCCCTCGCCCCGGTAAAGTAGGGCATGTACGGGCTTCATCATTTCGCTGAAACCCGCGGCGCGACCTAACCGGACGGCTTGGCAAGGGTGCGCATTCAAGAAATCAAATAGATACTTTTAGTTCGCGCGCCAAGGGGTATGAAAACCCTTGCCCCGGATTTAGAATACCTGCACATAATGAGCCATTCCCTTCACGTTCAATGGTTCCTTCCAAGAGTGATCTCCATGCTCAAACGCGGAAACATGCTGGGCGTAGCTTCGGTCGTCCTGGGGGCCTTCATCCTGCCCATGGGTTGCGGTGGCGGTGGCGGTGGCAGTTCGACCTCGCCGACCTTCACTCCGCCCGCACAGTCGGTCATGGTATCCACCGTCGCCGGGGTTCCAGGCTCCAATGCCGTATTTGACGGTGCCCTTGGCCTGGCCGTGGATGGTGCCGGGAACATCTTTGTGGCGGATTCAGGCAAGCACACCATCGACCGGATCACCCCCCAGGGCGCGGTGAGCACCATCGCCGGGGCGGCTGGGCAGCGGGGCAGCGCCGATGGCCTGGGTGCCGCCGCGCGGTTCAACGGGCCCACGGGCGTGGCGGTCGACCAACTGGGGAACCTGTAGGTTGCGGATTCAGGCAACAGCACCATCCGGACGATCACCCCCGGCGGTCCGGGAACCTTTATGTGGCGGATTCGCTCAACAGCACCATCCGCAAACTCACCCTGACAGCAGGAGGCCCAGCCGCCCAAGGCAACCAAATGGTCTATCCCCAGGCGGCCATCGCTGCCACGGTGGGGCTGGGGATCAACCCGGATCGTCCTGTAGTGACGGGAACTGTGGGACCTCCATTTTCGGTTCTCCCCTCCCTACCCGCAGGGATGACCCTGGACCCGGTCAATGGGACGATCGCTGGGACCCCGGCCGGGACTTCGCCTGCAACCACCTATACCGTTACCGCCGCGAACGCGGCCGGACTGACCTCGGCCACGGTCCAGATCGCCGTGACCACGGCCGGATCCGGTTCCTACCAGATTCTAAACTGCCCTGAGGCGTTTCAGGAGCACAGCGATTGGTGTGGAATGGCATGCTGCTCTTGCATCTTGGCCTACCTGGGAAACCCCCAGAGCCAATGCACCCTGGTTAACTATGCAGAGGGCATCGGCTACGCCTGCCAGGGTTCTGAGATCGATGACTTTTTTTGGGGGGATCCTATCGCGAACATAAATATCCCCTCCTGCATGGGCCCGCTGCCCAGCGAAACCGGTGTATTAGCCAATTTCGGTTTTCCAACGACAGGACACTATACGGCACTCACCTTTGCCGAGATCCAATCGGAGATCGCGGCGAACCGCCCGTTCATCATCCTTTGGGCCGTTCCCTTGACGAGTGGTTCCAGCCACCTCCTGGTGGGCATGAGCTGGGATACCCGGAATGGCGGGCAGGAGGTATACATCATGAACCCCGCTCCTGGCATGGGAATCATGAAAGTGTCCTACGACTATGCCTGCGCCAATGATGGCTTCCTGTTTTTTGGTTCCATCGTTGGCCCATACTGGTGGGATCGGACCATCACCGTGAACCCATAGAACCGATATCATACGTGAATATTAGAATCACAGCAGCGGTGAGCCATTCAGAAAGCCCAGCAGAGGTGTATTCCACGTATTCACTATGGCTTGGGCCTGATGGTAACTGGCAGGGCTCACGGATGCAGGACGAGGAATGGGTGGAGCAGCGCTAAAGGGGCCTACCCGGTCCAAGGGTGGACGTGATCCTGGGTCCACTTCAGCAGCGCTTCGCGCATGGCCGCATGCAGCGTCAGGCCCGAGGCCTCGGCCAGTTCGCCGATGGTTTCCCAGAATGCGGGGGGCATCTTGACGACCCGGGGCTGGACAGGCGTGGCGGCGATGCCCTTCCTGGGCCGTCCCTTCGTGCATAGGAAGGCCGGGAATTGGGGACCGAAATCACGCTCCAGGGCGGCAACGTCCTCGTGTTACGTCACCAAGCTGGCTAGGCCTTTTCCAGCGCCACCGCCACCGCCACCGACGCCCCGACCATGGGGTTGTTGCCCATGCCCAGGAACCCCATCATCTCCACGTGGGCGGGCACCGAGGAGGACCCGGCGAACTGGGCGTCGGAGTGCATGCGGCCCATGGNNCCATGGTGTCGGTCATGCCGTAGGAGGCGGGGCCGGCGGCCATGTTGTCCGGGTGCAGGGTGCGGCCGGTGCCGCCGCCGCTGGCCACGGAGAAGTACGGCTTGCCCTGCTCCTGGCACTCCTTCTTGTAGGTGCCCGCCACCGGGTGCTGGAACCGGGTGGGGTTGGTGGAGTTGCCGGTGATGCTCACGTCCACGCCCTCGTGGTGGTTGATGGCCACCCCTTCGCGCACGTCGTCGGCGCCGTAGCAGCGCACTTTGGCCTTCTCCCCCTTGGAGTAGGCGCGCTCGTTGACGATCTCCAGCTTGCCGGTGGCGTAGTCGAACTTGGTCTTCACATAGGTGAAGCCGTTGACCCGGGAGATGATCTGCGCGGCGTCCTTGCCCAGGCCGTTGAGGATGACCTTCAGGGGCTCCTTGCGGGCCTTGTTGGCGCTCTTGGCCAGACCGATGGCGCCCTCGGCGGCGGCGAAGGACTCGTGCCCGGCCAGGAAGGCGAAGCACTTGGTCTCTTCCTTCAGCAGCATGGAGGCCAGGTTGCCGTGGCCCAGGCCCACCTTGCGGTCGTCGGCCACCGATCCCGGAATGCAGAAGGCCTGCATGCCTTCGCCCAGGGACAGGGCGATGTCCACGGCGCGGGTCTGGCCCTTCTTCAACGCGATGGCCCCGCCCAGGATGTAGGCCCAGCACACGTTCTCGAAACAGATGGGCTGGATCTCCTTGACGATGGTGTAAACATCCACGCCCTTGGCGGAGCACATCTGCCGGGCGGCTTCCAGGGACTCGATCTGGTACTTGGCCAGGACTTTTTCGATCTGGGGAATTCTGCGTTCGTAGCTTTCGAACAGAGCCATGGTCATTCTCCTATTCGTGCCGGGGGTTGATGGTGCGGGCTGCGTCAGCGAAACGGCCGGTGGTGCCGGTGCAGCGCTTGATGGCCTCGCCAGGGTCCACGCCCTTCTGAACGGATTCCATCATCTTGCCCAGGTTCACGAACTCGTAGCCGATGACCTCGTCCTGGTCGTCCAGGGCCATGCGGGTCACGTAGCCCTCGGCGATCTCCAGGTAGCGCACGCCCTTGGCCACGGTGCCGTACATGGTGCCGATCTGGCTGCGCAGGCCCTTGCCCAGGTCCTCCAGCCCGGCGCCGATGGGCAGGCCGCCCTCGGAGAAGGCGGTCTGGGTGCGGCCGTAGGAGATCTGCAGGAACAGCTCGCGCATGGCCGTGTTGATGGCGTCGCACACCAGGTCGGTGTTGAGGGCCTCCAGGATGGTCTTGCCGGTGAGGATCTCCGCGGCCATGGCGGCGCTCTGGGTCATGCCCGAGCAGCCGATGACTTCGATCAGGGCTTCCTGGATGATCCCTTCCTTCACGTTCAGGGTCAGCTTGCAGGCCCCCTGCTGGGGGGCGCACCAGCCCACCCCGTGGGTGAGCCCGGAGATGTCCTTGATCTCCTTGGCCTGGACCCAGCGGCCTTCCTGGGGGATGGGCGCGGGGCCGTGGTTGGGTCCCTGCGCCACACGGCACATGTGTTGGACCTCCGTGGAGTAGATCATGGGGGTGGCCTCCTGGAAAAATGATAAATGCAATAAATCAACATAACGTGATCCCCCCCTGCCGCGACCGGGACCCGCCATGGGGAACCAAGGGCAGCAAATGAGCATTTCCAATGTAGCAGTCCGATGGGCGAACGCGGGAAAACGCAACCTTGCGCCCCCAGCGCCCTTGTGGTGATTGTGGAGAATGGCTAATGAATGCAGTGGTTGCAAGCAACGTCAGCAAGACCTTCCAGGGCAAACGTCCGGTGGCCGCCCTCACGGACGTGAGCCTGGCCATCCAGGAAGGGGAGATCTACGGCCTGCTGGGGCCCAACGGCGCCGGCAAGACCACCCTCATCGCCATCCTCATCGGCCTGACCACCCCGGACCAGGGCCGGGTGGAGGTGTGCGGCCTGGACGTGCAGCGCCATCTCCATGAAGTCCAGCACCAGGTCAACCTGGTGCGGGGCTTCAGCGGGGTGCTGGAGAAGTTCACCACCTGGGAGCTGCTCTCCTACTANNCTGTTCTCCAGCGGCTGGCGCCAGCGCTTCTTCATCGCCAAGGGGATCATCAACCGCCCCAAGGTCCTGTTCATGGACGAACCCACCGTAGGCCTGGACGTGGACGCCGCCCGGGCGGTGCGCGACATCATCCGCGAGCTCAACCGCGACGGCTGCACCATCCTGCTCACCACCCACTATATGCGCGAGGCGGAGGAGCTGTGCGACCGGGTCGCCCTGATCTCCGAGGGCCGGATCGTGGCCGAAGGCACCGCCGCCGAACTGAAATGCCAGGTGAAGAGCGAGGAGGCCATCCTCATCCAGGGCCAGTTCGACCCCGGGTTCCGGGACCGCCTGGCCCGGGTGCCGGGGGTGCTGGCCGTGGCCCAGGACGAGGACGCATGCCGGCTGCTGGTGCGGGACCGGCAGACCATGAAGCCGGTGCTGCGGGCCCTGCTCAATGCCGAGGCCGACTTCGCCGGCATCCGGTTCGACGAGCCGACCCTGGAGGACGTCTTCCTGATGCTCACCCAGAAGGGCCTGGAGGTGGGCGATGAATGAGCTAGTCCTCTCCTGCAAGCGGATCCTGGCCCACGCCTACCACATCCTGGTGAGCGCCAGGCGCGACCTGTTCCGGCTGTTCGACGTGACCCTCTGGCCGCTGGTGCTGTTCCTCAGCATGACCCTGTTCGCCGGCTCCTTCACCCATGACCGCCACGTCATCGGCATCATCGTGCTGGGCGCCCTGGGCTGGAGGATCATCTACCACTTCCAGATGGAAGCGGTGCAGCTGTACATGGACAACTACTGGATGGGCATGATCGAGCACGTCATGATCAGCCCGGTGCGGTGGTGGGAGTTCATCCTGGGCGGCGCCATCAGCGCCGTGGGCAAGATCGCCATCATCGCGGCCCTGTTCCTGACTCTCGGCCACTTCGTCTTCCACTTCACGGTGAACGACTGGGGCGCCACCCTCATCGGCTTCCTGGCCTGCGCCGGCTGCGGCCTGGTGCTCTCCGTGTTCAGCCTGGGCGTGGCCCTGCTCAAGCGCGGCGACGCCTTCGCCTTCATCTTCGCCTTTCCCGACGCCGTCGCGGTGCTGAGCGGGGTGTTCTACCCGGTCAGCGTGTTCCCCGCCCCGGTGCGCCTCCTGGCCGAGACCCTGCCCACCACCCACGCCTTCAACCTGCTCAAGGCGACCCTGGGCTTGGCCCCGTGGCAGCCGCTGCTCTACTTCGCCACTCTGGCCGTCTGGCTGCTGGTGGCCGTGGGCTTCACCGCCTGGGCCCTGCGCAGGGCCCGCCGGGACGGCAAATTGGTAAAGATGAAGTAGCCTGTCGTCTGGAGAACCGGCAACCATTGCTATGGCCCGGCATAAGTAGTCGTAGCAAAATAACCTGGACAGGTTATTTCGCAACGACCACTAAAGGCCTTGCGCTTGAAAGCGGACTATTTCATCTTCTATGCAGCGCTTTGTTTTCCTTCTTCCTGGGGATCCGCCCTTGCACCCACTTTCCCAATCCGCCGGTTACGCCATTCTCGCCCTCAGCTGCCTGGACGATCCAGGGGGAGAACCGATCCTCGTCCAGAGCGTGGCCGAGTGGATCGGGGCCCCGGGCCCCTATCTCTCCAAGGTGTTCCATGCCCTGGGCAAGGCCCAGCTGGTGGCCACCAAGCGCGGCCGCAACGGCGGCGTGATCCTCATGCGCCCGGCCCGGGAGATCACCCTGGACATGATCGCGGGGGCCATGGACGGCGAGGAATGGCAGAGCAGCTGCCTGCTGGGCCTGGCCACCTGTTCCGACGAACGGGCCTGCCCGGTGCACACCTTCTGGACCGAGGAGCGCAAGCGCATCCTCAACGAACTCGTCACCACGACCCTGGCGGACGTGGCCCGGTTCGAGCGCACCCACCGGCTGGTCAACACCCCGACAGCGGGCTGACGTGGCGAAATAAGCGGCCGGCATGGGCCGGCCGCTGGGTTCAAGACAAAGGCCAAGCTTCAAACCTTCGGGCACTGCCTGAAAAGCTTCTGTAAGTCTTTGGATCAAAAAGGCGTCAGCAATATCACATGAAGGACGGCGGGTTGGACTTGGCCAGGGTGGTGACGTACTTGTCCAGATCCCGGGTATAGCCGGACGGGACGTCCATGAACTGGATCCCGGTTTCGATGAATTCGGCCCTCGGCTTCTCCCCGTGGCACCACACGACCTTGGCCTTGATGGTGCCCTTGGGCAGGCTGGGATGGATCAGTTCCCACCCTTCCAGGGTGGACCGGTCGCTCAGGCCGCTGACGGACTGGGCCGGAACCTGGATGCAGCAGCCGTCCGCGCCCAGGTTGGACACCGTGATGTTGTTGTAGGACTGCCCGGCCAGCTGGAACCGGGCCTTGCACTGGGATTCGACGGCGACGCGCGAATGCAGCCTTTTATCCATGTTGCACCTCTCATGTTGGCAATATGCCGATGATTAAACCTGACGGACCCCCGGGGCACGGGTGAGACGGGGTCACTTCCATTGGATGATCCCAACTGCCCGGCGTTCCTTCTTTTCGGGGTCCTTCATGGGGATGAGTTGTTTTTGCATCTTCAAACGTCTGCCTTGCCCACCTCGGGCATTATTGTTCCATGCAAGTCTCCACGAAGCCGCCCGACTCCGACTCCGCGCTGTCCAGGCGCCGCTGGGCGCTGCTGGCGCTCACCTGCGTGGGCGCCTTCATGGCGCCCCTGGACGGTTCCATCGTAGCGGTGGCGCTGCCCAGGATGGGACCGGAGCTGCACCTGAGCTTCGCCGCCAGCATGTGGGTGCAGGCGGCCTACCTCCTGGCCATGGCCATCCTGCTCATCCCCCTGGGCCGGCTGGCCGACGAGGGCGACCGGCTGCGCTACTACCTGGCCGGGATCGCCATCTTCACCCTGGGCTCCCTGGCCGCCGCCATGAGCGTCGACGCCACCTCCCTGGTGCTGAGCCGGGTCGTCCAGGGGACCGGCGCCGCGCTGCTCTTCGCCACCTCCACCGCCATCGTCACCGCCGTGTTCCCGGGCCGGGAGCGGGGGCGGGCGCTGGGGATCAACGTCATGGCCGTCTACCTGGGCCTGAGCGTGGGGCCGCCCCTGGGCGGGCTGCTGGTGGACCGCCTGGGCTGGCCCTGGATCTTCCTGGTGAACCTGCCGGTGGGCGTGGGGGCCTTGGCCTGGGGCTGGCGCTTGCTGCCGCCCCGGGTGAAGGCGCCCAAGCGCCCGGTCCCGGACCTGTGGGGGACGGTGCTCCTGGGCGCCTTCCTGCTGTGCCTCATCATCCCGCTCACCTTCTCCACCCAGTGGGGCTGGGGCGCGCCAGCGGTGTGGGTGCTGCTGGGCCTGGCGCCGGTGGCGCTGGCGGCCTTCATCCAGGTGGAGGCCCGGGCCGCGGCCCCGCTGGTGGACCTGGACCTGCTCCGGCACAACCGCCTGTTCGCCGCCGCCAACCTGGCCGCGCTGCTCAACTACTGCGCCCTGTTCGCCATCAGCGTGCTCACCGCCATCCAGTTGCAGCTGGTGCTGGGCCACCCGGCCCGGGTCACCGGCTGGATCATGCTGGGCCAGCCGCTCGTGCAGGCCGCCCTGAGCCCGGCGTCCGGGCGGCTCAGCGACCGCATCGGCTCCCGCACCCTGGCCACTTCGGGTATGGTCATCGTGGCCACTGGCATGGTGTTGCTGGCCTTCACCGGGCGGCGCGCCAGCATCGCCGAGGTGGTGGCGGCCCTGGCCCTGGTGGGGCTGGGCATGGCCGCCTTCAGCGCCCCCAACACCAGCGCCATCATGGGCAGCGTGGAGCGGAGCCAGCTCAGCGTGGCCAGCGCGTTCCTGGCGACCATGCGGGTCACCGGCCAGTCCCTGAGCGTGGGCGTGCTGGGCAGCATCGCCGCCAGCCGCCTGGGCCCCGGCGGCTGGGCCATGCTGCTGCGCCACGGCGGGGGCAGCGCCGTCGCCGACGCCTACGCCCGGGGCTATCAGGCGGCCATGCTCACCGGCGCCTTCCTGGCCCTCATGGGAGCCTGGGCCTCCCTCACCCGGGGCGCAGGGAGAAGGTAGGTTGACTTGACAAAAAGAACCAATGAAACTGAAATATATTGACGATTCAGGAACCTTTCACCCAACCCAGGAGGAATCCATGACCACGGGAACCGCCAAAATCATCTGGACCGGCGTCGACGAAGCCCCCGCCCTGGCGACCCATTCGCTGCTGCCCATCGTCAACGCCTTCACCAAGGCCGCCGGCGTGGTGGTGGAGACCCGGGACATCTCGGTGGCCGGCAGGATCATCGCGGCCTTTCCGGAAGCCCTGACCGAAGCCCAGCGGGGCCCCGATGAGCTGGCCTACCTGGGCGCCCTCACCCAGAAGCCCGAAGCCAACATCATCAAGCTGCCCAACATCAGCGCCTCGATCCCGCAGCTCAAGGCCGCCGTCAAGGAGCTGCAGGCGCAGGGCTATGCCCTCCCCGACTACCCCGAAGAGCCCCGCACCGACGCCGAAAAGGCGGTCCAGGCCCGCTACGCCAAGATCCTGGGCAGCGCGGTGAACCCGGTCCTGCGCGAGGGCAACTCGGACCGCAGGGTGGCCGCGTCGGTGAAGCAGTACGCCCGCAAGCACCCGCACAAGATGGGCGCCTGGAGTCCCGATTCCAAAACCCATGTGGCGCACATGGACGCCGGTGATTTCTACGGCAGCGAGCAGTCGGTGACCATGGACCAGGCCGGCGCGGTGCGCATCGAGTTCGTGGACGCGGCCGGGGCCGTGACGGTGCTGAAGGACAAGCTCACCCTGCAGGCGGGGGAGGTGCTGGACGGCACCTTCATGAGCGTGCGCGCCCTGCGCGCGTTCATCGCCGAGCAGATCGAGGACGCCCGCAGGAGCGGCGTGCTGTTCTCGGTGCACCTCAAGGCCACCATGATGAAGATCTCCGACCCGATCATCTTCGGGCACTTCGTGGCGGTGTTCTTCCAGGACCTGTTCGCCAAGCACGCGGCGGCGTTCAAAGCCCTGGGCGTCAACCCCGACCTGGGCCTGGGCGACCTCTATGCCAAGCTGCAGAAGCTGCCCGAGGCCCAACGCACGGAGATCGAGGCGGACATCCAGGCGGTGTACCGCCAGCGCCCCGGCTTGGCCATGGTGGACTCCGCCAAGGGCATCACCAACCTGCACGCCAGCAACGACATCATCATTGACGCCTCCATGCCGGTGGTCATCCGCGACTCCGGCAAGATGTGGGGCGCCGACGGCCAGCTGCACGACACCAAGTGCGTGATCCCCGACCGCTGCTACTCCACCTTCTACCAGGAGGCCATGGACTTCTGCAGGGCCAACGGCCAGTTCGATCCCGCCACCATGGGCTGCGTGGCCAACGTGGGCCTCATGGCCCAGAAGGCCGAGGAGTACGGTTCCCACGACAAGACCTTCAAGGCCCCCGGCGACGGGACCATCCGGGTGGTGGACGGCTCAGGCAAAGTGCTGATCCAGCACCAGGTGGAGGCCGGCGACATCTGGCGCGGCTGCCAGACCAAGGACCTGCCCATCCGCGACTGGGTGAAGCTGGCGGTGACCCGGGCCCGGGCCACCGGCGCCCCGGCGGTGTTCTGGCTGGACCCCGGGCGGGCCCACGACGCCCAGATCATCGCCAAGGTCAACCGCTACCTCAAGGACCACGACACCACCGGCCTCGAGCTGCCCATCATGACCCCGGTGCAGGCCATGCGCTTCACCCTGCCCCGGGCCAAGGCCGGCCAGGACACCATCTCGGTGACCGGCAACGCGCTGCGGGACTACCTCACCGACCTGTTCCCGATCCTGGAACTGGGCACCAGCTCCAAGATGCTTTCCATTGTGCCGCTGCTGGCCGGCGGCGGGCTGTTCGAGACCGGCGCCGGCGGCTCCGCGCCCAAGCACGTGCAGCAGTTCCAGCAGGAGGGCTACCTGCGCTGGGACTCCCTGGGCGAGTTCCTGGCCCTGGCCGTGTCCCTGGAGCACCTGGCCAACACCTTCCACAACGACAAGGCCCGGCTGCTGGCCGTGACCCTGGACCAGGCCACCGCCAAGTTCCTGGACAACAACCGCAACCCGGCCCGGAAAGTGGGGCAGATCGACAACCGTGGCAGCCACTTCTACCTGGCCATGTACTGGGCGGAGGCCCTGGCCGCCCAGAACCAGGATCCCGAGCTGCGGTTGCGCTTCGCCAAGGTGGCCCGGCAGTTCGCGGACAACGAGGCGAAGATCAACGGCGAGCTCATCGCCGCCCAGGGCCGGCCGGTGGACATGGGCGGCTACTATCACCCCGACGCCGCCAGGACCGCCAAGGCCATGCGCCCCAGCCCCACCCTCAACGGCATCGTGGATTCCATCATCTGAAATGTTCGAGACAATCCGGATCAACGGGCTGCGGATCGCGCCGGCCCTGTTCCTGGCGCCCATGGCCGGGGTCACCAACAGCGCCTTCCGCCGCCTGCTGGCGGATTTCGGCGGCTACGGGGCGCTGTTCACCGAGATGCTGTCGGCCTCGGCGTTCCTGCACGAGAACCCGTCCGAATCACCCTTCACCCGCAGGCGGGATTGCGAAGGCCCGGTGTTCTACCAGTTCCGGATCTCCAGCGGGGAGGATGTGGGCGCCCTGTTCCAGAAGCTGCCCATGGTGGACAGTTGCGCCGTGGACCTCAACCTGGGCTGCCCCGCCCCGCGGATCCAGGCCCAGGCCTCCGGCTGCGCCCTGTACCGGGATTTCGGCCAGCTGGCCACCGTCCTGGGGCGGATTCGCGCGCATTATTCGGGCACCCTCACGGTCAAGGTGCGCCTGGGCGATGACCCCCAGCACTGGCGCGAGCCGTTCATCCAGCGGCTGCGACTGTTCGAGGACTGCGGCGTGCACGCCGTCACCGTGCACCCCCGGTTTTCCACCGAAAAGCTCAAGCGCCGGGCCCGCTGGGAGGAATTCCCCTGGATCGCCGCCCAGACCCGGCTTCCGGTCATCGGCAACGGCGACGTCTGCTGCCCCGAGGACGTGGAGACCCACCGGTCCTGCTTTGCGCCCCTGGCCGGCCTCATGCTGGGCCGGATCGCGGCGGTGAAGCCCTGGATCTTCCGGGACTTCGCCGGACTGCCCCGGCTGGAAATCGACCACCAGGAAGTGTGGAACCGGCTCTACCGCTACACCCTGGAGGACATGCCGCCCGAGCGCGCCTTCGGCCGGCTCAAGGAGTTCACCTTCTACTTCGCCAAGAATTTCTTTTTCGGTCATGAAATGTTCAAGCTGATCCAGAAGGCCCGCAATCCCGAGGAGATCCGGGACGCCGCCAACCGCTTCCTGGAGGCCGGGCCGAGGCTGAACGCGAGCAAAGGGGTGCCGTTCTCCTAGCTAACCCTGTCCCCGGCGCAGCACCATCTCCCCGAAATGGGCGATGCGGTAGCGCCCCGCCTCCCGCTCCCGGATCATGTCGTGCTCTTCCAAATACTTCAGATCCTCGTCCGTGGCCTTGGCCAGGCGCAGGAGTTGCTCCTTCTCCACGCCGGGGTGCTTGCCCACGAACTGGAGGATGTTCAGTTGTTGGGCCGTGATGGGCTCGACCATGGGACTCCCGGATGGGGTTTGCCAATATAAATTATTTAACTATACTTTCGGCAGCGCTCAGTCTTTGACTTGTATTTGAAAACCCAAGGTTTCTCAGCAGGCCATCCTCCATGGTTGCACACTTCTCCCCCCCGAAACGCCCCTGGCTCATCCTGCGCGGCCTCCTGGCCGCCTCGGCCTTCGCCCTGCTGGCCGGGGTCCCAGACCCCATCCCCCTGGGCGCGGGTCACACCCTGGAGCCGCGGCAGACCTTCACCGACCAGTTGGGGCAGACCCATACCCGGCTGGTGCACCGCTATCAGGGGCTGCGGGTCTGGGGCGAGGAGCTGGTGAGCCATGACCGGGGGCCGGGCAGGTGCAGGTGCAGGTGTCCCTGACACCGGGCGTCTTCTCCGCGGCACCGGTCACCGCGAATGTGTTCCTCAGCACCGTCTCCGTCGGCCCGCTGGTTGCCCAGGTGACCGGCAGCACCGGCAGCACCGCCGTCACCTGGAGCGTCCTGGAAGGCTCTGCGGGCGGCTCCCTGAGTCCGGGCCCGACCCCCATGTTCATCCCCTCCATCTTTCCCGGGTTCTACCATGCGGTGGCCACCAGCGTGGCGGATCCCAACGTCAGCGCCCAGGTGTCGGTCCAGAGGCTGGCCGGGGTGAACCTCGTCCCCGCGGCCGCCACCCTGGAAACCGGCGCCACCCTGCCGTTCACGGTCATCACCAACCCGGTGCTCACCGCGACGGTCAGCGCCTCCGGGGGCACCTTCGCGGCCGGACCCGGTCCCGGCCAGTGGCTCTATACCGCGCCCGGGGCCGCGGGCACCTATACCATCACCGCATTGTCCAGCATTGGCACCACGGCCACCGCCACCGTCACCGTGATCCCTCCGGTGCAGGTCACGGTGACCCCGACAACCGTGACCATGACCTCCGGCAGCAGCTATCCCCTGGCGGCGACGGTCACCGGCAACGCCAACACTGACGTGACCTGGACCCTCCAGGAAGGGGCGGCCGGCGGCAGCATCAGCAGCGGCCTGGCCGACGGTAATCCGGTCTACACCGCTCCCGCGGCCGCGGGCACCTATCACCTGGTGGCCACCAGCGTCGCCGATCCGACCCGGAGCGCCGTGCTCACCGTGACCGTGCAGGCCGGCGACATCACCATCAATCCACCCAACCCCGCCATCCTCACCGGCGGCACCGTCGCCTTCCAGGCCTTCGCCGCCGGGAACCCCGCCGTGGTCTGGAGCGTCCCGGCCGGCCCGGCGGCGGGTTCCGTGGACAGCCTCGGGAACTACACCGCCCCCGGCGCCCCGGGCAGCTACGTGGTGCTGGCCGCCGCCGGCGGCCTCAGCGCCTCGGCCACGGTGGTGGTCATGACCACCAACTTCAGCGGGGACGGCAAGCCGTTCATGAATTCCGCCGACCTGGCCATTCTGGCCGATGCCTGGGGCAGCAGCCCCGGCATGGCCAACTGGAATCCCCTGTGCGACCTGAACCAGGACGGGGTGGTGAACGACGGGGATGTCACGCTGTTCTTCACCCAGTTCGGCGGCTTGCCCTAGGAGCCTAGCGGGCCAAGCGCACCCTGGGGCCGTCCGGTCCGAGCCGGGCCCAGATCCGGTCCGTCGTGCAGGAGCGCGAGGACCGCGCTGGCATCCAGGACGACCTTAGCCACGCGCCACCTCGGCACGGCGGTCCGCCAGCAGGGCTTCGGAAAGGGAGGGGAGCCCGCCGAGCAGGGCCGGGCCGGCCCGCGAATCGTGCGATAATCCGGCATGGAGATGGGTCATGGTTCGGATTCGCATCACGGCGGCTTGCGGGACATCCGGTTTGAACTGGCCTGAACGGTGACTCGCCCGCTCCGGGAGCATCCCCTGGCGGCCTGGCTCGCCCTGGCCACCGGCATCGTCTGCATCGGCTTCTCCGCCATCTTCGTGAAGCTGGCCCAGGTGCCCGGCCCGGTGTCGGCCTTCTACCGGGTGCTCATCGCCGGGGCGGTGCTGCTGCCCTGGTGGCTGGCCCGGGGGCGCCGGCGCTTGTCCAGGGCCGACCTGCGCCTGATCGTCGCCGGCGGGATCTTCTTCGCCGTGGACATCGCCATGTGGAACACCAGCCTGCTGCTCACCTCGGCGGCCACGGCCACCCTGCTGGCCAACAACTCGCCGCTGTGGGTGGGGCTGGCTGGATTCGTGCTGTTCCGGGAGCGCCTGTCCGGGCGCTACTGGCTGGGGCTGGCGGTGGCCCTGGCCGGCATGATGTGGCTGGTGGGCGGGGCGGCGTTCCGCCACCTGCGGCTGGACCTGGGCAGCATGCTGGCGGTGGGCGCCAGCGTCTTCTACGCGGCCTACCTGCTCACCGCGCACCGGGCCCGGGCCCGGGTGGACCTGCTGACGGTGGTGACCCTGTCCACCCTGGTGAGCATCGTCGCGCTGCTGGTCATCAACCTGGCCATGGGCACCACCCTGGTCGGTTACAGCCGCTCCGCCTGGCTGGCCCTGGCCGGGCTGGGGCTGGTCTCCCAGCTGGGCGGCTGGCTGTGCATCAACTACGCCCTGGGCCACCTGCGCGCGGCCCCGGTGTCGGTGTGCCTGCTGGCCCAGGTGGTGGTCACCGCCCTGGTGGCGATTCCCGTGCTGGGCGAGCTGGTGCACACCAACCAGGTGGTGGGCGGCATCCTGGTGCTGGCCGGCATCTTCCTCGTCATCCAGGGCACCGGCCGGGAAGAGTTGCCCCTTCCGGAATAGGCCCATTGGATTATTGAATACTGGCGGCAATGCCTTGACGCGACCCCGGTCGAGCCGGGATAACCATGGTTTCACCCCGGAGACAGTCATGCCCAAATCCCAGGACCTCGGTGACCGCATTCTCGCCTTCCGGGAACGGCTGGGCCTGTCCCAGGCGGAACTGGCGGTGAACTCCGGGGTGGACGCGGCCCTGGTGGCGGCGGTGGAGGCCGGCGACGCCTTCCCCGCCCTGGGCATCCTGATGAAGCTGTCCCGGGCCCTGGGCCAGCGGCTGGGCACCTTCGTGGACGACCAGTGCCGCCCGGACCCCCTCATCGTCCGGGCCGCGGAGCGCCAGCCTGGGTTCCGCCAGCACGTGGCCACCCCGGATGAATCCATCCGCTACTTCCCCCTGGGCCGGGGCAAGGCCGACCGGCACATGGAACCGCTGTTCATCGAGATCAGCCCGGAGCTGCCGGTGCACCTCACCAGCCACGAGGGGGAGGAGTTCCTCATCGCGGTCTCGGGCCAGCTGGTGATCCACTACGGCAAGGACCGGCATCTGCTGGAGCCCGGGGACTCGGTCTACTACAACTCCATCGTCCCCCACTCGGTGAGCGCCGGCGGCGGCGCTTCCGCCACGGCCTACGCCGTCATCTACCAGCCGTTCTGATGGGCGCGCTCACCGTAGCCTCCCCGGCCATGACCGCCCCCACCCAGGGGCCGTTCGACCTTTCCGTATCCATGGGCCCCCTGCCCGAAGGGGTCGAGGCCATCCGCGAGCTGACCCTCGGCGAGGCCTTCGACACCACCGCCGCCGCTTTTCCGGACCAGGACGCGGTGGTCTACGCGGACCGCAACTACCGGCTCACCTGGCGCCAGTTCAAGGAGGACGTGGACCGCCTGGCCCGGGGCCTCATGGGCCTGGGCGTCGCCAAGGGCGAGAAGGTGGCCGTGTGGGCCACCAACGTGCCGCACTGGGTGACCCTGCAGTTCGCCACCGCCCAGATCGGGGCGGTGCTGCTCACCATCAACACCAACTGCAAGTCCGCGGAGATCGATTACCTGCTCCGGCAGTCGGAGACCGAGAACATCTACATCGTCGACGGGGTGCGCGACACCGACTTCGTGGCCACCCTGTACGAGCTGGTGCCGGAGCTCAGGACCCAGCCCCGGGGCGAGCTGCGCGCCCCCCGCTATCCCCACCTGAAGCGGGTGCTGTTCCTGGGCCCGGAAAAGCATCGGGGCATCTACGCCATGCCCGAGGTGATGGCCCTGGCCTGCACCGTGACCGAAGAGGAATACCGGGACCGGCAGCGCCAGCTCTCCTGCCGGGACGTGGTGAACATGCAGTACACCTCCGGCACCACCGGCTTCCCCAAGGGGGTCCAGCTCACCCACCGCAACATCCTCAATAACGGCTACTGGATCGGCGCCAACCAGAGCCTGTCCTCGCGGGACCGGGTGTGCATCCCGGTGCCCCTGTTCCATTGCTTCGGCTGCGTGCTGGGGGTGATGGCCTGCCTGAACCACGGCTCGACCATGGTCATCCTGGAGAAGTTCGACCCGGTCAACGTCATGATGAGCGTGGAGCGGGAACGCTGCACAGCGCTCTACGGGGTGCCCACCATGTTCATCGCCGTGCTGGAGCATCCCCTGTTCGCCAAGTTCGACTTCAGCACCCTGCGCACCGGCATCATGGCCGGCTCCCCCTGCCCCGCCAAGACCATGAGCGAGTGCGTGGAGCGCATGCACATGCATGAAGTCACCATCTGCTATGGGCTCACCGAATCCAGCCCGGTGATGACCCAGACCCGGTTCGATGAGCCCGACATGGCCCGCAAATGCAGCACCGTGGGCCGGGCCCTGCCTGGGGTGGAGGTGGCCGTCATTTCCCCGGAGACCGGACAGATCGTGCCGCCGGACCAGCCGGGCGAGCTCTGCTGTCGCGGCTACCTGAATATGAGCGGCTATTACAACCTGCCCGCGGAGACCGCCGCCTGCATCGACCCCAACGGCTGGCTGCATTCCGGGGATATCGGGATCATGGACGCCCAGGGCTACTACCGGGTCACCGGCCGGCTCAAGGACATGATCATCCGCGGCGGGGAGAATATCTACCCCAAGGAAGTGGAAGAGTTCCTCCATTCCATGGAAGGCATCTCGGACATCCAGGTGGTGGGGGTCCCGTCCCGCACCCACGGGGAGGAAGTGGCGGCCTTCGTCGTCCTGAAGGCCGGCGCCACCCTGGTGGAGGCCGACATCCAGGACTTCTGCCGCGGCAAGATCGGCCGGCACAAGATTCCCCGCTTCGTCGCCTTCGTGTCCTCCTTCCCGATGACCGCCAGCGGCAAGATCCAGAAGTACAAGCTGAGGGAGCAGGCGGTGGAACTCTGGCCCGGCGCTGCAAAGGTTGAGGCTTAGTGATTGGCATTGCGTCCGCCTCCCCGGGAGTACATCCTTGACTTGTTAGTGGAGGCAGCATGGGCAGTATCGGCATCGAAAAACTTCTTCTGTTGGGCATCGCCCTCTTGATCTTCTTCGGTCCCAACAAGCTTCCGGAACTGGGCAAGGCCCTGGGCAAGGGCATCCAGGAATTCAAGAAGGCCTCCCGGGAGCTCACTGAGAACATCAAGGAAGGCGCCACGGAAGAGGAAAAGAAGAGTTGATTCCACCCGCGGAAAGGGGGCCGGCCGGCACGGGCTGGCTCAACCGGACCGTGTGGGGCATGGCCGTCACCAGCTTCCTGTCGGATATGGGCCACGAGGCCCAGAGCACCCTGCTTCCGGGCTTCATGGCCGCCCTGGGGCTGCCGCCGGCCGCCTTGGGGGCGGTGGAGGGCGCCGCCGACGCGGCCTCCAGTTTCATGAAGCTGCTGGCCGGCTGGTTTTCCGACCGGCTGGGCCGGCGCAAGGGGCTGGTGGTGTTCGGCTACGTGGCCACGGGCCTGTCCTCGGGGGTCATCGCCCTGGCGGGGGGCTGGCCGCTGATCCTGGCCGGCAAGTTCTTCGGCTGGGTGGGCCGGGGCGGCAAGGCGCCGCTGCGGGACGCGCTGCTCACCGACAGCATCCCCCTGGAAGCCCGCGGCCGGGCCTTCGGCTTCCACCGGGCCGGGGACACCCTGGGCGCCATCCTGGGCCCCCTGGCGGCGGTGGGCCTCATGGCCTGGGGCACCGGCCACG
The DNA here is from genome assembly GCA_003165415.1 of Holophagaceae bacterium. Taxonomy (GTDB): domain Bacteria; phylum Acidobacteriota; class Holophagae; order Holophagales; family Holophagaceae; genus Mesoterricola. Next base: position 28,287 of record PLUC01000235.1, read on the forward strand.
GCTTGGCGCCGCTGCGCCTGGGCCGCACCCTCATCGCCTGGACCCTGGTGCCGGGGGTGCTGTCCGGGCTGGCCTTCGCCCTCCTGGTCCAGGAGCGGGCCCGGCTCCCGCGTCCCCACCCGTCCTTCCGCCACGCCCTGGGCCGGATGCCCGCCGCCTTCCGCCGGATGCTCGCCGGGGTGGGCTGCTTCGGCGCCGGGGACTTCGCCCACACCCTGCTGATCCTGGCCGCCACCCAGCTCCTGGCCCCGCGCCTGGGCCTGGGCCGGGCCGCGGTGTGGGGCGGCCTGCTCTACGTGCTGCACAACGTCGTCTACGCCCTGTCGGCCTACCCTGTGGGCGCCGCCGCCGACCGCTGGCGCAGCCACCGGCGGCTCCTGGGCCTGGGCTACGCCCTGGGCGCCCTGGTGCCGCTGGCGTTGATCCCCTGCTTCCACCAGGGCTGGGCCGGCCTGGGGGCGCTGGCGGGCATCTTCGCCCTGGCCGGGCTGGTGAGCGGGATCCGGGACACCCTGGAAGGGGCCGCCAGCGCCGAGCTGATCCCCGCCGAGCACCGCGGCCTGGGCTTCGGCCTGCTGGGCGGGGTGAACGGGGCGGGCGACCTGGTCTCCAGCCTCCTGGTGGGCGCCCTGTGGACGCTGCACCCGGCCCTGGGCTTCGGCTACGCGGCGGCGCTCATGGCCCTGGGCGCCGCCGTGCTGCTCAGCGCAAAGCCAGAGGGAAGTCCGGCACCGCCGCGGGCTTGATAATAGGTTCCTGGCAGATTCAACGAACCAGGGCCCCGTGGGCTTCCTTGAGTTTTTCCATGATGGGAATGCCCTGCGGGCACTTGGTCTCGCAGGCCCCGCATTCCTGGCACTGGTCGGCGCCGTGGCCCTGGCTGGCGAAGAAGGTGTCGTACTGCCAGGCGGCCGCCTTCCAGGCGTTGAACATCGCGCCGGTGTTGTAGGCGGAAAACGTTTCCGGGATGGCCACGCCGCTGGGACAGGGGGCGCAGTAGCCGCAGGTGGTGCAGGGGACCCGCACCCGGGCGGCGTAGATGGCGCGGACCTCCTCGATGCGGGCCAGGGTCCCGGCGTCCAGGCCGCCGGCCTGGGCCGCGTCGGCGCTGGCGAGGTTCTCCCGCAGTTGGTCCGCGGCGTTCATGCCGGACAGCGCCGTCACCACCTCCGGGTGGTTCCAGACCCAGCCCAGGGCCCAGGAGGCCGGGCTGCGCTCCGGGGCCCGGGCCCAGATGCGCTGGACGTCCTCCGGCTGGGCCGCGCCCAGGGTGCCGCCCCGCAGCGGCTCCATGGCGATGGTCCCGACGCCGCGGGCGGCGGCGTAGTGCAGGCCCTCGGTGCCGGCCTGGAACCCCTCGTCGATGAAGTTGTACTGGATCTGGCAGAACGCCCAGTCGTAGCCGTCGATGATGGTCTTGAAGACCCCGAGGGAATCGTGCACCGAGAAGCCCAGGTGGCGGATCCGGCCGTCGGCCAGGGCCCGCTCCATGGCCGGCAGGCCGCGGTGCTGCAGGGTGGTTTCCCAGCGGGCGGCGCTGAGGGCGTGCAGCAGGTAGAAGTCGATGTGGTCGGTGTCCAGCCGCTTGAGCTGCTCGTCCAGCAGCCGCTCCCAGTCGCTCTCCTGGTTCACCAGCCACACCGGCAGCTTGGTGGCCAGGCGCACCTGGTCCCGGTAGCCGTCCTTGAGCGCCCGGCCCACGAACGGCTCGCTCTCGCCACCGTGGTACGGGTAGGCGGTGTCCACGTAGTTCACCCCGGCGTCGATGGCCTGGCGCAGCAGGGCGCGGGCCGGCTCCTCGTCGATGCGCTTCGGGTCGCCGCCCACCACCGGCAGGCGCATGCAGCCGAAGCCGAGCACGGAGACTTCGACCCCGGGAATGCGGGGAAACGTACGGTATTTCATCGGACCATCCTCTTACGCGAATTCTACCGCCAGACGCTCGGCCGCGGCCAGGTTCACGGCTACCATGGCCCACAGCATGCCCTCGTCCACGTCGAACCGGGGGTTGTGGTTGGGGAAGCCGCTGCCGGTATTGAGGAACCAGTAGCAGCCGGGAACCCGCTCCAGGTAGTAGGCGAAATCCTCGGCGCCCATGCTGGGCCGGGTGAGCATCACCACCCGCCCCTCGCCCAGCGCCGCCCGGGCCGCTTCGGCGGCCACGGCCGTGGCCCGGGCGTCGTTCACCACCGGCGGATAGCCGTCATGCCACTGGTAGTCCAGCTTCAGCCCGTGCAGCCCGGCGATGCCCGCGGCGATGGCGCCGATGCGCGTGGACAGGATGGCGCGCAGGTCCGCGTGGATGCTCCGGGCCGTGCCCATGAACTCGCAGCGTTCCGGAATGACGTTGAAGGTCTCCCCGCCGCGCACGCAGCACACCGATACCACCGCCGGCCGGGACTGGTCCAACTCCCGGGCGCGGAAGCTGTTCATGGCCAGGATGAATTCGGCCAGGGCGGAGATGGGGTCCGGGGTGGTGTGGGGCTGGGAGCCGTGCCCGCCGGAGCCGATGAAGGCGCCCTGGAAGCGGTCCGAGGCGGCCATCATCGGGCCGGGCATGAACCCGGCCTGGCCCGGCCCCAGTTCGCCGGCCAGGGTGCCCACGTGGCCGCCGAGGATGGCCGCGACCCCCTCCAGCACCCCGGCCTCGATGAGCGTCCTGGCGCCGAAGCAGCCCTCCTCCCCGGCCTGGAACACCAGCCGGGCCCGGAACGGCAGCCGCCCCGCGGCCGCCTCCTCCGCCAGCAGGCCGGCCGCGCCCAGCAGGCAGGCGGTATGGGTGTCGTGGCCGCAGGCGTGCATCCGCCCGGGGAACTGGGAAGCGAAGGGCAGGCCGGTCAGTTCCGCCACCGGCAGGGCGTCCATGTCGGCGCGGATGGCCACCCGCGGGCCGCGGTCGCCCAGGTCCGCCCACATGCCGGAACCGGCCCGCACCGGCGCCAGACCCAGGCCGCGCAGGGCCGCCTCCACCATGGCGGCGGTCTCGGGCAGGTCCAGGCCGATCTCCGGAATGGCGTGGAGCGTCCTGCGCCACTGGATGACCCCGGGCAGGGTGGCCCGCACGCGCGGTTCAGGGAAAATCAGGGAAGCGCTCATGGTTCTTTCCATTATGCGCCGGACCTATCCTACCTGGCCATTTTCGACGATGTTAACGTTATGCATCGCTTCTAGTGCCCCTCCACCTCGCCCCGGTGACCCCATGCCCCCATCCAGCAAGCCCAGCCACACCGCCAGCCACTACGACCGGGAGCGCATCCTGGAGTTCGAGTTCGTCCGGGCCACGGAGAACGCGGCCCTGCAGGCCATCCACTGGTCCGGGCGGGGCGAGAAGGAGAAGGCCGACGCCGCGGCCTGCGCTGCCATCGCCGGCGTGTTCGACCAGCTGGACATCCGGGGCGAGGTGGTGATTGGCGAAGGGCTCAAGGACAAGGCGCCGGGCATCTTCGTGGGCGAGCGGCTGGGTTCCTGGCGCCAGGGCGCGGCCCGGTTCGACCTGGCCATGGACCCCATCGACGGCACCGCCAACGTCGCCAAGGGCTTGCCCAACAGCATCTCGGTGCTCGCGGCCGCCCAGGTGGCCAACGGCGCGGCCCACGCCATGCGCAACCTGCCGAGCTTCTTCAGCCACAAGATCGCCTACGGCCCGGCGGTGAAACAGGCGCTGGAGGCCAAGGGCGACATCAACTTCCTGGACCTGCCGCTGGCCGAGGTCCTGGGGTTCGTGGCGGAAGCCCTGGGCAAGCGGGTGGGGGAGCTGGTGGTGGTCACCATGGACCGCCCGCGCCATGACGACATCATCCGCCAGGTGCGCGCGGTGGGTTCCGCCCTGCGCCTCATCTCCGACGGCGACATCACCGCCGCCGTGGCCCCTTCCCTGGCCCATTCCGGCGTCGACCTCTACGTGGGCATGGGCGGCTCCCCCGAAGGGGTGCTGGCGGCCGCGGCCCTGAAATGCCTGGGCGGCGACATCCAGTTGCGCATGTGGTTCGACCACGCCCGGCACCCCGGCCACCAGGCCGAAGTGGCCACCCTGGTGCCCCCGGAGGACCTCACCCGGGTGTTCCGGGTGGACGATCTGGTGGTGGGCGACAGCGCCCTGTTCTGCGCCACCGGCATCACCGACAGCACGCTGCTGCCCGGGGTGAAGCTCATCGGCCACCGCGCCGAGACCCACTCCATCCTCATGCGCGCCCGCAGCGGCACCGTGCGCCACATCCAGGCCGTGCACCAGCTGGACCGCAAGTCCACCCCGCTGCGGGAGTCCTTCCTGGAAGGTTAGTCTGGAAAATGCTTGCGGAAGATGCCCCGCAGCAGCCTGGGGAAGATGCTCCCCGGGGTCGGCTGGAGCGGGTAGGACCAGACGGCCCTAATTTCGGTGCCCAGTTCGGCCAGCTGCCCGGAATCGACCCCGGTCCCCAGCGCCACGATGGGCAGGGTCGCCGGCAGGGCTTCGGCCAGGGCCTTGAGGCGCCTGCGGGTCTCCCAGGAGGTGGAGTCCACATGGAACAGCACCAGGGCCGGGCCGGCGGAGGCGAGGTCCCGGGCCGACTGGATGGTCTGGGGAAGCCGCCGCAATGGCGGCAGATCGCTGGCCAGGAGGGCGGACAACTGGTCGCCCAGCTCGTTGGACGAGCTGACCAGGACCAGCGCGGCGCTGCCCCGAACCTCTCCGCTCGGGACGGTCTCGCCCTGGCCGGCGCTCCGGCCCATGGCCAGCAGATCCTCTTCCCGCTTCTGGAACACCCAGCGGGCGAGATCCTCCAGCAGTTGGCCGTCCAGGGGCGGCCGGAACTCCGCGCCGAAGACCTTTTCCTTGATGTAGCGGACCTTCACCTTGGTGTTGATGTAGATGGTGCCGCCCACGGTGAAGGCGACGTGGATCATGTCATCCACCAGCAGTTCGTCCTCCTCGTAGGTCCGGTTCAGGAACAGCCGGAGGCCGGTGGTGCTGATGTTGATCAAGGATCCCATGAGAAGTTCATATTTCCGGGTGCTGAAGGTGACCGGAACCCGGCCGATCCGCTCGGCCCGGTAGGCCCGGCGGTAGTCGCCGTCCTCCAGGGTGATCGGAATGCCAAGCTGCAGGGACGGCCTGCCCTTGGCCCGGCCCAGCCCCAGCAGCTTGGTGGCGCCTTCGTAGAAGTGCTCCGCATGGGGGAAGCGGATCTTGAGCTCCGGTGAGCGCAGGCCGTATTTGGCATCCTCCAGGTCCATGTTGGCGTGGCAGTGGACGAGGCCCTCCTCCAGGCGCAGGAACGAAGACTCGAAACGCATGTACGGCGTGGATATGATCACGATCTCGCTGTGTTCGCAAGCGTGGTCCAGTACCTCCCGGATCAGCCCTTCGTTGCGAATGGATGCGTCCACGCGTTCCCCGTCGGTGAAATTTACAATCCCATCTTATCTTACAATTTTCACTTCCGGCACTCGCCCGAGTTATGCACCTTTAAAGTTTGATGCACCCGGGCCGCCAAGGCGATAAACTGACAATTCAGTCCGAAATGGTCCTGGATCCCATTGGAGCATGAATGCCCGTCTACGTCATCGGCCACCGGAATCCCGACACCGATTCCATCTGCTCGGCCATCGGCTATGCCCACCTGCTCCGCCTGACCCACCTCCCGGACGCCGTGGCCGCCTGCTGCGGCGAGGTCAACCCGCGCACCCAGTTCGTCCTCAACCGCGCAGGCCTGGAACTGCCGCGGCTGATCATGGACGTGCGGCCCACCCTGGGCCAGCTCTGCCGGCGGGAGATCGTCAGCGCCCGGGAGGACGAGGCCTTCTTCGAGGTGTACCGCCGCATGCAGGCGCACCGGCTCCACGCCCTCCCGGTGCTGGACGCCGCGGGCCGGCTCCAGGGCATGCTCACATTCTCCCGGCTGCTGGAGCTGCTGCTGCCCGACCGGGGCGGCGACGCCAGCCCGAGGCTGGTGCAGACCAGCCTGGACCAGGTGTGCCGGGCCCTGGACGGCCGCTTCCAGCATGCCCTGGACACGGAGCGTTCCGAAGCCCTGTTCCTCAAGGTGGGGGCCATGAGTTCGGGCAAGTTCATCCCGCGGCTCCAGGACTTCCCCCCCGGGCAGTCCCTCATCGTCGTGGGCGACCGCCCCACCATCCACCGGCCCACCATCGCCTACGGCGCCCGCTGCATGGTCATCACCGGCGGCGGCGACCTGGCCGAGGACCTGCTGGAGCAGGCCAAGGCCAACGGCGTGAGCGTCATCTCCAGCCCCTGGGACACCGCCACCACCACCCTGATGATCCGCGGCGCCAAGGGCATCGCCCCGGCCATCGACCGCAGCTTCCTGAAATACCGGGAGAACATGCTGGCCCGCTCGGTGCGCAAGGAAGTGCACGCCTCCAGCCAGGAGCTGTTCCCGGTGCTGCTGGAGAGCGGCAAGCTGCTGGGCGTGTTCTCCAAGGACGACCTGGCCAGCCCCGAGCAGGTGCGCCTGGTGCTGGTGGACCACAACGAGCTGGCCCAGGCGGTGTGCGGCGCCGAGGAGGCGGAGATCCTGGAGGTGCTGGACCACCACCGGGTGGGCGGCGGCCTGATCTCCCGGGAGCCGATCCGGTTCCAGAACGACACGGTGGGCTCCACCTGCACCATGGTCACCCGCTGCTACCGGCGGGAGGGCCTGGTGCCGCCCGCCGGCATCGGCGAGGCCCTGGCCGCGGGCATCATCTCCGACACCCTGAACCTCAGCTCGCCCACCACCACCCCGGTGGACCGGGACATGCTGCAGTGGCTGGGCGGCGCCTGCGGGTTCGACCCCGCCGCCTACGCCGAGGCGTTCTTCGCCGTGGGCTCGGTGCTGCAGCTCTGCACGCCCCGGGAGGCGCTGCGCATGGACTGCAAGGACTACACCGAAGGCCCCTGGCGCATGGCCGTGGCCCAGATCGAGGAGATGGGCTTCCAGCGCTTCCAGCAGCACCAGGAGGCCCTGGCCGCGGCCCTGGACGACCTGCTGCGCGAGCAGCAGCTGGATTTCGCCTGCCTGCTGGTGACCGACATCGCCCTGAACGACAGCCTGCTGCTGGTGGCCGGCAACCCGCGGGTGATCGACACCATCGAGTATCCCCGCCTGGGCAGCCACCTGTTCCAGCTGGACGCCGTGGTCAGCCGCAAGAAGCAGCTGCTGCCGCACCTGGCGCGACACCTGGCGCGGCTGGAAAAGGACTAGGAAGGCAGATACTCCTGCGTGATGTTCCGGATCCCGCTCCCGGTCATCACCACGTTGTCCTCGAAGCGGATCCCGCCCAGGGGAGATAGTTCATCGATGAGCCTCCAGTCGAAGCGGCCGGCGTACGGGCCTTCCCGGAACTGCTGCAGAAGCATCGGGATGAAGTAGAGGCCCGGCTCCACCGTCAGCACATGCCCGGGCTCCAGGGTCCGGGTCAGGCGCAGGGACGGGTATTGCTCCGGCGGCGGCAGCAGGGCGCCGTCGGGCCCGGTGCTGTGGCCGGCCACGTCGTGGATGTTGAGGCCCAGGAAATGGCCCAGGCCGTGGGGCATGAACGGGCGGCTGAGGCCCAGGGCCAGGGCCTCCTCCGGCGCGGCCTTGAGGATGCCGGAACGGTGCAGCAGGCCGCACAGTTCCCGGTGGGCCAGCTGGTGCGCCTGGAGGAACGGCAGGCCCGGCTTCAGGGCGGCGCACACCGTCCGCTGCAGCTCCAGGATCCCCCCCATGAGGGACTGGAACCGGGGATCGCACCCGGGCGCGGCGGTGGTGCGGGTGATGTCCGAACCGTAGCCCCGCACCCGGGCGCCGCAGTCCAGCAGCAGCACCTTGCCGTCGCCGCGGCGGCGCTTGTTCCGGTAGTGCAGGATGGCGCCCTTGGGCTCCAGGGCCACGATGGAGGGGTAGGCCAGCTGGTGGTCCAGGGCGTCCACCGCCTGGACGAAGGCGTGGTGGATCGCCACCTCCGAACCGCCCGCCAGGAACGCCTCCCGGCTGGCCAGGTGGCCCCGGGCGCCCAGGGCGGTGGCCTCCTCCAGGGTGCCGATCTCGTAGGGGGTCTTGAAGCTCCGGCCCCAGTCCAGGCGGCTGAGGAGGCTGGCCGGGTTCGGCTGCAGGCCCGCGGCCTCGGCCCGGCCGGGCTCATCGCCGATATAGGCGGCCCCGGCGGGCCGGCCCGCCAGGTCCCAGACCGCGTCCGGGGTGGCCGCTTCCCGGAGCTCGAACAGGTCCGCCCAGAACGCGGCGTCTTCCATGGGCTCCTGCTCGCACCAGAAGTCCCGGGGCACATGGAGCGCCAGCACCGGCCTGCGGCCTGGCTCCAGGCGCAGCACGTGGTGGGGGCCCTCCAGCGGACAGTAGTGGCGGAAATGGGGCACCCCCTGGAAGGGGGCCTCGTGGTCGTCGGCGCAGTAGGTGAAGGGCACCCCGCTGGAGACCACCAGGGCCGGGAAGCCGGTGGCGGCCAGGGCCTGCTCCAGGCAGTCCAGGCGGACCCGGAGGTGGTCGGGGAACAGCGACCGCGGGTCCATCAGGGCTTGGGCGCTTCCGGCGCCGGGCTGTCCTGCTGCTGCATCTGCTCCACCGGCGTCTCCTCCGCCGGCGGCGCGGTGAACTTGCCGATCCAGTAGCGTCGCGGCGCGCCGCCCAGGATGGCCGGCACCGACACCAGCGCCGGGTCCAGGAAGGTGGGGACGCTGAAGCGCTGCTCCAGTTTCTGGTCGCCCGCCTCGATGGTGATGGTGTGCCGGGGTCCGCCCACCTGGACCATGGTGCGCTCGGCGCGGCCCATGGACTCGGGCTCATGCCCGTCGATGCTCACGCTGACGCTGTCGGCGCAGCTGAACTCCTTCCCGTCCAGGGTCACGGCGTTGGTGTCGATGAGCAGGGTGTGCCCCTTGCCGATGTAGAACAGGAAGGCCGACAGCGCCACCAGGCCCGCCAGGACGCAGCTCCGCTGGAACAGGCTGCGGGCGCTCATGCGGCACCTCCGGCGCGCAGCGTGGCCCGGGCGTCGTTCTCCCGGGTCACCCGCTTCCACTCGTAGAGCACCAGCGCCAGGGCGATCACCCCGTAGCTCACGAACTGCCGGAAGTACTCGCCCAGCATGCCCGAGCCGATGAGGTTCTTGCCGGCCATGGGCGAGACCAGGAACAGCAGGTGGAACAGGATCACCCCGACGATGACGTTGGGGATGGAGGCCTTGGTCACCGAGGCGCCGCCGATGAGCAGGGCGGCGATGGAGAACATGCCGATCTGCTCGTGGGAGCTGGTGGTATTGATGGTGCCCAGGTTCTGCAGGAAGATCACCTGGCCGATACCGGCCAGCACCGTGGAGATCATGATCGCCAGGATCCGGGTCCGCTCCACCGGGATGCCCGCGGCCCCCGACACCGCCCGGTCCTGGCCCACCGCGCGCATGTCCTGGCCCAGCTTGGTGCGGCGGAACCAGATCAGCAGCCCAGCCCCGGCGGCGATGAGCAGGTAGCTGAACACCGGTATCTTCAGGCCGGCCACGTGCAGCGGGATCAGGTTGTCGAAGCTCTGGCGCACGCCGTCCAGCCCCACCACGTTGCGGATGCCGTAGCCCCGGGAGAGCAGCAGCTCCGGATTGAAGATGGGGATGATGCTGCCCATGGCGTAGAGCACGATCATCATGTAGATGCCGTTCATGAAGAACGCCAGGATGAAGCCGGTGACCATCTCCCGGCCCTTGGCCCGGTTCATGATCGAGCCGCACACCCAGCCCAGGCAGACCGAGATGGGCAGCGAGATGATCATGGCCAGCAGCAGGCCCGGGATGCCGACGATGCCCCAGTCGGAGATGAAGATCAACCCCAGCTGCCCGGCCATGGCCCCCAGCACCATGCCGAAGTTGAGGCCCATGCCGGCCATGATCGGCAGCAACAGCGCCAGCACCAGGAAGGTGTCGCGCCCCAGCCGCATCAGGATCTCCTGGGCCAGGAAGCTCGCCGGCAGCTTGGCCACCGGGATGGCGAAGGCGATGAGCAGCAGGATCAGGATGGCCACCGCATTGTCGATGAAGAACACGCGCAGTCTGGAGCTCATTTGGCCACCTTCATGGTGCGGGTCAGGGCATACAGGATCATGCCGTTGGAGACGATCACCCGGATCACGTCGGACATGTCGATCTTGAGGACCGCGTTGAACACCTCCGGGGTCATGGTCAGGATGCCCTGGTAGAGCAGGGTGCCGATGAACACGTTGGCCAGGGTCGCCTTGTTCACCGTGGCGCCGCCGATGAGGATCGCCGCCACCGCCGGGAAGGCCATGTAGAGTGGCCCGTCATAGAGCTGGATGAAGCCGAAGCTCTGCTGGAACACCACGATGCCCAGGGCGCCGAGCATGGTGGACATCATCACGCTGATGATGCGCATGCGGTTGATGCTGATGCCGGAGGCCTTGGCGTAGGTGGCGTTCAGCCCCACCGCCGTCACCGCCGTGCCCAGCTTGAGGTGGAAGAACACCCACACCAGCACCGCCACCAGCAGGAACACCAGCACCGCCCCGGTGGGGAACTTGAAGTTCTCGCCCAGATGGAAGGCCAGGAAGTCGTCCAGGATGTGCCGCCAGAAGCCCTCCACCGAGATGGTGGTGCGCAGGCCTGAGCCGCCGTAGCCCCAGATCATGGTCGGGCTCTTGAAGGGCAGCACCACCCAGGCGATGCACATGGCCATGACCGAGGAGAAGCCCACGTAGGTGGCGATCATCATCTCGCCGCCCTTGACCCGGTTCAGCAGCTTGCCGTAGCCGAACCCGAACAGCGCGCCGAAGACCTGCCCCACCACGATGGCGATGAGGAACCCGGCCAGGCCCACCCGCCCGGATTCGATGCTGATGGTGGCGCCCAGCAGCCCGGCCAGCACCCCCAGCGACAGGCCGAAGTTGAGGCCGCAGCCGGACTGGATCATGGGCACCATGGCCAGCACCATGATGCCGTTCATGCCCACCCGGATCAGCACGTCGGACAGGGAGGACGGCAGGTTGACCCCCACCATCGGCGCGGCGCTGAACAGCAGCAGCAGGAACACGGTGATGAGCAGCCTGGGCAGCCCGAAGTCGGCGGTGAAACGTTTCACGGCTTCCATGGCTAGCTCTCCCTCCCGGCCGCGGCTGTCGCTTCGTCCCGGCCGGCGCCGGCCATGAGGATGCCGAACTGCTCAAGCGGCGCCGTGTGCGGCAGGATCCCCTCGATGCGGCCCTCGTAGACGATGGCGATGCGGTCGCAGATGGAGCGAAGTTCCTCCAGTTCACTGGAGACCATGACGATGGTGGTGCCGTACTCCTGGTTGTACCGCTTCAGGGTCTCCAGCACCACGTGCTTGGCCCCGATGTCGATGCCCCGGGTCGGCTCGGACACGAACAGCAGCTCCGGCCGCAGGGCGAACGCCTTGGCCAGGCAGACCTTCTGCTGGTTGCCGCCGGACAGCGCCCCGGCCCGCTGCTTGGGCCCGGTGCACTTGATCTCCAGCAGCCGGATGTACTCCTCCGCCAGCTGGACCATGGCCGCGTCCGAGCGCCACTTGAGCAGGCCGCCCAGCAGCGGCTTCACGTACTTGTCCTGCACCTGCATGGCGGTGAAGGCGATGTTCCAGTCGATGCCCTCGTCCAGCAGCAGGCCCACCCCGCGCCGGTCCTCGGACACGAAGGCCATGCTCCGGTCCAGGGCCGCCCGGGGCGTGTTCAGGGGCAGCGGCACGCCGTTCAGCAGCACCGTGCCGCCGGCCGGAGCCAGGCCCATGATGCCGTTGGCGATGCCCAGCTTGCCCTGGCCGGCCAGGCCGCCGATGCCCAGGATCTCGCCGCGCTGGACCGCCAGGTTCACCTGGCGCACCGTCTCCCCGGGCATGTCCACCCAGAGCCCGTCCACCGCCAGGATGGTGTCGTCGGCGCCGCCATGGACCTGGCCGCGGGCCGCGGATTCCGCGTCCACCCGGGCCTGGGCCTCGGCGGAGCGCCCCACCATGAGCGCCGCGATCGCCTTGATGCTGGTGCCCGCCGCCGGAAAGTCGTTGATCTTGTGCCCGTCCCGCAGCACCACCACCCGGTCGCACAGCTCCACCACCTCGCGCAGCCGGTGGGAGATGAAGATGATGGCGATGCCTTCCCGGGCCAGCAGGCGCAGGGTGCCCAGCAGCACCTCGGCCTCGCTTTCGGTGAGCACGGCGGTGGGCTCGTCCAGGACGATCAGCTTGACATGCTCCCGGCACAGCTCCCGGGCGATCTCGGTGAACTGCTTGTGCCCCACCGGCATCTCCCTGATGAGCATGTCCGGATCCAGCGCCACCCCCAGCTTGGCGATAGCCTTGCGCGAGCGGGCGTCCATGGCCGCCCGGTCCAGGGTGTTGATGCGCGGCCCGAAGATGTCCACCAGGAACGAGCCCTGCACCGACTCCCGGTTGAGCAGGATGTTCTCGGTGGTGGTGAACCCGGGGATGAGGGAGAACTCCTGGTGCACCATGCCGATGCCGGCATCCAGGGCGTCGAAGGAATTGCGGAACGCCACGTCCTGGCCGGCGAACCGGATGGTGCCTTCGAAGCCGCCGGTCTCGGCGATTTCCGGCATGGCGAAGAGGATCTTCATCAGGGTGGACTTGCCCGCCCCGTTCTCCCCCACCAGCCCTACGATCTCCCCCGGCGCCACATCGAAAGAGACGTCGGCCAGCACGCGGTTGGCGAAGAACGTCTTGCCGATGCCGCGCAAGCTCAGAATGGGTTCCACTGGATTGGCCTTTCGCTGGAAAGAGGCGGCGGCCCCGGGGGCCGCCGCCGGTAGGTCGGTCTACGCCTTCTTCTTCAGCCCGGAGCTGATCCGCAGGTACTTCTCGGGCACCACCACGTCGGCGGAGTGGATGTAGCCCCTGCCGAAGATGTAGGTGTCCTGGAGCAGCATGACGAAGTTGGGCACCCGGACGCCGGTGGTGCCGTCGATGTAGACGGACCCGCCCCACTTCACGTTGGGGGTGTACTTGGCGAAGGCCTTGAAGATGTCCTGCATGTTGGTCATCTTGGACTTGCCCTCGATGACGTTCATGGCGTGCTGGACCAGGCCCACGGTGTCACTGTACTGGAAGGAATAGGACCAGGTGCCCAGACGCCCGGCGGCGCCCTTGGCGATCACCACCTGCTCGATCTTCTTCATGATCGCGGGAAAGTTGCCCTGCTCGGCCTTGAGGTCGATGCCCAGCGCGCCGGGGAACCCCAGCAGCGGCGAGGGCAGGCTGGCTTCCACCATGACGCCGCCGTACTGCACGATCTGGCGGATGAGGGGCTCGGTGTGGGCGTCGTTGGTGGCGTAGAAGGAGGTGTCCTTGCCGTACTTCTTCACCCACTTGGGCACGTTCTCCAGCAGGTACTGCTGGGCGCCCACCACGCCCACGTCACTGAGCGGGTCCGGGGCGGTCTCGAACACGAACTTGACGCCCAGGTCCTTGCAGGCCTGTTCCATGATCATCCGCCGGCGGGTGAGCGGCTCGACGCTCATGTGCCGGGGGAACGAGATGTGCACGAAGGTCTTGCAGCCCAGCTGCTTGGAGGCCCAGATGATCCGGTAGCCAGCCGAGACGAAATCGTTGCGCATGATCAGGTCGGCGACCTTGCTGATGACCAGGGGATCCTCGTAGGGCACCGCGCACAGCAGCTTGATGTCGGGCCGCATTTCGCGGATCCGCCGGAACCCCTCGGTGGTGCCCGGCACCGCCTGGTTCATGATGATGGCCTTCATGAGCGGATCGTTGGCCAGGGACACCAGCTGGGAGATGGTGGTCTCCTGCTCCGCGTTGAAGTTGTTGGGGAAGGTCAGGTGCTGGATCATGCCCCCGTTCTTCACGTCCCCGTATTCCTTGATCATGGCTTCCGCGGCGCGGACCTCGTCCTCGCTCTGGCTCACCGTGCCCGTGACGATGCCGACGTGGTACGGTGCCGCGGCCTGGGCCAGACCGCCGGGGGCGGCGCAGCACAGGACCAGCGCGGCGCGCGCCAGGGCCTTGCGAATGCTCAACATGGGAGCCTCCTTGAGAGTTCCACCGAAGGATGGATAGGGATGAGTTGGATCAGAGCAATAGTAATGCCAAGCGCGCCAGAAGCCAGCGGATCTCCTCCGGGAGCGGTCCTGGCCCAAAAGGCATTAATTAGACATGAAGCGTTGTTTCCGTTGCAGGGTGTCCATGACGTCCTGCTCGAAGCTGCCCAGCCGTTTCAGCTCATGGTCGCGCACCAGGATCTCGCCCCGGGCCAGGACCGCGTCGATCTCCAGGTTCCGGTCCAGCAGCACCAGGTCCGCGTCCGCCCCGGCCCGGATCCGGCCCTTGGCCGGTAGCCTGAGGTAGGCCGCGGGGGTGGAGGTGATTACCTGGAGGGCCACCTCCAGGGGCACCCCGTACTCTTGCACCCCGCGCCGTACCTCGGCGAACAGGGTGTCCACCTTGCCCACCCCCAGGCCCGCGTATTCCCGGGCCGCGTTGAACCGGGGCAGGCTGCCCTGGCCGTCGGAGCTGAAGCTGATGCTGCCCGCGGCCACGCCGGCCTGGAGCAGCTGGGCCAGCAGGGCGCCGCAGGAGCGGCCCTCCACCGGCTCCGTGCTGGTGGTCAGGTCGATGAAGCGGCCCCGGCCGCCGTCCTGGCGGGCGTAGGCGCTGCCCGCCTCCAGCAGCCTCTGGTTGCGGTTGATGTGGGTGGGGACGAAGTGCTTGGCCGGGATCTCGGTCTCCCGGAGGATCCGTTCGATCAGGGTCAGCATGCGCTCGCCGTCGCCCAGGTGGACATTGACGACGCCGGCCTTGCCCGAGAGCATGCCCCCGACCCGGGCATCGGCGGCGATGCGGGCCACTTCGTCGAAGGTGGGCTGGGACGAGCGGTGGTCGCTCAGGGCGATCTCCCCGACCCCGATCACCTTGTCGATGAGGATCAGGTCGTCCTGCACCGAACCCGTGAGGGTGCGCACCGGCACCCGATAGGAGCCGGTGTAGATGTAGGCGGTGACCCCCTCCGCTTCCAGCCCCCGGGCCTTGGCCAGCAGGCTGGCCATGGTCCGGGTGGTGCTGTCGGTGCCCAGGCAGCCGATCACCGTGGTCACCCCGGCGGTGGTGAGGTCGCTGAGCATGAGCTCCGGGGTCCGGGAGGCGTAGCCCCCTTCCCCGCCGCCGCCCAGCAGGTGCACGTGGCCGTCGATGAAGCCCGGCACCAGCAGCTTGCCCCGCCCGTCGATGAGTTCCAGCTCGGCCCGGCCCAGGTCCAGGGCGCCCGGGTCCAGGCAGGCGACCAAGCCGCCGGCGATGAGCACGTCCATGGGCCCCAGGGGTTCGGGCGCATAGACTTCCGCGCCTTGGATCAGCTTCAGGATGGCTGGACCGCTCATGGGGACTCCGTGGATCCCTGGGTTTAGCAAGAACGGGGCCATGATGATTGAGTTATTGAATCAGGCCCACCGCCGGAAGGTCCGGAGAGGTTGGATCACGGCCCATGGGGATAAGGGGTTATAAAACAACCCGTTTACTATCCCGATATCCCATTGCCTCGTCCCACTGATCGGTGACCAGGTGTCCCTTCCCGGTGAGGGTCGAGCCCTTCCGCCCGGTTCCGGACCGGGTGAGCCCCAGGGCCTCGGAGGTGGCCAGGAGGCCCCGGATCACCCCCTCGGTGAGCTGGGGCCGGTCGGCGGCGGCCAGCTCGGCCAGGTGGCGCCGGCCGATGCTGCCGAACTCCCGGAACCGGCCCAGCATCCAGACCAGGTCCGCGCCCAGCACCTCCTGGATCAGCCCCCCGTCCCCGGCGGCCGCCGGCTGCAGCAGGTACTCCGGCAGGTGCTCCATCTCCACCCGCCTGCCCTCCTCCCAGGTGCTGATGAGGAACTCCACCACGTTCATCAGCTGGCGGATGTTGCCAGGCCAGGCGTAGCCGCAGAGGTGGTCGAAGGTCTCCGGGGTCATGATGGCCAGGGGCCTGGTTTGCCGGCCGTGGCTGAAGCGGCGGATGAAGCGCTCGATGAGCAGCGGGATGTCCTCCCGGCGCTCGCGCAGGCTGGGCATGCGCAGCGGCACCACACTTAGCCGGTAGAACAGGTCCTCCCGGAAGCGCCCCTGCTTCACCTCAAGGTTCAGATCCTTGTTGGTGGCGGCGATCACCCGCACGTCCACCGGGACCAGCTTGCGCCCGCCCACCGGCCGCACCTGGCGCTCCTGCAGCACCCGCAGCAGGCGCACCTGGAACTCCAGCGGGGCGTCGCCGATCTCGTCCAGGAACAGGGTGCCGCCATGGGCCTCCTCCACCAGGCCCCGGCGCCCGCCCTTGCGCGCCCCGGTGAAGGCCCCCTCCTCGTAGCCGAACAGCTCGCTCTCCAGCAGTCCCATGGGAAAGGCCGCGAAGTTCACCGGCACGAATGGCCCCTGCCGGCGCTTGGAGGCGTTGTGGATGGCCTGGGCGAACAGCTCCTTCCCGGTGCCGGTCTCGCCCTGGATCAGGATGGTGGAATCGCTCTGGGCCACCCGCTGGGCATAGCCTAGCACCCGGTCCATCTGCGGGCTCTTCGACAGGATGTCGTGGAAGGTGTAGCGGGCCTCGTGCTCGGACTTGCGGGCCTTGCGGCGCAGCTCGTGCTCCAGGGTCTGGATGGTGTGGCTGGTCTCGAACACGTAGAGGTGGCCGGTGACCGTCTCGCCCTGCTGTACCGGCCGGGCCCACACCACCATCTCCTGGCCGCCCAGGGTGAGCACCACACTGGATTCCGGGGGCTCCGGCGGCAGCTCCGGCACCAGCTCCCCCAGGAGCCGGTTGGTCATGGCTTCCGCCGGCCTGCGCAGCACCGTCGCAATGGTCTGGTTGCCGAGGATGATCCTGCCGGCCAGGTCCGTGTAGAGGATGCCGTTGGGGGCGTAGTCCGCCATCACCTGCAGGATGTCGCGCATGTTCGCGACCCGTTTCCCGGCCCGGTCGATCTCCCGCAGCAGCCGGGTGATCTCCCGCAGGTGCTGGGACGAGATGGAATCCCCCAGCTGCTCCATCAGGCCCAGCCGCTGGACCAGCTCGACGATGGTGGTGATGTCCGCCAGGCGCGAGCCGATGTCGATCACCCGTTCCACGCAATCCGGCACCAGGGTCGGCTCGCCGGGGGTGATGGCGATCCCGAGCGGCGGGTAGGACGGAATCCCCGGATAGTAGGGGTGGTAGACCAGGTGGTCCAGGCCGACCCGCATCAGGTGTTCCATGGCCGAGCGGGTGCTGGCTTCGTAGTCGTTGACCAGCAGCACCTCCGTGCCGTCGGGCAGGGCCAGCAGGTCCTGGATGCGGGTGTAGTCGATGGCCCGCCGGGCCAGGATGCAGTCCATGCCCGCCCGGATCATGGCGGCCACCTCGGGCCGGGTCTTTACCTGCTCCCCGGAGAGCACCGCCACCACCTCCCCGGGCGCGAAATCCAGCCGGTCCTCCAGGCAGTAGCGCTCCACCGCGACCGTGTCGTGGAAGAAGCGCCGCACATGGGCCACGAGGACATCCCCGGCCAGCTTCCCGATGCTCAGCACCACGACCTTTTTCATGAATTCCGCCCTGTGGATCAAGCATGTCATGGCCCGGGCCGTCTCTGGAATATTCCGCCCTGTTGGTTCACCCAAAGGGAGGTGGAGATGGGGGGCCGAACTTAAGGAACGAAGTGTTCCTGGTCGCGCTTTTCCGAATGGACGACAGCCGTAGCGGAGCAAGCTCCGCAACGGCTGCTAGAATTGCGGCCCCGCGGCCTTGGCCTTTCGCCGCTCTTCCAGCTTCCGGGAAAAGATCGCCAGGCTCGCGTAGAGTTCCACGTTCTCCACAATGATCTCCTCGGGCAGGTCCAGGGTGATGGGCGCGAAGTTCCAGATGGCCTGGAGCCCGCCGCGCACCATGGTCTCGGCGATCTGCTGGGCGCGGTCCGCGGGGACGGTGATGATGCCGATGGCGATGTGCCTTTCCAGGGCCCGGTGCTCGAACTGGGCCATGGGAAACACCTCCACCCCGTGGACCCTGCCGCCCACTTTCAGGGGGTTGCTGTCAAACGCCGCGACGATGCGGATGCCCGCCTTCTCGAAATCGGTGTAGCCCAGCAGGGCCGAGCCCAGGTTTCCCGCCCCCACCAGGAAAGCCTCGGAGAAGTTGTTCCAGTTGAGGAAGGCTTCGATGGAGACCAGCAGGTCCTCCACCCGGTGCCCCACCTTGGGCTTGCCCTGGCTGCCGGTGGCGGCGAGGTCCTTGCGCACCTGGGTGTGGTGGATGCCCAAGTCCTCGGCCATCTGGGTGGCGGAAATGATCTCCTGGCCGGTGCCCTGAACCCGCCGCAGGTAGTGGTAGTACTTCGGCAGGCGGCGCAGGGTGGGCTCAGGAACCGAGGTTGCGGCCATGGTGTTGTCTCCGGAGCGGATTATAGATGAATTTGAGCTTCTCCATCACCGCCCCTGGCGGCGCCGGTCACGCCCAGAAGGCGAAGTTGTTCTTGCCGGTGTTCTTCACCTTGTACATGGCGGCGTCGGCGTAGGAGATGAGCCGTTCGCCTTCTTCGCTGTCCCGGGGGTAGAAACTGATGCCGATGGAGACGCCGATGGTGCAGGTCAGGTGGTCGAGCTGGAACGGCCGGGACAGGGCCTCGATGATCAGCCGGGCGATGTCCGCGGCGGTGTCCTGGGTATGGAGGCCCGGCAGCAGCACGGTGAACTCGTCCCCGCCAATGCGCGCCACGGTGTCCGATTCCCGGACGCATTCCATGAGCCGCTGGCCCACCGCCTTGAGCAGGCGGTCGCCCAGTTCGTGGCCGTGGGTGTCGTTGACGGCCTTGAAACCGTCCAGGTCCAGATAGAACAGGGCGAGGCCCTCTTCCCTGCGCTTGGCCAGGGCCTGGGCCTGCTTGAGCCGGTCGTAGAACAGCGTCCGGTTGGGCAACCCGGTCAACTGGTCATGGTGGGCCAGGTTGTCCATGTGGTCCTGCAGGCGCTTGATCTCGGTGAAGTCCTCCTTGACGCTGACGAAATGGGTGACGACCCCGGCCTCGTCCCGGATAGGGGAGATGGAAGCCAGTTCCCACACCATTTCGCCGCTCTTGGTGCGGTTGTGGAAGATGCCGTGCCATTCTTCCCCGGCAAGGATGGTGAGCCAAAGCTCCCGGTAGAAGTCGGCGGTGAGGAACCCTCCCTTCAGGATCCGGGGCGTCTGGCCCAGGACTTCCTCCAGGGTGTACCCGGTCACCTTGCAGAACTTGGGATTCACATATTCAATGATGCCCTCATGGTCGGTGACGATGATGGACACCGGGCTCTGTTCCACCGCCTTCACCAGGATGCGCAGTCTGGATTCGATGGAGCGCATGTCCTTTTCCCCATCGGGGCCGGTCAGCAGGCCCTTCTTTCCGCCTTTGGGGAACAGGGGGGACGGATTCGCCATTAATGGATCCCCGGGGATTGAATGTTTGAACCTCTGCTCGACTTGATCAACCTGCAGCTTCCCTTCCCAAGTGTCCTTTCCAACCATCCGCGGCGCAGCCACCGGCAAGGCCGGCTTCTTGTACGCGTAATGCGAAATCTTACATTAAGGACCCCTCATTCTGTTTGGTTTTTTCGGGTAGATTGTCTTACGGAGACCCCATGAGGAACAATCAGCCCGTTACACTCGTCGAACACCAGCTCCAGGATGGGGCTTTCATCGTTTCCACCACCGACGCCAAGGGCAACATCACCTTCGTGAACGAGGAGTTCGTGCGCATCAGCGGCTTCCAGCGGGACGAACTGCTGGACCAGCCGCACAACTTGGTGCGCCACCCGGACATGCCGCCGGGAGCCTTCGCCGACCTGTGGGCCACGGTCAAGGCCGGCGAGCCCTGGCACGGGCTGGTTAAGAACCGCTGCAAGAACGGCGACTTCTACTGGGTCGACGCCAACGTGAGCCCGGTCAAGGAAGAAGGCGCCATTGTCGGGTACGTCTCCATCCGCAGCAAGCCGAGCCGGTGCCAGATCCACGAGGCCGAGCTGATCTATGCCCGCATGAACAAGGGCATGTCCCTGGCGGAAGCCGTCCCCCCCCAGCCCTGGATCCCCTTCCCGGCCATGTCCTTCGCCGTGCGCATGGGGTTGGCGTTCGGACTGGTCCTCGGCTATTTCCTCCTGCTGCTGCTGACCGTGTACTTCCTGGGCGGGAACACGGCCGTCCTGGTCCTGGGCGGCGCGCTGGGGCTCGCCGGCGGGGCCTTCCTGGCGGCCATGATGGTCCGGACCCTGTACCTGCAGATGGGGACCGATCCGGCCCGGACCATCGAGCTGCTGAAGCAGGTGGCGGCCGGCGACATGCGGGTGGAGGTGGACACCCGGCCGGGGGACAGCCACAGCGTCCTGGCCATGGTCCGCGACCTGCAGTCCCGGCTCAAGGGCATGATCAACCGGATCCGCTTCGACGCCCAGCGGGTCGCGGAGGATGCCGGCCAGTTCTCCGACTCCACCCGCGAAATCTCCGTCACCAGCCAGGAGCTGGCCCGGAACGCCGAGGACCAGCGCAGTTCGGTGGAGCGCATGGCTTCGGCCATGACCGAGCTGTCCGCCTCCATCCAGGAAGTCTCCACCCATGTGCAGGCCAGCCGCCAGCAGGCCAGCCAGGCGGTGGCGGCCACCGCCGAAGGGGACCGCCAAGGCCAGGCCGCCATGGCCGCCATGGAAGAAGTGGCCCAGAGCACCGCCCGAGTGGTGCAGGCGGTGAAGGTGATCCAGGAGATCGCCCGCCAGACCAACCTGCTCTCCCTCAACGCCGCCATCGAGGCGGCCAAGGCCGGGGCCCTGGGCAAGGGCTTCGCGGTGGTGGCGGACGAAGTGCGCAAGCTGGCCGAGCGCAGCGCCCAGGCCGCCCGGGAGATCGCCACCCTGATCGAGGGCAGCGACCGCGCGGTGGCCCAGGGCCGGGCCACGGTCCAGGAGGCCGTGCAGGCCCTGGCCGAGATCCGGGAGCACATCGGCCAGGTGACCGCCATGTCCATGGAGATCGGGGCCGCGGCCGAAGAGCAGGCCAAGGCCAGCCAGGAAGTGGCCCAGCAGGTGGAACTGGGCGCCCAGAAGGCCGCCGCCAACGCCAGCGCCAGCGTCGAGCTCTCCGCCACCACCGAGGGCAACGCCCAGACCTCCGGCCAACTCTCCCGCACCGCCGCGGGCCTCACCGAGCTGGTGGGGAGGTTCAGGACCTGAAATTTCTTCTGGCGAATGGGCGGCCAAGGAACCCAAGCCGTTGGGTAAAAATAAATCTCGACGTTTCGGTGCCGGTCCGGCATAAAGTGTCGTAACAAAATTACCTGAAAAGCACAGGTAATTTCGTAACGACACTTGATCTTTCCACACCATTCGCTATGGAGACCTCCATGAAATGTCGGCTCGTCCATGCCTTGGCGGCGATGCTTCTGTTCGGGTCCCTGGGCGCCACCGACCTGACCGTCACTTACAGTTCCGTCCGGAAGGGCATGACCGGCGCGGCCACCACAGGAACGGAGATCCACTATTTCACCGCCGCCGAGCTGATGATACGGGGGGTCGATTCCGGGCAGGACCAGCTGGTGGATTTCCAGAAGGGGATCATCTACCACATCGACAACAAGAAGAAGGTCATCTCCAAGCTGGCCTTCACCGACGCCATGACGGCCATGGCCTCCGTGAACCAGCCCAGCAACGAGGCGGCCATGAAAACCATGGCGACCATGTTTGGCGATCCCAACGCCTGCAGCGTGGTGAAGACGGGGAACGAGCAGATCGCGGGCCGGAATTGCCAGTCCTGGCACATCACCGTGGGCAAGCTGGTCATGGACCTGAGCGCCGATCCGACCCTGAAGGCGCCCATGGCGGATTCCTCCTACGCCGAGATGATGAAGACCCAGGCCGCCCAGTTCGCCCAGGTTGGCCCCATGGGTGCCATCTTCAAGCGCCTGTATGAAGAGATGGCCAAGATCAAGGGCATCCAGTTGAAGACCCACATGACGGGCATGATGGGCATGGACGTCGCCACCCTGGCCACCAAGGTCGAAACCGGTTCCATCCCGCCCTCCACCTTCGCCCTTCCGGCCGGCTACCCGGTCGAGGACCTGGGCCCGAAGCTGAAGGCCCGGATGGGCAAGAGCAACTGATTCAGACGGCCTCCGCCCGCAGGAAGTGCGGGCCGGCGCCGGTGACCCGGATGTCCACCAGTTCCCGGAACGGCAGCCGTCTCCCCGCCGGGGCCATCAGGTGGACGTTCTTCCAGTTGGCGGTGCGGGCCAGCCAGTGGCCGCCCTCCAGGGGGGCTTCGGTCTCGATCCGCGCCTTCAGCGCGCGGCCCACCATCTTCTGGTTGCTGGCCAGGGTCAGCTCGGTCTGCCGGGCCTGGAGCCGGGTCAGGCGCCGCAGCTTCTCGGCATGGGGCAGGTCGTCCTTGAGGCGCAGGGCCGGGGTTCCCGGCCGGGGGGAATAGATGAAGCTGAACGACTGGTCGTACCGCACCTGCTCCAGCAGGGCCAGGGTCGCCTCGAAGTCCTGCTCGGTCTCCCCGGGAAAGCCGACGATGAAATCCGTGGACAGGCACAGGTCGGCGGGACCGCCCTGCAGGTAGCCCAGCCGCTCCAGGTACTGGGCCACGGTGTATTCCCGCCGCATGCGGCGCAGCACCGCGTCGCTGCCGCTCTGCACCGGCAGGTGCAGGAACGGCGCCACCTTGGGGTTGCGCGCCAGGGTCCGCGCCAGGGCCGGGGTGAAGTTCATGGGGTGGCTGGTGGTGAAGCGGATCCATTCCAGCCCATCCAGCTCCGCCACCCGGTCCAGCAGCTCCGCGAAGGAGCAGCCCCCCTGGAAGCTGTTGACGTTCTGGCCCAGCAGCTCCACTTCCCGGTAGCCCTGGGCCACCAGGCCGCGCACTTCCGCCACCACGTCCTGGAACGGGCGGTGCCGCTCGGGGCCGCGGGTGGTGGGCACCACGCAGTAGGTGCAGGCGTGGTCGCAGCCCTCGATGATGGTCACCAGCGCCTTGGCGCTGCTGCCCCGGCGGGCCGTCTCCGGGGGGAACAGGTGGTTGTCGAGATAGGCCCCGGTGTCGATCACCCGCCGGACCCCGGCCCGGGCCCGCTCCACCAGGGCGGGCAGCTGCTGGATGGCCATGGTGCCCAGGACGAAGTCGATGTGGGGCGCCCGCTTGAACAGCGCGGCCTGCTCCTGCTGGGCCAGGCAGCCGGCGACCCCCACCAGCAGCGGCCGCTTCTTCTTCTCCTCGCGCAGCCAGCCCAGTTCGCTGTAGACCTTGTGCACCGCCTTTTCCCGGATGGAGCAGGTGTTCAGCAGCACCAGCTCGGCGTCCTCCATCCCGGCCGCCGGCTCATGGCCTTGCTCCAGCAGCAGCCCCTCCAGCTTCTCGCTGTCGTGGCTGTTCATCTGGCATCCCCAGGTCTCGATCAGGTATTTCATCCGCGCGAACTCCGAACGGACATTCTACCGTGGGAATCCGGCAGAAAAGGCGGGGCCCCCGAAGGGGCCCCCGCAGGCGTTCCGGAAATCCGGATTAATACATGTCTTCCATGCCGCCCATGCCGGG
>PLUC01000167.1 GCA_003165415.1 Holophagaceae bacterium
ATCGAGAACTCCACGATGAGCTTGAGGCAATGCTCATCAGGATAGGCTACGGTATTGGGCGCGATCTTGATCCGATTCTCGGACATGGTGCTACCTCCTTGGGATTGGGAACAGTTCTGCGGCAGGACGACGGTCATGGACCAGGGAACGGGCCGCCTGGGGAACCGGAATGCCGTGGAGCGGAAGGATTCTGCCATCGGGGCCCGCGCGAAGGGACGGGACCGCCGAGGATCTGCAGCAAAGGCCAAGCAAGTTTGGATCCAACCTGTTAAGTTTAAAATATTCAACAAGTTACATCAGGGTCCCAGTCGGAAGGCCGGGCTCGTCGATCAAAATAGCATGGTCGGCCCTTCTCGTCGGGGCCTGCCATTCCAGAAGGCGATCGCAACCGCCCACCCCTCCAAAAGGACCGAATGCCCAAGCTGTTTTGATGGACCTGGTCAGCCCCGTTCGAACGGGATGATGATGTTAATGCTGTTTTAAAGATATTTATGTATTGGTTTAATATTTGCATATCTTCGTGACCGATCTTTGGCGGCGCCCTGTCACTGAATCGACCCGAATGGCGGGATCCCTTCGCCCACACCATGACGGTTCCCTCCAGCGACCCAGTCCGCCGCGGCCCTTCCGACCTTGGCCGGCGGCCCGTCCCATATCCCATGCGCCCTCCAGGCGCGCCTTCAGGAGCCTTCATGCGCACGCATCTCGTCCTTCTCACCCTCGTCCTTGCCTCCGGCGCCCTGGTGGCCGCGGAGGCTCCGGCAGCCTTCAACTGGGTCCAGGTCCAGGGCGGTGTCACCGGCCACAGCGACCGGAGCAACCCGAAAGATCAGGGGGCTCTCGGATTGGGCCTGGGCACCTGGTTCAACGGCCACTTCGGGATCGAGGCTTCGGGCCTGGTCACCCACGTGGACTACGGCTATGGCCGGGCCCGGGAGGAACAGGCCTACGCTTCCGTCCTCTACAACCCCTTCTCCACCCCGTCCAATGTCCGCCCCTTCCTGCGCCTCGGCCTGGGCGCCGACCATGTGGGTTCCCCGCTGTCCGGCACCAGCTACAACACCACCCGCCTGAGCGGCGTGGCTGGCGCGGGCGCCCAGTTCCTGCTGGGCCGCCAGATGTTCGCCTCCCTGGAGGCGCGCATGGTCCGGGTCGAAACGGCGTCTGTCCGCAACGAGGGCCAGGCTCTGGCGGGGATCGGCTTCCGCTGGGGCGCCCACCCGACCATGGTGGCGGCCTACACGCCTCCCGTGGCCGACACCCCCGCGCCGACCCAGGCCCTGGCGCCCGCCCCCGCACCCGCCCCGGTGCTCGTCGTCGTGCCGGCGACCGAGCAGTACTGCACCATCCTCGACCTCCAGTTCAACATCGACAAGGACGCGATCCAGCGCGAAGACCTGGAGAAACTGGCGGTGGTGGGGACCTACATGACCAAGTACCCTGCCACGACGGCGGTGATCGAGGGCCATTCCGATAATGTCGGGACCCCGCAACACAACCTGGATCTTTCCCAAGCCCGGGCGCAGAGTGTGGTGACCTACCTGACCGGCACCTTCCACATCGATCCGTCCCGCCTGTCGGCCGTGGGCTACGGCGACAGCCGGCCCATCGCGGACAACAGCACGGATGCAGGGAAGCGCCAGAACCGCCGCACCGATGCGGTCATCGCCTGCGTGACCGACGTGGCCGGGCTCACCGTGGCTCCGGCCCGGATGACCATGGCGCTGTACATCGATTTCGACCGCAACAAGGACGAGGTCAAGCCGGAATATGATGGCCAGCTCTGCAAGGTGGCGGATTTCCTGAAAGCCAACCCGACCGTCACCGCCTGGGTGGAAGGCCACACCGGCAATCTGCAGGCGACCCCCAAGCTGGCCATGGAAATCTCCAAGCGCCGCGCGGTGAGGGTGGTCGACTACCTGGTGGGCCACTTCGGCATCGACCGCTCGCGCCTGACCGCCTCAGGCTGGGGCGACAACTGGCGCTACGCCTACAACACCAGCGCAGAGGGCGTGCGGGAAAACCGCCGGGTCAATATCATCATCAACTACCCCAAATAAATCACTGGAACCCCAGATCCTGGCCCAAATCCGTGATACCGCATACCTGCCGAGGCCCTGGCCCTGGCCACGGCAGGTACGAATGGTGACCGAGAAGCCTGTCTCTTTCAGAATGATGGGCGAACCATTCCATTCTGAATCAGCAGACAAGTCCCCCATCGAAATGGGACATGGTTAAATATTATAATATTATCACTTAAAACATTGGCACAACTGATGCAATCGGCATTAGCAGCATCTCCAACGAGGTACAAAAGCCATGACAGAGCTGAATCCTGAGAATGGCCGCATCCCCGGTGCGCCCAGCCGCGCACTCAGCCACAGGACGGAGTTGATCCTCTTCCTGGAGAAATTTGATCACGCGCGGCGAAGTCAATGGCAGAACCTGCTGAGTTTGCAGGCGGAACAGCTCCGCCTGCTGACCACATTAATCGAGACGAAGCGTCCCGCAAATGGGCACCTTGCCGAGCCCAGGACCCAATAACCAGAACGCGGGCCTAGGTATTCCCGGCATGGGGTTGGGAACCGTGGGCTTGCAGATCGAGGGGCGACCAATGACGAAAGTGCTCATGATCCATCCGGACAAGTGCACCGGTTGCCGGAATTGTTCTCTGGCCTGTGTTTTCGGGCACGAGGGGCAGTTCCGGCCGACTGGCACTCGGGTCCACGTCTACACCTGGGAGCGAGAAGGGTTCTCGGTGCCCATGATGTGCCAACAATGCGATGACGCATCCTGCATGAAGGTATGCCCGACCGGTGCCATGCATCGGGCCAAGGGGGGCGACGTCGTGCTGTACGAACGCAGCAAATGCATCGGCTGCCGGATGTGCACCATGGCGTGTCCGTTCGGCAACGCCGTCTACGATGGCGTTACCTGTTCGATCCTGAAGTGCGACACCTGCGGCGGCAGTCCGGAGTGCGTGAAGGTCTGCCCCAACAGTGCCCTCGAATACCTCGATGACAACAATTCTACCAGGACGCGCAAGAAGTCCTTCGCCGCCAAGTTCAAGTCGGCCTTCGAGGAGGTATGACCATGTTCGGATGGAGTGGAATGATGCTGCGGGTGAACCTCACGACGGGGTCCATCAAGAAGGAACCGATCAACCTCAGTGACGCCAAACTGTTCATCGGCGCGCGCGGCCTGGGCACCAAGATCATGGCCGACGAGGTCGACCCCAAGGTCGATCCGCTCTCCCCCGAGAACAAGCTCATCTTCGCGCCGGGACCGTTCTCGGGGACGTTCGCGCCTTCGGGTGGGCGCTACGACGTGGTGACCAAGGGGCCGCTCACCGGCGCCATCGCCGCCTCCAATTCTGGCGGGACGTTCGGGCCCGAACTCAAATACGCGGGCTACGACCTGGTGATCTTCGAGGGCGCCGCGGCCAAGCCGGTCTACCTCTGGATCAAGGATGACCTGGTGGAATTGCGGGACGCCTCGCACATCTGGGGCAAGACGGTGCCGGAGACCACGGACCTGCTGCGCGCCGAGACCGATGAGGAGGCCAAGGTCGCCTGCATCGGCCCCGCCGGCGAAAAACGGGTCCTGTTCGCCGCGATCATGAACGACCTGCACCGGGCTGCGGGACGCTCCGGGGTCGGCGCGGTCATGGGTTCCAAGAACCTCAAGGCGATCGTGGTGGTCGGCACCCGTCCAGTGCAAGTGGCTGATCCCAAAGGGTTCCTGGCGGCCGTGGAGAAGGCCCGGGCGGCGGTCAAGCTGAACCCGATCGGCGGCGCCGGCCTCAAGGCCTATGGCACCGACGTGCTGGTCAACATCCTCAACGAGTCCGGCGCGCTGCCCACCCGCAATTACCAGGATGGCTATTTCCCCACGGCCAACAAGGTCGGAGGAGAAACCCTGGCGGAGAAACTGCTGGTGCGGCCCAAAGGCTGCTATTCCTGTGTCATTAGTTGCGGCCGAGTCACCAAGGTGTCCAACCCCAAATACATGGGCGAAGGTGAAGGCCCCGAGTACGAGGCCGCCTGGGGCATGGGCCCGGACTGCGGCATCGACGACCTGGAAGCCATCGTCAAGACCAATTTCCTGTGCAACGAGTATGGTCTTGATTCCATCACTATGGGCGCCACCATCGCCTGCGCCATGGACCTTTTCGAGGCGGGCTACGTCACCCTCAAGGACACCGGCGGCAAAGACATGAGCTTCGGCAACGTTGACGCGCTGGTGGAATTGACCCGGATGACCGCGAACCGCGAAGGCATCGGGGATAAACTGGCCCTGGGGTCCTACCGCTTCGCAGAGAGCTTCGGCCATCCGGAATTCTCCATGACCGTCAAGAAGCAGGAGATGCCCGCCTACGATCCCCGCGCCATCCAGGGCATCGGCCTGGAATATGCCACCAGCAACCGCGGCGGCTGCCATGTGCGCGGCTACACCATCGCGGTGGAGATCCTCGGCAACGGGGTGAAGCTGGATCCCCACGTGATCACTGACAAGCCCCACTGGGTCAAGCTGTTCCAGGACCTGACGGCGGCTGTCGACTCCAGCGGAGCCTGCATCTTCGGCACCTTCGGCATGAGCGGGGAGGATTTCGCCGCCATGCTGACGACCCTCACGGGCGTCCCCTATACCCTCGACGATTACCTCAAGGCCGGCGAACGCGTCTGGAATCTCGAGCGGATGTTCAACCTGAAGGCCGGCCTCACCAGCGCGGATGACAACCTGCCCGAGCGGCTGCTCAAGTGCCCCATCAAGACCGGCCCCTCCAAAGGGGGAGTAAGCCGCCTGCCCGAAATGCTGCCCGAATACTACCGACTCCGCGGGTGGGACGAACAAGGGGTGCCGACCCCGGAAAAGCTCAAGGAACTGACGCTGGTCTAGGAGCCTGGCCATGCGGATCAAATACTTCGCCGATATCCGGACCCTCTCCGGATGCCTGGAACAGGAATGGACCCGGCCCGCGCCGACGCTCCGTGAGCTCGTCCTGGGGCTCGCAGAGCAGCATGGCGCGGCCTTTTCGGCTCGGGTCATGCCCGACGGCAAGCTCAGCGCCACGATCATCGTGCTGGTGAACGGCCAGAGCGCCGTGCACCTGGATCGGCTGGACACGCCTCTGGAACCGGAGGACACCGTGGCCTTCTTCCCGATGATCGCGGGCGGTTGAGGCATGGGCGCGCCATCCGCAGGGAGGAATCACCTTGGATGACTCGGTCCTGATTCTCCTCCCATTCGTCGCGCTGTTGGGCGGCATGCTGCTGGAACTGCTTGGCGCCGGTCTGCTATCGGCCCGCGCCAAGGGCTGGCTGGCTCTGGTTTCGGCCCTGGCCGCCCTGGGCGGGGTGCTGGCAGCCTGGCCCCGGCTGCTCGCGGGCCATGCCCTGGAAGCCTCGTTCGGCGCCTGGGACGGGCCCATCCGCTTGGCCTTCCATGTGGACGGCCTGTCCTTCCTGTTCGCCCTCATGGCGGCCGGGATCGGCACGGCCGTCCTGCTCTACTCCATTTCATACATGGCTCGCGAGCGGGGCGCGACCCGCTTCTATGCGCTGATCCTGCTGTTCATCGCCGGGTTCGTGCACCTGGTCTACACGGCCGACCTGTTCCTGCTGTACCTGAGCTGGGAGGCGGTGGGGCTGTGCTCCTTCCTTCTGGTGGGCTTTTGGTACCGCAAGGAGGAGGCCGCCTACGGCGCCCGCAAGGTGCTGACCATGACCCACCTGGCCGGCTACGGCCTGCTGGCGGCGGTGATTCTGCTGTACCACCGCACCGGCTCCACCCTCTGGACCGATCCCCATGTGCAGGGCGCCTTCAGCACCGGCTTGTTCTACCTGGTGCTGGTGGCCGTCATGGCCAAGTCCGTGCAGTTCCCCCTGCACACCTGGATTCCCGACGCCATGGCCGCGCCGACCCCGGTCAGCGCCTTGTTGCATGCGGCCTGCTATGTCAAGGCAGGAGTCTACCTGGTGGCCCGTCTGCATGCCTTCGGACCGTGGCCGGTGTCCTGGGGCATGGCGGTGTCCTGGCTGGGCGCCACCACGCTGCTGGTCGGCGTGCTGTGCGCCATGGCCCAGCATGACCTGAAGCGCCTGCTGGCCTTCCACTCGGTGAGCCAGATCGGCTACATGATGCTGGGCCTGGGCCTGGGGACCCCCCTCGGGATCGCTGCCGGGCTGTTCCATTGCCTGAACCATGGGTTGTTCAAGAGCGGGCTGTTCCTGTGCGCCGGTTCGGTCCAGCAGACCTGTGGAACCCGCGACATGGACCGTCTGGGCGGCCTCGGCCGGAAGATGCCGCGCACGATGTTGATCTGGCTGGTCTGCGCGGCGGGCATCTCCGGAGTCCCGTTGTTCAACGGCTTCGTCAGCAAGTGGATGCTCTATGGCGCTGCCCTGGAGGCGCACCAGCCTGCACTGGCGCTGATCGCCTGGATCGGCAGCCTGCTCACCGTGTTTTCCTTCCTCAAGGCCACCGTCGGGGTCTTCCTGGGCAGTCCCGGCAGCGCCACCGGCGATGCCCACGAGGTCCCCTGGCCCATGCTGGCCGGCGGCGGGATGCTGGCGGTGGGTTGCTTCGTGCTGGGCGTCGAACCGCAGCTTGCCGTCCGCTTTCTGCTGAATCCCCTGCTGCTGGCATTGGGCCTCGCGCCTCTGACCGGGATCGGCTGGCTCGGCCTGACCCTGGGCGAGGGCACCTGGTTCGCCACGGGCGGTTTCATGATCAGCCTGGTGGCCCTGGCTTTTGGCGCCCTGGTCTATTCTTTCGCCCGGCCAGCCCGGGTACTCGCCAAGGCAGGGGCCGGCGCGGTGTTCTCCGGCGGCGAACCCCTGGGGCCCCAGGGACGGCTCGGGGCCAGCGACTTCGCGCGCCTGGTGAAGGACGCCCTGGCCCCCTTCCTCTGGCTGGTGGATGTGGACCGGTACTACCTCGCGGTCTGGCACGGCATGAACCGGTGCGCGGCGGGCCTGGACCGGCTGTCGCGCCGGGCCGAACGGCATGCCGGGCCGCTGCTGGCGGTCCTCTGCCTGGCCCTGGGCGCCGCGGCGGCCACCCTGCCGACGGCGGCGCCCGCCGGTGCTGCCCCGGAGAGCACGGTGCCGTGGCTGCCAGTGGCCGCGGTGGCCCTGGCCTGGCTGAGTCTTACGGCCGCCGCCTGGGTCGATCGAGCCACCCGCCGGGTGCTGCCGTACTTCCTGATCGCGGGCGTCCTGGCCCTGGGCGGAATGGCCTTCGCCCAGGGTCTGGCCCAGGCCGCCCTGCTGGAGGCAGCGGCCGTCGCAGCCCTGCTGGCCCTGCTGGCCCTGGGCAGGCACCCGGCGGCGCGCGCCTACCTGGCGGCGATGGTCCTCTCCGCCGTGGGCACTCTGGGCGGGGCGCTGGCGGCGGAGCATGGCGCTCCCCACCTGGCCCTCGCCCTCCTGCTACCCGGCTTCAGCATCAAGCTTGGGCTGGTGCCGCTGTTCCTCTGGCTGCCCAGGGTGGCGGAGGAAGCGCCGGCGGTGCTCACCGGTCTCATCATCGCGGTGGTGGACGTGGCGGCCTTGATGGAACTCATCGCCCTGCGCGGTTCAGCCCCGTGGCTGTTCATCCCGGCCTGGCCCTGGATCGCCCTCGGCCTGCTGTCGTCGGCCCTGGGCGCGCTGCTGGCGCTTGGCACGGACGACCTGAAGCGGCTCCTGGCCTATTCGACCATCGTAGACATGGGCACCCTGACCCTCGCCCTGGCCCTGGGCGGCCGGTTCGGCCTCGAGGGGGCGATCCTTGGCGCAGCAGTGCATGCCCTGGCCAAGGCGCTGCTCTTCATCACCATCGCCGTGCCCGAGGCCGCGGGTACTTCCCTGAAAGGCGCCCGTGGGCTGGCGGCGCGGTATCCGGTCCCGGCGTCCGGTTTCCTGGTGGGCGCCCTGGCCGTGGTGGGCGTTCCACTGACCCTGGGCTTCAGGGCCCACTGGCGGGTCTTCTGCGCCGCGGACGCCAGTTCCGGACTGCTGACCGCGCTCGCGGCGGTGGCCATGCTTTCGCTGGCCGTCTACGCCCGGGCCATCGCCCGGTTCTGGTGGGGCGGAGAGTCGACAGAGCCTTCCCGGCCCGGTTCTCCGGTGCTGACGGCGGCGATCGTTATCCTGATGGGCGTGCTGCTCGTGCTCGGATTGGGCGGGAGGATCCTATGGGCACGCTAGAGAACCCTGTGCTGCGTCTGGTGGACCGGGCCCGGCGCCGGTCGGCCTGGCTCTACCACTTCAACGCCGGAGCCTGCAATGGCTGCGACATCGAACTGGTGGCCTGCCTCACCCCGCGCTACGACGTCGAGCAGCTGGGCATCCGGCTGGAAGGGAGCCCGCGCCATGCGGACATCCTCTGCGTCACCGGACCGGTCACCCGCTCCACCCGCGAAGCCCTCACCATCATCCATGCCCAGATCCCCGATCCGAAAGTGGTCGTGGCCATCGGCTCCTGCCCGGCGACCTGCAACGTCTTCGCCGGCAGCCCGATGATCGCCGGCCCGGTGGACCAGGTCATCCCGGTCGACGTCTACATCGCCGGCTGCCCCCCGCGCCCCCACTCGATCATCCAAGGCATTGCCCAGGCGATCGAGATCCTGGTGGCGAGAAAGGAGACCGGGCGATGAACCCCCTCCGCGCACTGCTCGCGCTGATCGTGTTCCCTGGCCTGCTCTACGCCCTGCCCATGGGCTGGCTGATGCTCGGCAGCGAACGCAGGATCGTCGCCCGTCTCCAGGGCCGGATTGGACCGCCGCTCTCCCAGGCTTTCTACGACTTCGTCAAACTGCTCGCCAAGTGGCCGGTCGCCCGCACCCGCCAGGATGCATTGCTGTTCACGATACTGCCGCTCCTGGCGCTCGGTTCCAGCCTGGGCGCTCTGGCCCTGCTGCCGGTCCTGGCCCCGACTGGCAGCCCCCCCGGCGACCTGGTCCTGTTCGTCGGCTTGATGGAAATGGCGCCGCTGTGCGCCATCCTGGCGGGTTTCGCATCGCGCTCCATCTATGGCGAGGTGGGCGCCACCCGGGAAGCCTTCCTGGGGATCAGCTCGAACGTGCCGTTCCTGGCCGCGCTCCTGGCCCTGGCCTATGCCTCGAATAGCCTGGATCTGGCCCGGATCGTCCGGCTTGCGCCCTGGGCGGTGCGCGCCCCGGCCCTGCTGGCCATCCTCTGCTGCCTGCCGGTGAAGCTCCGGATCAATCCTTTCTCGGTGGCCAACGCCGAACAGGAGATCCTCGCCGGGCCCCTCACCGAATTCTCCGGGCCCCGCCTGGCCCTCTGGGAACTGGCCCACGCCATGGAATGGGTCACCCTCTGCGGCCTGGTCGCGGTCCTGCTGGTGCCCCTGCACCGCCTGTCCCAGCCCGTAGGCGCGCTCGCCTTCATCCTGGCCTCATTTGCGCTGGTGCCTCTGCTGGCGACCCTCGCCGCGGCGACCGCCCGGCTCAAGCTCGCCCAGGCGACGCGCTTCCTCTGGCGCTGGGCGGCCCTGGCCTCGGCCATCGCGTTCGCCACGGCCATGGCCAGCCGTTTCTGGAGGGCATGATGCTCAGCATGTTGAAACTGATGGCCCGCAATGCCGTGAACGGCCCGNNCGACGATCCGCTGCCCCGGGCAGGTGCCGGTCCCGGACGGTCTGCGCGGACTTGTGCGGATCAACCCGGAGCGCTGTCTCGCCTGCGGCATCTGCGCCTACGTATGCGTGGGCGGGGCCATCACCGGCAGCGAACAGGACGGCGCCTATGTCTGGCGCTATGACCCCGGCCGGTGCACCTTCTGCGCCCGGTGTGCCGACCAGTGTCCGGGCCGGGCGCTGGCCATGGCGCCCGAGCCCGCGCCCAGCTATCGGCGGCCCCAGGAACTGGCCACTGCGCAGCGGGTGACCTTCCCGCCGTGTCCCGGCTGCGGCAGGCCCACCCGGGTCCCGACCGCGGAATGGCTGGCCAGGGCCTTGGGCGAGACCACCCCGGAGAACCGGGACATCCTGCGGCTGTGCGTGGCCTGCCGCCGGAAGCGGACCCAGCGGTTGCTGAAGGCCGCCGCGGGAGGGGACCAATGAACACCCAGGACCTTCGCGAACACCTGGGCGGGACCTGGACGGCCCGGCCCGATGGCTGGTGGCGACCGATGGAACTCGATCGCCTGCGCTCCGCGGCCGCCGGGCTGAAAACCGGCGGCGCCCGGTTCGTGGCGCTCACGGTGCGCCCGGACGGCGCCTTGATGAGGCTGGCCTGGCACTGGGACCTGGCGGGAACACTGCTCAGCCTGGAGGCGGGGCTCACGCCCGGGGCGGAGATCCCCAGCCTCGTGGACATCTGGCCCGGGGTCGACTGGGCTGAGCGGGAGGCCCGGGACTACTATGCCGTTGCCTTCTCCGGGCGGAACGACACGCCACCCCTGATGCTGCGGGAGGGCGATGCCCCAGGCGTCCTTCTGCGCGGAAAGGATGGCCAATGAGCTACCGGATCCCCATCGGCCCCTACCACATCGCCCTCGACGAGCCCTACAAGATCGAGGTCGAGTGCGAGGGCGAGACCGTCATCGGCGCCTCCCTCAAGGTCGGCTACAACTTCCGCGGCATCGAGTGGCTCGCGGAACGCAAGAACATCACACGGAGCATCGCCCTGATGGAGCGGGTGTGCGGCATCTGCTCCAACGTGCACTCCATGACCTTCTGCCTGGCCCTGGAACGGATCGGCGCCATCGAGGTGCCGCCTCGGGCCCAGCACATCCGCGTGCTGATGGCCGAACTGGAGCGGCTCCACTCGCACCTCCTGTGGGCCGGGGTCGCCGCCGAGCTGATCGGATTCCAGACCTTGTTCATGACCTGTTTCAACTTGCGCGAACGGGTGATGGACCTGCTGGAGGCCATCTCCGGCAACCGGGTGAACTATTCCATGAACCGCATCGGCGGGGTGAACCGGGACGTCCAGGATCCCCAAGCGGTGCGCGAAGGGGTCCGGGCGGTGCGGGACGGGGTCGCCACCTCGCTGATCCCCATCTTCACCACCGATCGCGGCGTCGCAGGCCGCTGCCGTGGAGTCGGCGTGCTGACCCGCGAGGACGCCCTGGCCTATGGCGCGGTCGGCCCCGTCGCCCGGGCCTCCGGAATCGACCAGGATCTCCGCCGGGATGCGCCCTACCTGGTCTATGACCAGCTTGAATTCGCCGTGCCGGTGCAGCCGGGCGGGTCGGTGTATGACCGCATCGTGGTCCGCGCTCTGGAGATCCTTGAAAGCTGCGGCATCATCGAACAGGTCCTGGACCGCCTTCCGGAAGGTCCCCTGCATGGCGGAGATGTCTACACCGTGCCCCCGGGCGAGACGGTGATGCGCATCGAGGCGCCCCGGGGCGAGGTCTTCTACTTCGTCGCCTCGGACGGCACGGACACCGCGTCCCGAGTGAAGGTCCGCACGCCCACCTTCGCCAACATTCCCACGGTGGTGCCCATGATCAGGGGTTCGGTGCTCGCCGACATCCCACTGATCCAGGGTTCCCTCGACCCCTGTTATTCCTGCACCGACCGCTGACCCGGGAGGGCCCTTGCACGAGATGTCGCTCATGGCCGGCATGATGGAGATTATCCAGGACGAGGCCCGTGATCAGGGCTTCGCCCGGGTGACCAAGGTCGTGTTGGAGATCGGCCAACTCGCCGGGGTGGAGCCCGAGGCCATGCGTTTCGCCTTCGACGTCTGCACCGAGGGCTCTGTGGCCGAAGGCGCCGACCTGGAGATCGAGGCGACCGAAGGGCTGGCCCGGTGCGTGTCCTGCGCCCGCACCTTTCCCGTCCGCGCCTGCTACGGCACCTGCCCGTTCTGCGCCGGCGCCGATCTGCGCATCGTCTCCGGCCGGGAAATGCGCCTGAAGTTCCTGGACGTGGAATGACGTCCCCTACCTGGAGTGACCATGTGCACCACCTGCGGTTGTGAAGACCACCACCACCCTGCCCACCCCCATCCCCATCCCCATCCCCATCCCCAGCCGGCCGGCAGCCTGCGCCGGATCTCCCTGGAGCGCAGCCTGCTGGAGAAGAACGACGCCTTCGCCGCCGAGAACCGCCGGCTCTTCCGGGAAAAGGGCATCCTGGCCCTGAACCTGGTGTCCAGCCCGGGCTCTGGCAAGACCAGTCTGCTGGTGGCCACCCTGGAACGGCTGGCGGGCCAGCATCCGGTGGCAGTGGTGGTGGGGGATCAGCAGACCAGTCTGGACGCGGACCGCATCCGGGCCGCCGGAGCGCCCGCGATCCAGATCAACACCGGAAAAGGCTGCCACCTGGACGCCCACGGTGTGGGCCACGCGGTCGAGCACCTGGAGCCCCGGCCGGGGACCCTGCTGTTCATCGAGAACGTGGGCAACCTGGTCTGTCCGGCCCCTTTCGACCTGGGCGAGCGGCACAAAGTGGTGATCCTCTCGGTGACCGAAGGCGAGGACAAGCCCCTGAAGTATCCGGACCTGTTCGCCGCGGCCGAGCTCATGCTGCTGAACAAGGTGGACCTCCTCCCCCACCTGGAGTTCGACGTGGACGCATGCCTGGGCTATGCCCTCGAGGTCAACCCGCGCTTGGAAGTAATCCGCACCAGCGCCCGCAGCGGCGAAGGGGTGGACGCCTGGATCGCCTGGATCCTGGCCCAGAGCGCGGCCCTGGCGGACTGAGCCCATGGCCCGCATCCGCTTCCAAGTTCAGGGCGTCATCCAGGGCGTCGGGTTCCGGCCGTTCGTCTTCCGGCTGGCGACCGGACTGGGCCTGGGGGGTTGGGTCCAGAACCGTCCCGAGGGGGTCCGGATCGAGGTCCAGGGAGTCGGCGAGGCCCTGGAGAGCTTCGGACGGCGGCTCCGGGAGGAGCGGCCCAGGGTGGCGCTCCTGCGCGACCTTTGTCTGGAAAGCGTGCCCGAGCTGGCCGACGCCGGCCCGTTCCGGATCCTGCCCAGCGCAGAGTTGGGCCAGCGCCAGTCGTCGATTCCCGCCGATCTGGCGCTCTGCCCGGAGTGCGCCCGGGAGATCCGCGAGCCGGGGACCCGCCGGTTCCGTTACCCCTTCACCAACTGCACCGCCTGCGGTCCGCGCTACTCCATCATCGAGGAACTGCCCTACGACCGGCCCAGGACGGCCATGGCGGGCTTCCCGCTCTGCCCGGACTGCCGCCGGGAATTCGAGGATCCCCTGGACCGCCGCTTCCACGCCCAGCCTGTCGCCTGTCCCCAGTGCGGGCCCAGAATGGAGTTCTGCGCACCGGAGGGCGTCCGTCGGCCTGCGGGCGAAGCGGCCCTGGACGAGGCCCTGGAACTCCTGCACAAGGGCGGCATTCTGGCGCTCAAAGGGCTCGGCGGCTTCCAGTTGCTGGTGGACGCGCGCTCCGAAGCCGCCGTCCAGCGCCTCAGGGACCGCAAGGGACGGGCGGAGAAGCCCTTTGCGGTGATGTTCCCGGGACCGGGGGCGCTCGAGGCGGCCTGCGTGGTGGACCAGGCCAGCCGCGCCGTCCTGGCCGGACCCCAGGCCCCCATTCTCCTGCTCTCCCGCCGGGAGGGCTGTGCGCTGGCCCCCGCGGTAGCTCCAGGCAACCCGGACCTGGGCGCCTTCCTGCCCTACACCCCGCTGCACCAGCTGCTGCTGGAGGGCTTCAGCGGCCCACTGGTATGCACCAGCGGCAACCGTTCCGAGGAGCCCATGGCCATCGACAACGGCGATGCCCTGGCGCGGCTCGGCACCATCGCTGACGGTTTCCTGCTGCATGACCGGCCCGTCCTGCGCCCCCTGGATGATTCCGTGGGCCGGATGGAGGCGGGGGTGCTGCACCTGCTCCGGCGGGCCCGGGGCTTCGCGCCGCTGTCCCTGCCAATGGAAGGTCCAGCGGTGCTGGCCCTGGGCGGCCACCAGAAGGCGGCGGTGACCCTGCTCACCGGGGGCCAGGCCCTGGTGAGCCAGCATCTGGGAGATCTCGACTCAGCCCGGAGCCTGGCCCTGCTGGAACGGACCGTGGAGGACCTGCTGGGCTTCCTGCGGGCGGCACCGGAGCGCCTGGCCTGTGACCTCCATCCGGACTACGGCAGCACCCGGGTGGCCGAACGCCTGGCGCAACGGCTGGGGCTGCCCCTCCTTCGGGTCCAGCACCACCACGCCCACGTGGCCGCGGTCATGGCGGAGCACGGCCTGACCGGCCCCGTGCTGGGCCTGGCCTGGGACGGCTCGGGCTTCGGCGCCGACGGCACCGTCTGGGGCGGGGAGGCCCTGGAGGTGTCCGAAACCGGCTACCACCGAGTGGGTCACCTGCGCCCCTTCCCTCTTCCCGGTGGCGAACAGTCGGTGCGTGAACCGCGCCGCTCGGCCCTGGGCCTCTGCCTGGCCTGCATCGGGGAGCCCGGACCAGCGGCCGCCGCCTTCACCCTGGGAGAACTGTCGGTCCTGTGCCGGGCCAGCGCCCGCGGCCTCAATGCGCCACGCTGCTCCAGCGTGGGCCGTCTGTTCGACGCCATCGCCAGCCTGCTGGACCTGCGCACTGGCGCCGGGTTCGAAGGGCAGGCCGCCATGGCCCTGGAATTCCAGGCGCGCGACGGACGCGGCGCGGGCAGTTATCCGATCACACTGGTGGCGGGCCAGGCGGATCCTACCCCCC
Source organism: Holophagaceae bacterium (assembly GCA_003165415.1). Taxonomy (GTDB): domain Bacteria; phylum Acidobacteriota; class Holophagae; order Holophagales; family Holophagaceae; genus Mesoterricola. Next base: position 14,624 of record PLUC01000167.1, read on the forward strand.
TGCTGCGGGCCCTGATCGCCGATCTGGGCCGGGGCGAGCCGGTTCCCGCCATGGCCTTCCGCTTCCATGCCGCCCTGGCAGACCTGGCCCTGGCCTTCGCCGAGGCCGCCGGCCGGGAGACCGTGGTCCTCACCGGGGGCTGCTTCCAGAACCTGCTCCTGGCCGGACTGTGCCAGGAGCGGCTGCGGTCCCGCGGGTTCCGAGTGTTCCGGCCCGAGCAGTTCCCGGCCAATGACGGCGGGCTTTCCCTGGGGCAGGCCTGGGTGGCCTCGCGCCTTCCGATGGAGCAATGACATGTGCCTATGCATTCCCGGACGCATCCTGGATCGTGGAGAAGCCCCGCTGTGCCTGGGCCGGGTGGCTTTCGGGGCGGTGGTGAAGTTGGTGAGCCTGGCCCTGGTGCCGGAGGCGGCGGTCGGGGGCTATGTGCTGGTGCACGCCGGCACCGCCATCCAGGTGCTGGACGAGGCCCTGGCCCGGGAAGCGCTGGAACTCCAGGCGGAGATGGCCGCGGACCTGGAACGCGAACCATGAAGTTCCTCGACGAGTACCGGGACGGCGCGGCGGTCCGGCCCCTGCTGGAGACTCTGCGACACCGCACCACGCGCCCCTGGACCCTCATGGAGGTGTGCGGCGGCCAGACCCACAGCATCCTGCGCTTCGGCATCGATCAGCTGCTGCCCCCGGCCATCCGCCTGATCCACGGCCCGGGCTGCCCAGTCTGCGTCACCCCGGTGGCCTGCATCGACAAGGCCCTCGCCATCGCCGAACGACCCGGAGTGATCTTCTGCTCCTTCGGCGACATGCTCCGGGTGCCCGGTTCCCGGTCGGATCTGTTGAAGGTGAAGTCCCGGGGCGGGGATGTGCGGATCGTATACTCGGCCCTGGATGCGGTCCAGCTGGCGCTGCGCGAGCCAGGACGGGAGGTGGTGTTCTTCGCCGTCGGCTTCGAGACCACCGCCCCGGCCAATGCCCTGGCGGCGCACGAAGCCCGGCGGCTGGGCCTGGCCAACTTCAGCATGCTGGTCTCCCAGGTGCGGGTGCCCCCGGCCCTGGAGCTGCTGCTGGCCTCCGGCGCGGCCCGGGTGGACGCCTTCCTGGCCGCGGGCCACGTCTGCGCCGTGATGGGAACGGCGGAATACCTGCCCATCGCTGCCCAGCACCACGTGCCCATCGTGGTCACCGGGTTCGAGCCGGTGGACCTGCTGCGGGGTATCCTGGAATGCGTGGTGCAGCTGGAGGAGGGCCGGGCCGAAGTGACCAACGCCTATGAGCGCCTGGTCCCCCCCGGCGGCAACCCCACCGCCCAGGCGCTCCTGGCGGAAGTCTTCCAGGTGGTGGACCGGACCTGGCGCGGCCTCGGGCTGATCCCGCGCAGCGGTCTGGCCCTGACGGCGGCCTATGCGCACCTCGACGCCGAGCGCCGGTTCGGCGTATCGGACCTGGGCGGGACCGATTCACCCCATTGCCGAAGCGGCGAAGTGCTGCAGGGTACTCTCGATCCCCAGAACTGCCCGGCCTACGGCACCCGCTGCACCCCGGAACACCCCCTCGGCGCCACCATGGTCAGCGCTGAAGGGGCCTGCGCCGCCCACTACCGCTACCGCCGCCCCCGGGAGGATTGACATGGCTGAACTCAATCTGGATTGCCCGCTTCCGCTGCCCTCCGACACCATCCAGATGGCCCACGGGGGCGGCGGGCGGATCATGCGCGACCTGATCGAATCCTTGCTGGTCCCCGCCTTCGCCAATCCGGCCCTGGAGGCGCGCGGCGACGCCGCCGTGCTGGACCTGGACGGCTGCACCCTGGCCTTCACCACCGACAGTTTCGTGGTGTCGCCGCGCAGCTTTCCCGGCGGCGACATCGGAGAACTGGCGGTGTACGGGACGGTGAACGACCTAGCCTGTGCCGGGGCCCGGCCCCGTTTCCTGAGCTGCGCCCTGATCCTGGAAGAGGGCCTGGCCCTGGCCGAGCTGGCCCAGCTGGTGGATTCCATGCGCCGGGCCGCGGCCCGGTGCGGCGTGGCCATCGTCACCGGGGACACCAAGGTGGTGGACCGCGGCAAAGGCGACGGGATCTTCATCAACACCTCCGGCATCGGCCTGGTTCCCGCCGGGCGCTTGATCGGCCCCCGGGAAGTCCGCCCCGGCGACGCGGTGCTGGTTTCCGGTGACCTGGGGCGGCACGGCGTGGCCGTGCTCTCGGTGCGCGAAGGCCTCGCCTTCGAGTCCCCGGTGGTCAGCGACTGCGCCCCGGTCCACCTGCTGGCCGAGGCGCTCTGGGCGGCGGGAGTCAAGGTCCACTGCCTACGCGATCCCACCCGTGGCGGTCTGGGGGCGGTGCTCAACGAGATCGCCCTGGACAGCCGCCTGACCCTGCAGGTGCTCGAACAGGCGGTCCCGATCAGCGAACCGGTGGCCGCGGCCTGCGAGTTGCTGGGCCTCGACCCGCTCTACATGCCCTGCGAGGGCCGCCTGGTGATATTCCTGCCCGGGCCCCAGGCCGAGGCGGCCCTGGCCGCGCTGCGCCGGATGCCGGACGGGGCGGGCGCGGCCCACATCGGCCGGGTCCTGGAGCGCGGACCGGCCCCGGTCACGCTTCGCACCCGCCTGGGCACGGAGCGCATCCTGGATCTGCCCTCTGGCGCGCAGTTGCCGAGGATCTGCTGATTCAGATGATGTCCTGGGCCCGGAGCCAGGTATTCCGACCAGCGCCCGTTCGGCCAGGGCCCCGCGCAGCACCTCGGACCCGGTGAACCGGACCGGATCGAATCCCAGGACCGTCTCCATGGTGGCTGAGAAATCACCGATGAATAGCGTCTCCGCCGGAACCAGTCCGCACAGCCTGATGGCCACCAGCGCGTAAATCGGACGGTCCGGGTTCGGGACGCGGCGATAGCGCTGCAACGGGATGGGGTCGGCCTTTACCGCGACCTAGCCTTCATTCACATGGACACCTGCCCGGTCCGGCGCTAGAAGTCCTTCAGCCGACAGGCGCCCAGGGCCTTTTTCAGGAGCCCGTCGTTACCGTAGACGTCGTTGTAGAAATAAACCCGCCCCGAACCATCCACCGTGGCGGTGCCGTATACGATCATCACCTGCACAGGCGCGGTCACGGCCACTTTGACCGATGGCCCATCGGCCGCCATGGCCGCCTTCACCTTCTCGAGGGTCCAGGCCGGATCGTCCTGCAGCACCCAGGCCACCAACTCGGCAGGCTTCTCCACCCGAATACAGCCATGGCTGTCATCCCGGCGCGCGTTGGCGAACCTGCCCCGGGCCGGAGTATCGTGCAGGTAGATGTCCTGGTTGTTCGGGAACAGCAGTTTCACCAGGCCCAGGGAGTTGTTCGGGCCCGGGCGCTGACGCAGTTGCAGCTTTCCGGCCGCCAGGGCCCGGATCGCCCCAGGGGTCTGGGCCACCACCGGGCCCGGGTCCTCGTACCAGCGGACAATCTCGAGATCATGGCGGACCAGATACTTCGGATTCTTCCGCAGAGCCGGGAGAATATCATGCTTGAGGATGCTGGGGGGCACGTTCCAGAATGGGCGGAACACCACGGTGTTGATCTCCCCGGTGAGCACGTGGGTTTTGTGCTCGAAGGCCTCACCAACCACCACCTTGCAGGTCAGGTCCCAAGTGTAGGAAGCCTCCTTGGGGGTCAGGGCGGCCAGGTTGAAGGCGGGGAGGTTCACCCAGATGAGCCGCTTGCCAGGGTCCAGGGAGATCCAGCGCCACCTTTCCAGAGTCAGTTGGATCTGTTCCAGACGTTGTGTGTAAGGGGTGTTGAGTTGGACCAGGGTCTTTCCTCCGAGAAGGCCGTCGGGCTGGAGGCCGTGCCGGCCCTGGAAGGACTTCACCGCCTCCGCGAGGGCAGGATCGTACCACCCCGGCCTCAGGGTCTTGGCTTCCTCGGCGGTGAGATCGCCCAGGGCGGTCAGCCGTTCGGCCAGGACGCCGGCACCCGGGTAAGCGCGCCCGGGGGCCACCTTGCGGGGAGCGGGGAATACGGTGAAGGGCTTGCCAGCCAGTTCCAGGTAACGCGGCAACTGGGCCAGGAGCGCCCGGTATCCCGGGTAGGGTGGCTCAATCTGATCCAGACGCGCCCCAGGATCCGGGGCCGAGGCCAGTTCCACCAGCAGACCGGTCATGGGAACCCGCTTGGCCCCGGCGCCGACCTTCTGTTTGAGGGTGGCTGGATTGATCCGGCCGATCTGCAAATGGGATGCGTAGCGCGTGAGGCTGGCCGTGAAAGCGACATCAAAGGCCTCCTGGGCCGGCCCAGTTGCCAATGCGGCCATGCGCCCATTCCAGCGGTCGCCATCGTAGTCGAGGGGGTCGAGACCCTTCAACCCGGCACTTTCCATCCGCGCAGCCAAAGCACGGGCCTGGGGGGTGGCGGCACCGTCCCGGACCCAGGCCAGCCCGCCGGTGCGTCGGTAGAACTCGCGCACCTCGGTGCGGTATCTGGACCAGTCGGGCCAGCGCAATTCCGGGCTACGCGCCGATTCCACACGGGCCCGCATGGAGGCGGGCATGCTTGCGGCCTCCGGCGCGGCGGCCACGACGGAGCAGATGGCGGCCAGAAAAAGAGCGTTATTGAATCTCATGGCAAGGTTCCCCCGGATTCGCGAGAAGGGTCATGCACCTTCCATGCCATCCTTCTAAAGGTGGTAACAAATCCGAAATAATTATGGTGGCTCGCAAACCATTTTATCCAAATTCTTCCTCTGCGTGCCCCTGCGAGTCCTCCGCGCCTCCTGGTTTCCAGTGGATCTTGGTCATGCAGGCGCCCCGGGCTTTTCGAAAGGCACCGAGTCATGCTAATTCGCAGGGCCAAGAAGCCGCCCCATGGTAGCCTTTCAGGCTACCAGAGCATCCAGCCGGGATCGGGCAGCATGGACCTTTTCCCCCAGCTTGCCCTGGGCGATCCTGAAACGGAATGAATTAGTCTTTGCGATCCACTGAGGCGGTGAAGACCGGTTCATGAGTGGGGTGGTTCTGCATGCCCCCAGGCTCAGGGGTGACCGTGATGGCGAACCGGCGGAAGGGTGTCTCCGTATCAAGACTCCCTTCAAGGTTGCTGTTTAAGGTCAGAGCGCCGATGTTCGGCTTAGGCTGGTCCACCTGCTGGATCCACACCACGCAGACCGCGGCGTCGGGCTGCACCTTGAAGGGCGGCGCGAGATGCTTGACCCTGATGGAGAGGTTGGTGTTGCCGTTCTTCCCCTGGGTCGCCTGAACCGTCCCTTCGCTGGCGGGAACGCCGGCGGTCGACTCCATGGGCTGGGGGCTATTGCACCCGAGGTTTATGCCCACCAGCACCGCGGCCCCGGGAATAAGCAGTGCAAGCGCTGCGCAAGAAAGAAATTGGTCCGAAATGTGCAGCCAAGGTCATTGACCTGGCCGTGTCGGTTCCCACTGGAGGTACGCGATGACCAAGCCCAGCATCCTGCTTATCGCGACCGCCCTCGCCTGTCCGACCTTTGCTACGGAAGCCAAGGTGCCTGTGAAGGCCGTTCCCGCCCCCCTATTCCTGATCGCCCAGAACACCAGCACCGACACCACCACCACCGAGACCACCGTCCCCGCTCAAAAGGCCAAGAAGGCGAAGAAGACCAAAACCACCAGCACCACCTCCCCCCCCTGAGGGCACTTCCAAGACCACCACGGTCACCAAGACCGCCAAGAAGCCCGCCCAGCCGGCGAAGAAGGTCAAGACCACCACTTCCGACACCACTACCACGCCTTGATCGCCGCGCCTGCCAACCCCGCAAAAGGGGCCGAGGGGTCGAACAGAGCAGATCGGTTGTTCGATGGGGCTGGCCAACCTGTTTATGCGCCAATTGAAGGACCCGAGCTTTCACTTTGATTGGCCCGGGTGGCATAGCGGCAATGCAATGAAATGCATGCACAGTATTGATTAATTTAAGGGTTATGGAACGGATCATGCAACACCCACCCTACGCCTGGAAAGACAGGCGCCACGTTCGATCAAGCGAGGGAACCTATGCCCCAAAACAACTCCGTCATCGCCGTGTACAAAACCCACGTGGCCGCCGAAGAAGCGGTCAAGGAACTGCAAATCTCCGGTTTTGAGATGAAGATGCTCTCCATCATTGGCCAGAACATCCATACGGACGAGCACGTGGTCGGATACTACAACCTGGACGATCGCATGAAGGCCTGGGGCAAGACCGGCGCCTTCTGGGGCGGTCTCTGGGGCATCCTCTTCGGCTCGGCGATCTTCATGGTGCCGGGCATGGGCCCACTCCTGGTGGCGGGGCCGCTGGTTGGCTGGATCGTCGGCGCGTTGGAAGGCGCCGTGGTGGTGGGCGGTCTGAGCATCGTCGGCGCCGCCTTGTACAATCTGGGCATCCCCAAGGACAGCATCGTGCGCTATGAGAAGGCTGTGAAGACCGGCAGCTTCCTGTTGATCGCCCGGGGGGCCATGTTCGACACGACCCTGGCCAAGCAGATCCTCAGCCGCACCGGGCCGGAAATCCTGGACCACCACGAGCACGCCGAAGGCGAATTGCGGACCTGCACGAAATCATAGATGGTCATCGTGAATCGGATGGGCCCGATGCCCAAACCCAATTCCGCCCGGGTGATTGCACACCGCTTCGGACCCTTTGGAAAAATCTGGGCTCCCCGGTTTATAGCTGGGGTGATGACCGAGTTTCATTGGCAGAATCAACAGATGGAGCGCAGCTTCTTGATCAAGTTGAGCGTCTTTGGAAGGAACTCTTCATTGACCGCCAGTTTACCGAATCACGCAGGATGTTCATTGGAGCCATCTGAAAAAAATACTCTGTGGAACCGGCTGCGCAGCTCAATCCATCCACATTGCGCGAACCGGACCAAACAGGCATCCTGGCAGGCTCCTGGCGCCCCATCCTTTAATGGCGCTCCATTGGCGAGGCTATATGGCTGTAGCTGGCTTGAAGCATTGGCAATGAATATCCGTGACCGGATTCCAGGGGAGTTGGGTGGCTGTGGAACCAGTCCGGATCATCCAGCTTGCGCCCCGACCTTTCCACTCTTTAGTAGTTTTGCATTCCCTGCATGTAATTGTATTAAAATGATATTGTTTTCATGGTTATTAAATATATATATCGTAATTATTGCGAACGGTCTTTCGACTGAAAAAGTTTGGGTTATATGGATTCGCTCATTTGTGGAACATTTGCTGAGGACCATTCGTCCACCGTAGAAGGTTAGTTGTTTTTTGCAAAATAGATGGAACTGATTGATACGAATCTAATACCTACACAAATGGAGATACAATGAAAAATAATGCTGAATTGCAAAGAGATGTCCAAACTGCGATTGCTTGGGAGCCTTTGTTGACCGCAGCAGAAATTGGGGTCACAGTAAAGGACGGTGTCGTTTCCTTGACTGGGGCTGTTGATAGTTACGCAAAAAAGGCAGAGGCAGAAAACGCTGCAAAAGGCGTTATTGGAGTTAAAGCCGTAGTTGAAGAAATTAAAATTAAATTTAATGATCTTTATGAAAAAATTACTGATAATGAAATCGCCACTGAAATACTGAAAGCCCTGAAATGGAATACTCAAACGCCCAGTGATAAGATCAAAATTAAAGTTGAAAATGGTTGGGTTACTTTGGAAGGGGAATTAGAGTGGAACTATCAAAAGGAAGAGGCAAAAGATATTATTAAAAACTTAAGTGGCGTAATGGGAATAATAAATAACATTTCCATCAAATCAAATTTTGAAGATAAAATTGAAAAATCAGATATTGAATCTGCTCTGTCTAGAAATTCTTTTATTAATACTAATAAAATTAAGGTCAAAGTTGCAAATCATGCAGTAACCCTTACTGGCGAAGTCAGATCCTGGTTTGAAAAGGACAAGTCTTCACAAATTGCATGGAAGGCTAAAGGGGTTTGGACTGTTAATAATGATTTGGCCATTGAATATATTTACTAGAGTTTACAATCAGGTTATAACTAGAATTGTGTTTTTCTATTATAACCTGATTTTTTATTTACAATTAAAAAAATGCCAGCGCAAGGAGAATGGCATGACTGGTTCGACTACGGTATGCGGCGACCTACATTCTGCACCGAAGCCACAGATAGCAAGAAAGATGCTGTGCCGCCCGTCAGTCACCAGGTAGGTGGATCCTTTGCACCTCCAAGTTGACCAGATTCTCATCATTTTGAATTAATCAGTAACCAAGCAATTCTTTTAACTGAAGACTATCAAGTTATTTACTTTTTGGCACGCCAGTTGCATGGAAAAAATGGACCACCCGCCCCACTAGCATATGCTATCAGTACTGGGAACCCCTGGACACCGGAACCGTGTTCCGTCCGGACAGTTCCTCCTGACTATCCATCCATCAATCTGACAATCAAATGAGGAGAAAGTAGCGTGGTAAAAAAATTTCGATGCACTGTTTGCGACTACATTTACGATCCGGAAGAAAACAACAATATCGCCTTTGAGAAGTTGCCTGCAGATTGGTGTTGTCCGTCCTGTGGAGCTGGAAAGGATGATTTTGAAGAAGTCAATTGAAACGATAGGACAATAGATGGTTGTGGAGTTTTATCAACCAACGCACTCAAGAATTTGCTTCCAAGTTGTAATTATTAATAAGAGAAGGATTCGCCATGACCCATTTCACGCTGAATGGCAGCACGGTCTCCGTGGACCTGCCGGACGATACGCCGCTGCTCTGGGTGGTCCGCGACCACCTGGGCCTGCTGGGGACGAAATTCGGATGCGGGGTCGGACAATGTGGCGCCTGCACGGTCCACGTGAACGGCACGGCGGTGAGGTCCTGCACCCGCACCCTCGCTTCGGTGTCAGGCGCCGATATCGTGACCATCGAGGGACTGGGCAACGGCTCCCAGCACCCGTTGCAGAAGCACTGGATCAAGGCCCAGGTACCGCAATGCGGCTATTGCCAGCCGGGTTCAATCATGCAGGCAGCCTCCCTGCTCAAGAAGAGCCCCGATCCGACGGACGAGGAAATCGTCAAATCCATGAACACGGTCCTATGCCGCTGCATGACCTACGACCGGATCAAGGCGGCCATTCAGGGCGCGGCCCGGGAGATGCTGCAAAAGGACCCGGAACCTGCTTCCCCCGCCGGCGGAGTCGATCCGGTCTCCTTCGGGCCGGCAGACCGGCCTTCGCCGGGGACCGGCCATCGCATCGAGACCCTGTGGTTCGACATGGACGAAGCGGGCATCGTTACGGTCAACATCACCAAAGCCGAGATCGGCCAGCATGTGGGAACTGCCCTGGCCCAGGCCCTAGCGGAAGAACTCGAGGTTTCCTGGGAGGACGTGCGGATCCGCCACGTGGACTCGGACCCCAGATGGGGACTGATGATCACCGGTGGCAGTTGGAGCGTCAACTGGACCTTTGATCAACTGGGCAGGGCCGGAGCCGCCGGGCGGATCGCTCTGATCCAGGCGGGCGCAAGGCTCCTCGGCGCCGAACCCGGTCAGTGCCGGGCAGAGCAGAGCAGGGTGATCGACATGGCTTCCGGGAAGACCATTCCCTATTCGGAAATCCTGGCCAGGACGCCCGTTCCGGTGACCTCCGATGAGGAGGAACTCAAGAAGCTGGTCCTGAAGAATCCGGACCACTACAAACTGGTCAGCCATTACCTGGAAGCCCTGGACATCCCCTCCAAGACAGACGGCTCGGCCCGGTACGGCATCGATGTGGTCCGGCCGGGGATGCTCTTCGGCCACCCGGTCACGCCGCCGGTGCGCTGCGGGGCGAAGGTCCTGAGCATCGATGCGGAAGCGGCGCGGAAAATTCCCGGCTTCATCAAAGCCGTGGTGCTCGACGATCCCAACGGGGACGTCATGGGCTTTGTGGTGGCGGTGGCGGCGACCTATCCCGCCGCCATCAAGGCCGCGAAGGCGCTCAAGGTCGAGTGGGACCTGGGGCCGAACCAGAAGGTGGACAGCCAGGCCCTCTCGCTGGCCGCGCAAGCCGTGGCCGAGCACCCGGTGAACGCAGGCAACTGGGTGCTGGATGGGGAGGCGGACAAGGTCATCGCAGGATCGGAACGGTCCTTGACGGCCCGCTATACCATGGGGTTCAACCTGCACGCGCCGATGGAACCCATGAACGCGACCGCGGAATGGGTGGAAGGCAAATGGCACCTGTGGGCAGGGTGCCAGAACCAGACTACGGCCTTGGCGCACCTGGCCAGGGCCTTGGCCGTCGACCCGTCGGAAATCATCATCCACCAGTGCTATGTAGGCGGCGGGTTCGGCCGGCGGCTCGAGGTGGACTACCTTGTCGTGGCCGCCCTGACCGCCAAGGACCTGGGCCGGCCCGTCAAAGTCATCTATAGCCGGGAGCAGGACTTCCAGTTCGATATGCCCCGCCCGCCCAGCCTGCAGATCCTGAGCGGCGCCCTCGATCCGGAAGGGCATCTCCAGGCCGTGACCCACGACGTGGTCTCCGGATCGCCGACCCTCCGTCTGCTTCCCGCCTTTCTCGCCAAGACCGCGGATGAAGTTGGGAAGGTGGACAGCTTTGCGGTGAGCGGCGCCGACTTCTGGTACAGCGTGCCCAACCACCACGTCCGGGCCATCCGGGACGATCTGGTGCAGGGGGTCATCCCTCCGGGCTATTGGCGCGGCGTGGGTCCGGGATTCACCGTTTTCGCGCTCGAAAGCTTCATGGATGAAATGGCCGACCTGGCGGGGGAAGATCCCGGAGGATTCAGGCTCCGGATGCTCGACGGCAAGGGCAGGCAGGCTGGCCTCGCGCCGAATTCGGTGGGTGGCGCGGCCAGGCTCGCCCGGGTCCTGAGGGAGGTCATCTCCCGTTCCGGGTACGACACCAAGGCCCTGCCCGAACACACCGCCATGGGAATGGCCTGCAGCTTCGGCCAAGAGCGGGCGATGCCCACCTGGGTCGCCTGTGTCGCCGAAGTCGCCGCCGATCCGGGGACCGGTGCCTTCCAGGTGAAGAAGTTGACCCTGGTTGCTGACTTGGGAACCGTGGTCAATCCGGATGGCGCGATCGCCCAGCTGCAGGGAGGTCTCCTCTGGGGGCTCAGCATGGCCACCAAGGACTCGAGCACCGTCCTGAACGGCGCCATCGCCCAGAAGAGCCTGATGGGCTTCAACCCACTGCGCATGAAGGATGTGCCTGAACTCGAAGTGCATCTGCTCGAAAACCACCACTACCCCGCGGGCGCCGGGGAACCTGCGACGACTGTGGTCGCCCCTGCCATTGCGAACGCAATCGCAAGAGCCGTCGGATCTCGGGTGAGAGACCTGCCGATCACTGGAGAGAAAGTAAAAACTGGCATGAAATTATAGAGCAACCCCATTCGGCTCGACCGCCCCGTATCGCACCCGGCTGAAGGGCGAATACCCCCCAATTCATCCAAGGAGATCACCATGACCGAGTCCAAACCCACCATCGCCCAAAAGAGCCCCATCAAGGTCCAGGTGGAGGCCGGCAAGACCTACCACTGGTGCACTTGCGGCAACAGCAAAAAACAGCCGATGTGCGACGGCTCGCACCAGGGCACCGGTTTTGTCCCCATGGCCTATACCGCCGACATCACCGGGGACAAGTGGTTCTGCGCCTGCAAGCACACCAAGACCGCGCCCATGTGCGACGGCAGCCATAAGACCCTCTGATCGCGCCTATCCCTTCTGGTTCCTTCCCCGGCCGCCGCGTCCCCTGGGGAAGGTGGTGGCCGGATGAGGGAATACCTGGTGGCCACAATGATCGGCCCCTCCCTATACCTCATTCCACAAGGAAACTAACATGGCAAAAATTGTAATCGTATTTCATTCCGGCTACGGCCATACCCTCCGAATGGCGCAGGCGGTGGCAGAAGGCGCGAAGGGCAAACTCGTTCCCATCGACGCTGAAGGCAACCTCCCCGCGAGCGCCTGGGAGATCCTGAATGGTGCCGATGCCATCATCATGGGCAGCCCTACCTATATGGGCAACGTGAGTTGGCAGTTCAAGAAATTCGCCGACGCCTCCTCCAAGCCCTGGTCCAGCCAGCAATGGAAGGACAAAATCTTCGCAGGCTTCACCAACAGTGCCACGATGAACGGCGACAAGCTCTCGACGCTGCACTACCTGTTCACCCTGGCCATGCAGCATGGCGGCATCTGGGTAGGTACGGGTTTGATGCCTTCCAACACCAAGGCCGCCCAGCGCAATGACCTCAACTATGTCGGTTCATCCTGCGGTGGCATGGCGCAATCGCCGTCCGACGCGTCTCCTGAAGAAATGCTCCCGGGGGACCTGGAAACGGCGAAGCAATTTGGCCATCGCGTCGCGGAGGTCGTGGCTAGGCTGTCCCGCTGACTCAGGCCCCCACACCGCGTCTTGGTCGCCGGGGAGGTTGTCTCGGTCAGTTTCGACCCGATTCTGTTCGCCGGGGCTGAGGCGTCACGCACGGCCCAGCTGACCCGCATGACATTCACTCAAAAGGAAGTGAATCCTGATCACTTTGATATTTCCTGACGCGCCTAGGGTCGCCTTTTATTTATAAACTATTGCAAATAAAATTGTTATGAATTGGCATCTTTATAGCTCTTTGACTTGGACATTTTAGGAGCGAAACCATGAAGGCACAACAACACATGACTCGGCCTTTCATCCTGGCCCTGCTCGTACCGGTGGCCGGCGCCCTGCTGGGCATGCTTTTCCTCCTGATCCTAATGTTCCTGGGCGCCTTGCCCACTTGGCCCCACAGCCAGTCCTGGGGCCATTCCCCCAGCGGGGCTTTGGGCATCGTCATGGTCGCCGAAACCACCTGGTTGGAGACCAAGTCCTTTTTCAAGCCTTCCGCCCTGGACCTTAGGCAGGGGATCAGACCATGACCGACAATGCCTTGAAACAACTCGGAGCACTGGGACAGTCCATCTGGCTGGACTACATCCGGCGTGACCTGATCGCCAGCGGAGCGTTGCGGGACATGATCGAGACGGACGGGCTGCGGGGGATGACCTCCAATCCGGCCATCTTCGAAAAGGCGATCGGCGAGAGCCAATGCTATGACCAGGCCATCGGGGCCATGGCCCATGAGGGCAAGAAGGTCCCGGAGATCTATGAGACGCTCAGCCAGGAGGACATGCGGAGCGCCGCGGACGTCTTCCTCCCGGTGTATGAGAAGACCGACGGCCACGACGGCTATGTGAGCCTGGAGGTCAATCCGCACCTGGCCCGCGACACCGAAGGCACCGTCAAGGAAGCCCGCCGCCTGTGGGCGGCCCTGGACCGGCCCAACGTCCTGATCAAGGTGCCCGGCACCAAAGAAGGACTGCCGGCCATCCGCCGGCTGCTCAGCGAAGGCATCAATGTCAACGTCACCTTGCTGTTTGGCTTGGCCCGCTACCGGCAGGTGGCGGAAGCCTTCATCGCCGGCATAGAAGCGCGCAATGCCCAGGGCAAACCGGTCCGGGGGGTGGCTTCGGTGGCGAGCTTCTTCCTGAGCCGCATCGATGCCAAACTCGATCCGATGTTGGAAGTCATGGCTGCACAGGGAGGCCGAACCATGAAACTGGCTAGGCAGGCGCATGGCCAAACGGCCATCGCCAGTGCCAAACTCGCTTACAAATTCTTCAAGGAAACCTTCAGCAGTCAACGTCTGCCGGCTCTGGACAGGGCCGGTGTCCGAGCTCAACGGCTGCTCTGGGCCAGCACCGGCACCAAGAATCCCGCCTACAGCGATGTGAAATATATCGAAGCCCTCATTGGTCCGGATACCGTCAACACGGCTCCACCGGCGACCTTGGACGCCTACCGTGATCACGGCAGGCCGGAAGCCCGGCTGGAAGAGGACCTGGACGAAGCGCAACGGGTGTTCGCGTGCCTGGAGGAACTGGGAATCTGCATGGATGACCAGGTTCAGCAATTGGA
>PLUC01000266.1 GCA_003165415.1 Holophagaceae bacterium
CCGGACGAAAAGTCCAAACTGCAGGGGATGCAACGCATGCGTTGCATCCCCTCAGTCATATTGGCAACCGGCCAGGTAGCCCGTGCTGAACGCCGCCTGGAGGTTGTAGCCCCCCACCGGCCCGTCGATGTCCAGCAGCTCCCCGCAGACCCTCAGGTTGTCCCAGCCCTTCAGCGCCATGGTGCGGGGCTCCACCGCCTCCAGGCGCACGCCCCCGGCGCTCACCTCGCCCCGCTCCAGGTCCACCGGCCCCGGTTCCCCCAGCGGGAAGGCTAGCACCAGCGCCAGCAGGGCCTTGCGTCCGGCCCGGGGCAGGTCGTTCATGCGCTGGTCCGCGGGCAGGCCCGCTTCCTCCAGGGCCGGCCCGCAAAGCCGCTCCGGCAGCCAGCGCTGCAACCAGGTGCGGGCCGCCAGGTGCGGGTTGCCGCCCTGCAGGTCCAGCAGCTCGGCCTCCAGCGGGGCCTCGCCCTGGTTGGCGATGGCGTAGCCCAGCCAGGCTTCCCCCGACCTGCGGGCCGCCTCCACGGCGCGGCTCAGCTCCAGCGCCGCGGGGCCGGAAATCCCGGCCCGGGTGAACAGGATGTCCCCGGTGTGTGCCGCCAGCAGCTTGCCACCGGGGCCCGCCCGCAGCTGCAGGGCCCCGCCGCGCAGGGCGACGCCCTCCCAGGCCGGCCTTGGGCGGCGCAGCGGGATCGGGGCCAGGGCGGGGAACCAGGGCGTCACCGGCACCCCCAGGGCCGCCAGCCAGCCCAGGACCTCGCCCCGGGTGCCGGTGCGGGGATAGCTGGCCCCGCCGGTGGCCAGGATGAACCGGTCCGCCTCCAGCCGCTCGCCGCCGGCCAGCACCAGAGCCTCCAGCCGGGGCCGGGCGCCCTGGAGCGCCGCCACCCGCGCCCCCAGCCGCACCGCCACCCCGGCGCGCCGCACCAGCGCCTCGAACGCCGCCGTCACCAGGGCGGCTGAGCCGGGCCGGTCCAGGGGGAACACCCGGCCGTTGTCCCGGGCCTGGGTGACCACCCCCTCCCGGCGCAGCAGCTCCAGAACCTCGGCGTTGTCGAACTCGTGCAGGCCCGGGCGCAGGAACCGGGCCTGGGCCGGGGGGAAGGCCCGCAGCAGCTCCGGCACCGGGCCGGCGTGGGTGATGTTGCACTTGCCGCCGCCGCTGATGAGGATCTTGGTGCCCAGGCGCTCGTTGGCTTCCAGCAGGGTCACCGCATGGCCCAGTCCGGCCGCCCTCCAGGCAGCGATCATGCCCGCGGCCCCGCCCCCGGCCACCGCCACCCGCAGCGGCGGGATCGGGTTCCGGCTGGCCTCGGGCGGATGGCTGCTCATGGCTGGTATCTTGGCCGCTCGCGCGGGTTCCTGCAATTGGGCCGCGCTATCATGGAGTGCCAGCCAATCCAGGAGACTTCATGAACAGCGATTCCCCCACCGTCGGCATTCTCATGGGCTCGAAGTCGGACTGGGGAACCATGCAGGAGACCGCGCGCACGCTGCAGGCCCTGGGGATTCCGTTCGAGGCCCACGTGGCCTCGGCCCACCGGACCCCGGACAAGGTGCTGGCCTACTGCCAGACCGCCGAATCCCGCGGGCTCAAGGTGCTCATCGCCGCCGCCGGCGGGGCCGCGCACCTGGCCGGCGTCTGCGCCGGCAAGACCCTGCTCCCGGTGCTGGGCGTGCCCATGAAAGGCTGGGCCCTGGACGGAATGGACGCCCTGCTGGCCACGGTGCAGATGCCCGCGGGCATCCCGGTTGGCACGCTGGCCATCGGCAAGGCGGGCGCGGTGAACGCCGCGCTCCTGGCCGCCGCCATCCTGGCCCTGGAGGACGCGCCCCTGCGCGGGCGGCTGCAGGCCTTCCGCCTGGCGCAGACCGAGAAGGCGCTGGCCGACGACGAACTCGCGTTTGAATGATAGGCTGTCCATCATGGTCCAAATCGGTTTCACCTCCCCCAGACCCACCCAGATCCGGCGCCTGGGGCATGTGCTCTACGCCGCCGGACTGCGCATGCAGCAGGGCATGGCGGCCTTCGTGGCCGCAGGCGGCCAGCCGGACCAGATCCTGATCCTGGAGCACAACCCGGTCTTCACCCTGGGCCGGAACGCCACCCGCCAGGACATCCACGTGGCCGACGGGTTCCTGCGGGAGCGGGGGGTGGAGGTGTTCGACACCGACCGGGGCGGCCAGGTCACCTACCACGGCCCCGGGCAGATCGTGGTCTACCCCATCTGCAACCTGCAGGGCGGCCGGGAGGATGTGGGCCGGCTGGTGCGCGGGCTGGAAGAGGCCATGATCCGCACCGCCGCCGATTTCGGGGTGACGGCACAGCGCCTGCACGGCTTCCCGGGCATCTGGGTGGAGACCCCGCGCGGCCTGGAGAAGCTGGGCGCCCTGGGCCTGCACCTGCACCGGTGGATCACCACCCACGGCATCGCCTTCAACGTAGCCCCGGACCTGGCCCACTTCCGCTGGATTACCCCCTGCGGCATCACCGACAAGGGCGTCTGCTCGCTCAAGTCCCTGCTGGGCGACGGCGCCCCCACCTGGGACCAGGCCGCGGACCGGCTGCAGGGGCACATGGCCCAGCTGCTGGGCTGGGAGTCCCTGGCCACGCCGCCGCCCAGCCGCAGCGTCTCCGCCCTCACCTGGCGGCCCGGCCCGGACGGCCCGGAGCTCCTGGTCATGCTGCGCCGGCCCGACCAGGGCCTGTGGTGGTCCAGCGTCACCGGCATGCTGGAGCCCGGGGAGACCGCCGAAGCCGCCGCCCACCGGGAGCTGCTGGAAGAGACCGGCCTGACCGGATCCCTCACCTCCCTGGACTTCAGCCACACCTTCTGGATGGACCCCCGGATCCTGGGCCTGCCCGCCGGGGCGCCGCGCTTCAACACGGAGATCTGCTTCCACCTGGAGGTGTCCCCCGAGGCCCAGGTCCGGCTTGCCCTGGACGAGCACACCGAATACCGCTGGTGCGGGTTCGAGGAAGCGCGCGAACTCATGATATGGGAAGGCTCCAAGGCCGCCCTGGACCTCCTGGGCCGCAGGCTGTGCCAGCCCGCGCGGTAGTTGCCGCTCAACCTTTTCCGGTCCCGGACGATCTTTTCTCCCATGGGGTTGTTTTCAATCTGCAATAGCAAGGAGTGGTAATGGTTCGAGCATCCATGGTCCCAATGCTTCTGGTCGCCTGCGGCCTCGCGGCCCAGGCCCCGCAACCCGTCCAGAATCTCGCCAGCGGCCAGACCCCCCTGTCCACCCAGGTCAAGCGGCTCAGCCTGCGGGAAGCCCTGCAGACCTCCCTGCAGTACAACCTGCAGGTGGATATCGCCCAGCAGGCCCGGGTGGTCACCGATGCCGGCATCCCGGTGAGCCAAGGCGTTTTCGACTGGAACCTGGCCGCCACCGGGCAGGACCAGAAGCTGGACACCGCCGCCTCCGGTCCCCTGATCACGGGCGGCCCTTCCTACAAGCAGACCTATACCACTTACAACCGCAGCCTCACCGGCGATCTCAACAAGAATTTCGAGTGGGGCGGGAACCTCGATCTCAATTATTCTCCCCTCTATTCGGCCCGGCAGGGCACGATCTACAACTACTACAACCCGGGCAACCTATATGGCACCACCGGTAACCCCTACACTGGCGCCTTCACCGCCACCTATACCCAGAGCCTGCTGCAGAACTTCGGCACGGACGTGACCGACGCCCCCGTGGTCATCGCCAAGAAGAATGCCGAATCCGCCGATTACACCTTCCAGTTGGCCATCATCAACCTGGTGGCCTCCACCGAAACCGACTACTGGGCCGTGGTCTACGCCCAGAAGAGCCTCATCAACAACCAGATCGCCCTGAAGCTGGCACAGAAGCAGCTGGACGAGAACAACATCCGGCTCAAGGTCGGCACCATGGCCCCCCTGGACGTCACCGCCGCCGAAGCCCAGGTGGCCCAGGCCGAGCAGAACATCATCTCCGCCCAGGCCGCGCTGGACAACGCCAAGGACACCCTGATCCGCGACCTCTACCCCAACTCCGAACGCCCCGCCTCCCTGGAACTCACCGACGGCCCCACCCTCAGCCACATCCAGCTCAATGAAGAGGATGCCGTAAAGATGGCCCTGGATCGCCGGGTGGAGCTCAAGGGCGCCCGGATCACCAAGGATGTCAATGACATCCAACTGACCGTCGCCAAGAACAAGGTGCTGCCCCAACTCAACGCCTTCGTCGCCTACAACGGCTCCTCGGATAACTATACCAGCCTCAACTCAGTGAACTCGGATCTGGCCGGCGCCAAGTACCCCGGTTATACCGTGGGGCTCAAGTTCCTCATGCCCCTCGAGAACCGCACCGCCAAGGGCAACCTGTCCATCGCCCGGGCCAACCTGCGGAGCAGCGAGCTCAACCTGCGCAACCAGGAACTGAGCGTCATCCTCCAGGTGCGCACCGCGGTGCGCAACATCGACGCCACCGAAAAAGGCGTGAAGGCCGCCGAGAAGACCCGCTACCTGCAGGAGAAGACCCTCGAGGCCGAGCAGAAGAAGTTCGACAACGGCATGTCCACCAACTTCAACGTGCTCCAGGACATGACCAACCTGGACGCGGCCCGCGCCGCCGAGACCCAGGCGCAGATCAACTACGCCACCGCCGTCACCCAGCTGGAGGTGTCGGTGGGCAATCTCCTGAAGGCCCGCAATTTCGTCATCAAGTGAGCCATTCCGGCCTGAGCTGGCCCCGCTCGTCGTAGTGGGCCAGGGGGTGGAACGGCAGGGGTTCCAGGGTATCCAGGGCGAGCAGGCGCTGGTGGTAGCGGGCCAGCTCCGCCCGCCGCTGCTCGTCGCTCTGGTGCGCGGGTCCGTAGGCCACGAACGGCGGCAGCGGCTGCAGGCCGCAGAAGTAGAGAATGCCGTGCTGGATGGGAAACAGGATCTGGTCCATGGAGCCGCTCATGCCCGTATCCGTGTAGGTGCTCTCCGGCCCGCCGGTGGTGAGGGCGAGCATGGCCCGGCGCCCCTTCAGCCCGCCCTGGTCGTAGCGCATGCCGGCGCCGTAGGCGAAGCCCATGGTCATGACCCGGTCCACCCAGCCCTTGAGGATGGCCGGCAGCCCGAACCACCACAGCGGGAACTGCAGGATCACCAGGTCCGCGGCCAGGAGCTTCTGCTGCTCGATGACGATGTCGTGGGCCAGGGTGCCCAGCTCCATGGCAGCCTTCTCCTCCATCTGCCGCTTCAGGTAGCTCTTGTCCCGGCGCTCCAGGAAGTCCTCCCCGTCAGCCACCGCCTTGAACTTCATCCCGTACAGGTCCGACACCACCACCCGATGGCCCTGTTCCTCCAGGGTGGCGACGGCGAGGTTCTTCATGGCGGCGTTGAAGGAATGGTGCTCTTCGTGGGCGTGGACGATGAGGATCTGCACGGGTTCTCCAATGCAAAATCAATGGCCTGGGTTCGACGAAGAGATACTCCCCTGAATGCCGGGGAAAAACCATGAGAAAAAACGCAACGCGCCGCAGGCGGGGATCCTGAGGGCCTTCGTCAGGGGCCGCGACGTTTTAATGGCGAGGCCCCTACTTCATCCAGACCGCGATCGATTCCGGACCCGAACCAGCGGCGACCGAGGCTGGGTTCAGCGCGGTCAAGGCGCCGCTGGAACTTAATCAAGCTATGAAACTAGGGATATTTATTGGAAACAATACCACAAGGTCTCCGCTGTTCAAGGTTAAAAGGGGAAGACGGCTGACCCGATCCGGTACCCTGCTTCCCGGGGCCCGTCTTCGGGCGGAAACCGAGCGTATCGCCGCCAGGCGGGCCGCAGGATCCCGGCCTCCACCCCGGTGCTTCAGGGGAATACCGGCAACGCCGCTCCTGGGCGGGGGCATCCGGGATCAGTGCTGGCGGGATTTAGTATGATAAATTTATATAAAACTTATCGGTTCTCCTCCGCACATTAAACCGGAGGCCCGACCATGACCTGGATCGATGCAGCAGCCACAGCCATCCTTCTGCCTGTTTTGGGATTGATATACGGCACCTTCCTGAGCTGCACCCATTCCGGCAAGAGGATCAGCCTGATGGTTAAAAATAATTCATACAGAAGCGCGGCACCGCCCGCCACCCGGGACCCTCAGCCGCCGCCGGGCTCGGGGGGCAGATCCTCCGGGCAGTCCACGTCCGTATCCCCTTCCGGGAACGGGACCACCTCCACGGCCGCTCCGGACAGCAGCCCCCGGGCGCCCCGGTCGCCGCGCAGGTCCAGCAGTTCGGGGAAGCACCAGGCGGGGAACACCGACGGGATCCCCCGGGTGCCGGAGTAGCCGCAGGCCACAACGGCGTCCGGGCGGGCCCGCCGGGCCTCCAGCAGCCGGAGCACCAGCGCCCCGTCCACCGCGATCTGGTCGCAGACCAGGAACAGCGCCGCTTCCGCCCCGGCCGGCAGCGCCCGGATTCCAGCCCGGATGGAGGAGGCCATCCCCTCCTCCCAGGCGTCGTTGGCGACGAGGGTCACCGGCAGCCCGGCCAAATTGGCCGCCATCTCCTCAGCCCGGGACCCCACCACCACCAGCACCTGAGCGCACCCCGCCAGGGCCGCGCGGACGGTCCGGCGCAGCAGGGATTCCCCCCCCAATTCCACCAGCTGCTTGGGCCGGCCCAGCCGGCGCGAGGCCCCCGCCGCGAGGATGACCGCCGGGATGCTCATGGCTGTCCCGCGAAGGCGAGCGGCTCCAGGCAGACGCCCAGGGACCCGCCCTGCAGGTCGAACCGCTGCCACCGGGGCTGGCCGGCCTCCCGGACCTTCTGGCAGCCGCGCTGGAGGTCCAGGGAGAAGCGCCCGTCCATGGGCAGCAGCCCGTGGTTGCGCTCGTCGTAGACGAACCGGTCCCCCACCGCGTACGGGACGGGCCCCTCCACCACCCCCACCGTGGCCAGGACGCAGGTCCCCGCGCGGCGCGCCGCCTGGGCGCCGAGGTGCATCCAGGGCGGCAGCCTGCCAGGGACCACCCGCTCCAGCAGGATCGCCGCGGCACCCGGCCACCCACCCGGTTCCCCGGTGATAACCAGGGGCCTTCCGCTCACCAGCACCCCCTCCGCCGCCTCCTCCAAACCCTCGCCCGGAGCACTCTCCAGGATCCGCCTGGCCCCGGCCCGGACTTGGCCGGAATCGTCGTTCACCTTGAGCAGCGTCGCCAGCACCACCGGTGCCGAAAGGCACTCCAGACGCTCAATGATTTCTAGGAACTCGCCCATGGACATTCCAAGTGAAAACGCAACCTTATCACCTCAGTCCCGCCCCGCCCCAGCACTATTCCGGGCCACCCGAGCCGGGGCGGTGCCTTCGAAGGTTCAAGGGTCCATGCTGGCATGGTCCCTCATGTCGAGTAATATGAGGCCAGGGAGACGGTATGAGCCTTCCAGAGCTGAAACATCCTGGATACACAAAGGAAGACTGGAAGACCTGGGAAGGGCGCTGGGAACTCATCCACGGCGTCCCCTACGACATGACCCCCGCCCCGAGCCTTGAGCACCAACGCGTCAGCGGTCGGCTGTTCGCCGCGATCTTCAACGCGCTGGAGGAGGCCAAGCGGCAATCGGGCGGTGGCGGATGCGAAGTCTTCGCGGCACCCATCGACCTGTACCTGCCCGGCCAGGAAAGCGTCTACCAGCCGGACCTGGTGCTGGTCTGCGACCAGTCCTCGCTCGCCGAGGCGCGAGGGATCTTCGGGGTTCCCAGCCTGGTTTGCGAAATCCTCAGCCCTTCGACGGTGAGGCGCGATCTCTGGACCAAACGGCAATGCTACGAAGCCGCCGGAGTACCTGAATACTTGATCGTCGACCCTGATGACCGGGTGGGTCTCCTGCTGCGCCTGGAGGGCGGACACTACCGGGAGGCTTCCACCCTCCAATGGGGATCCATGGTGGCGATCCTGGGTGGCAAGCTGAACATCCTTCTGGGCTGACCATCGGGCACTTCCGTCCTCCGACCCTGGAGAGAGTCTGGGACACGGATCAATACGTAGACCCAGGACTCTGGCACGCCCGTCGCACCCTTGCTGGCGGAGTGTCGGGAGTCCGTCGTGTCGCTGAACCGCCTAATCTTGCTGGGAGCCCTGCTGGGGATGAGTTTCGGGGCCTTGGCCCAGGCGCCGCTGGCCACCGCGCCCAGTGCCTCGGAGCGCGAACTGCAGGCGCCGCTGGCCCTGGATGACGGGAAACCGACGCAGACGGCCGCGCCCACCCCGTCGGGACCTTCCGGCTGGCGCGCCCTGGGCTCCCTGGTGCTGGTTTCGGGGCTGGCGGTGGGCGGGCTCTGGGCCTTCCGCCGGTGGGGCGCCAACAGACTGCCGGGCAGCGGTGGCACCCGCATGAAGGTGGAGGAGACCCTGGCCCTGGGCGACCGGCGCTTCGTCTCGATCCTGAGGGTGGACGACGAGCGCTTCCTGGTGGCCCTGAGCCCCCAGGGGGTGAACCTCATGACCCGCCTGGAACCGGACGGCGGCACGCCAGGGTTCGAGCAGACGCTGGAACAGCAGGTGAACCTCACCACCCCCATGGCGGTGCGGGACATGGAAGCGATGCTGAAACGGGAGCAGTCATGAGGCGCCTGCTGGTCCTCCTGCTCCTGGCGGCCTGCGCCGGGGCGGCCCTGCACGCCCAGGGCGCGGCCCTGCCCAGCGTGACCATCGATTTCGGCAAGACCCCCCAGGGCCCGGCCCTCAGCGCCACCCTCCAGGCGGTGCTCCTGCTCACGGCCCTGACCCTGGCCCCGACCATCCTCCTCACCACCACCTGCTTCACCCGGATAATCATCGTCCTGGGCTTCGTGCGCCAGGGCATGGGCACCACCCAGACCCCGTCCAACCAGGTGCTCATCAGCCTGGCCCTGGTGCTGACCTTCTTCGTCATGGCCCCGGTGGGCCGGGAAATCAACCAGACCGTGCTGCAGCCGCTCAACCACAACGAGCTCACCGTGGACCAGGCCATGACCAAGGCCGCCGCGCCGCTGAAGGTGTTCATGCTCAAGCACACCCGCAAGCGGGACATCTCGCTGTTCCTGAGCATCTCCAAGACCCCGGCGCCCCAGACCAAGGCCGACCTGGGCCTGGAAGTGCTGATGCCGGCCTTCCTCATCTCCGAGCTCAAGACCGCCTTCGAGATCGGCTTCATGATCTTCCTGCCGTTCCTGATCGTGGACATGGTGGTGGCCTCCATCCTCCTCAGCATGGGCATGATGATGCTGCCGCCGGTGGTGATCTCCCTGCCCTTCAAGATCCTGCTGTTCGTCCTGGTGGACGGATGGTACCTCATCGTCGGCTCGCTGGTGCGGGGCTACAGCTAGGGGGCAACCATGAACGAACTCATCATCATCGACCTGGCCCGGGAGGCCCTGAAGACCGCCCTGTCGGTGGCCGCCCCTGCCCTGGCGGTGTCCATGATCGTCGGCCTGTCGGTGTCGGTGTTCCAGGTGGTGACCAGCCTGCAGGACCAGACCGTGGCGTTCGTGCCCAAGGTGATGGCGGTGATGCTGGTGGTGGTGGTCAGCTTCCCCTGGATGATGCGGGTGATGGTGGCATTCGCGACCCGCATGTTCACCAGTTTCAACGACGTCGTCACCCGGCTGAACTGATGCCGTCCCCGCTGCAGAGCCCCGCCGTCTGGGCCTTCACTCAGGTCCGGGTGCTGATCTGGATGCTGACCCTGGTGCGCATGACCGGGCTCATGGCCTCCATGCCGGGCTTCGGCCAGACCCGGGTTCCGCTGATGATCCGGGTGGCCCTGGTGGTCATGTTCGCGCTGGTGCTGGCGCCGGTGGTACCCCCGCCCCGGGAGCTGCCCGACGGGATCTACCAGCTGGCCGGGCTCCTGGTGACCGAACTGGCGGCGGGCATCGTCATGGGCCTGTGCGTGGCCCTGGTCATCGACACCGTGGCGTTCGCCGGGCAGCTCATGGATACCCAGATGGGCTATGCCTTCGTGCAGTTCCTGGACCCGGTGAGCGCCCATCCGGTCTCGGTCTCCGGCGCCCTGCTGACCCAGCTGACGATGATCTTCATCCTGGTCTCCGGGCTGTACCACCAGATGATCCTGGCCCTGGTGGAAAGCTACCGGATCCTGCCCATCGGCCAGGGCCTGCCGCTCCACCCCCTGGCCCTGGTGGCCCAGATGGGGCTGATCATGGTCCGGGGCTTCCAGCTGGCCTTCCCGGTCATCCTCACCCTGTTCCTGATCGACGTGATGGAGGGCATTTCCGGCAAGTACATGCCCCAGCTCCAGCTCATCCAGCTCAGCTTCCCCATCAAGATCGGCGTGGGCCTCACCGTGCTCGGCATCCTCCTGCGGGAGTTCTCGGCCTGGATCCGCCCGATGCTGGAAGACGTCCCCCGAACCGCGCTCCGCTTCCTGAGCTGAACCATGGCCGATCCCTCAAAAACCGAGAAAGCGTCACCCAAACGAAGGCAGAAGGCCAAGGACCAGGGCTCCCTGCTGAGGCTGCAGGATCTGGACTGCACCATCATGCTCTGGGGCAACCTGTTCATGTTCACCATCCTGGGCACCGCCACCGTGGGGCTCCTGGTGCAAACCACGGCCTATTTCCTGCGCAAGACCGGACAGGTCGGCTACATCTCCCAGGGCAACCTGCAATCCCTGGCCATGGACATCCTTTCGATCCTGGCGAAGCTGCTGCTGCCCTTCCTGGCGGCGAACTGGCTGCTGGCCCTGGGCAACCAGGCGTTCCAGCATGGTTTCGCCTTCAACCCCAAGCGGATCATGCCGAAGTTCAGCAAGATCAACCCGGCCAATGGCTTCAAGCGTCTGTTCTCGGCCCGGTCGGTGATCGAGGTGTTCAAGAGCCTGGCCAAGTTCGCCATCATCGCCTGGATGGCCTGGGTGGTGATCTCGCCGCGGATGCCGGTCATCCTCTCCACCATGTACCTTTCCATGAGCCAGGCCCTGGCCTACATGCGGGAGACCCTGTTCATCCTCTACCGGAACATCATGCTGCTCATGATCGTGGTGGCCGGCGCCGACGTCCTGTACCAGCGCCACGCCTTCGAGAAGGGCATGATGATGACCAAGCAGGAGGTCAAGGACGAGGCCCGGGACGCCGACGGCAACCCGGAAGTGAAGGGCCGCCAGAAGCGCATCCTCATGGCCAGCGCCATGCGCCGGATCCTGACCCAGGTGCCCAAGGCCTCGGTGGTCATCACCAACCCCACCCACTTCGCCGTGGCCCTTAAGTATGATCCGCACACCCTGGCCCCGGTGCTGGTGGCCAAGGGGGTCGACCACCTGGCCCTGAAGATCAAGGAGCGGGCCCGGGTCACCGGCGTGGTGGTCGTGGAGAACCCGCCCCTGGCCCGGGCCATCTACCACAACGTCAACCTGGACAAGCCCATCCCCTCCGAGCTGTACCAGGCCGTGGCCCAGGTTCTGGCCTATGTCTACCACCTGAAAAAAGCAGCCTAGACCAATTCCCAGCCAGTTTTGGAAAAAGAAGTTGGTGAAACTTACAATCCGAC
Organism: Holophagaceae bacterium; assembly: GCA_003165415.1. Classification (GTDB taxonomy): domain Bacteria; phylum Acidobacteriota; class Holophagae; order Holophagales; family Holophagaceae; genus Mesoterricola. The sequence continues at coordinate 11,507 of PLUC01000266.1, forward strand.
CGAAACATTATATGTCCTCTGAGGGGACACCCGTGCCGCCACCCATCATCCCAGCCCACCTGCCGCCCCAGCGCCTCCTGCTGGTGGATGACGATCCGCTGCTCCTGGACACCCTGCGGGAACTGCTGGGCACTGAAGGGTTCCTGGTGACCTGCGCCGATTCGGGGGAAGCGGCCGAGGCCATCCTGCGTCAGGCCCAGCCGCCCTTCGAACTGGTGCTCACCGACATGGTCATGCCCGGAAAATCCGGCATGGACGTCCTGCGCTCGGCGCTGGAGCTCAATCCCAGCTGCACCGTGCTGGTGCTCAGCGGGTTCGGCACCCTGCGGGAGGCCACCGAGGCCATGGACCAGGGCGCCTACGGCATGGTGAACAAGCCCCTGCAGCTGGAATCGTTCCGCCAGACCCTCCGGCGCATCGTGGAGCGCACCAACCTGGTGGTGGAACGGGACGCGCTCAAGGCCAAGGTGCGCGACCTCACCCAGCGGCTGGAGGCCATGGAGACCCTCCAGGGGCGCATGGAGATGCTGGCCCAGGTCATGACCCCGGAGCCCGCCGAGGTCAGCCGCAAGGACCTGAAGGAACTGCACGACCTCGCCGCCCTCCACCTCCGGGGCCAGCTCACCGATGAGGAATTCGAGGCGGCGAAGAAGAGCCTCCTGTCAAAATGGCTCACGTGAAGACGCTGATTCTCTCCACCCTGCTTCTGCTGCTGCCGACCCCGGCTCTGGCGGCCCGTCAGGCCGGGTCCGAGGCCCGGCTCACCGATGCCCAGACCGAGGCCCTGGCCCGGAGCGCCATGGCCTCCAACGACCCGCGGTTCCAGGCCGAGGTGCTCCAGCGCCTGCAGATCCACCATTTCAAGTCCAGCCTTGCGGCGGAGCGGGAACTGGTCCTGGGGGTGCAGGGCCTGCTGGAGGACCGCCTGGGCCGGACGGCCCAGGCCGCCGCCACCTTCCACAAGCTGGAGCAGGGCTGGCCGCGATCGCCCTACCTGGGCGAAGGCCAGGTGATCATGGCCGAGTCCGCGGTCGAGCACAAGCGCTTCCAGGAAGCGGAATCCCGCCTGCACAAGGCGCTGGACGCCGACCTTCCGGCCGAATCCCAGCGCCGGGGCCAGGAGCTCCTGCTCTGGTGCCTGGCCGAGGAGGGGCGGGCCCTGGAAGGCATCCCCATCGTGAAATCCCTGAAGCCCCTGGGCATGGGCAAACCCAGCGAAAGGGGGCTGGTGGGCATGATGGAGGCCCTTTGCGCCGGCAAGCAGAAGAGCGAGGCCGAAGCCACCCTCAAGGACTACCACCAGATGTTCCCCGGCGGTCCCCGGACCGCGCGCATGGACCTGGACTGGGCCAAGCTGCTGGGCGCCACCGGCGACGCCCAGGGCGCCGCCCAGGGCTTCCAGAGCCTGATCCAGTCCAGCCCGGCCGCCCCGGAGGCCGACGAGGCCCGGCTGGCCCTGGCCACCCTGCTCACCGATGGCCGCCTGCCCGGCAAGGTCGCGGACGAGTACCCCTCCGCCCAGGCCCTCCTGGCCGCACTGAAGAAGGGCGCCCTGAAGGAAGGGCCGGCCCGCCAGGCGCTCCTGGCCAAGGGGCGGATCGCCCTCCGGCAGGGCCACTGGCAGGATGCCATGGACATCGCGGCCCAGTTCCGGGCCCAGCACCCGCCCCCGCCCGAACGGGCCCAGGGCGACGAGCTGCGCGCCGAAGCCATGCGCAAGTGGACCCAGGAGCTCCTGGACCGGCACGAGTGGACCCCCCTGCTGCCGTACCTGGATGAGGAGGGCATCCTCTGCCTCACCCCCGACCAGCGCCTGGGCCTGACCCGGCGCCTGGCCCTGGGCGGGCTGCCCGAGGCCACCCAGGCCATCCTGCGCCTCGCCCCGCCCAGGGAGCGGCCCGCCCTGCTCAAGGCGGCCCTGGACGGAACCGCTTCCGGAGCCAATCCCAGGGGCGCCCTGGACCTCCTCCCGGGCAAGGGCGAGACGCCCGCGGAAAGCCTGGTGCGGGCCCAGGCGGAACTGGCCCTGCATGACTGGCCCCTGGCCCGGGCCGCCCTGGCCAAGGCCAGCGCCGGTCCCGAGCGCATCCAGGGCCTGCTGGCCTACCTGAACCGTCCGCCCGAAAAAGGGGAGACCCCGGCGGCCCGGCTCAGGGAAGTGGACGCCTGGCTGGCCCGCGCCCCGGAGAAGGGTCCCGACCGGGAGCCCCTGGCCATCCTCGCCGGGGACCTGAGGGTCCGCACCGGGGATTGGCGCGGCGCCCTGGCCCGCTACCCGCTCAACCCCCAGCCGGCGAACCGCGGCTGGGTGACCCTCATGCGCGCCACCTGCCAGTCCCGCCTGGGCCAGAGCGCCCCGGCCCGGGAGACCCTCAGGCAGGCGGTGGACGCCCCCGACTTCAAGAACGAGCGGCTGGCCCTGGGCCAGCGGCTGGGGATGTGAACTATGACTGAGGGGGGACCGCCCGGGAGCAAGGTGCGCTCTAATCCTACGCAGGCGTGGGATCCCCTCAGACTCCCCCACTCCATGTCCGGGCAGAGCCCGG
>PLUC01000189.1 GCA_003165415.1 Holophagaceae bacterium
CTTGGTGACCGAGTCGTTCACATTGATGGCGGGAAAGAGGAGCTCGCCCTTCCTGGCCATGTCGACCAAGCGGTGCACACCGGTCGTGGTCTCCTCGGTGACGCCCTTGATCTCGTTGGCGATCGACGTCCAGCGACCCTGGTCCTCGGCCAGGCTGCGGGCCAGCACGGTCAGGACGACCTCGAACTCCTCGGAGTCGGCCGTGGAGGGGTCGGGCACACTGCCCGCCTTCTCGAACTCGACGCCCTTGTGTACCAGCAGGGTGGCGTCGCCGCCGTCGTCCAGGATCATGTTGGCGGTGCCTTCCCGGAAGGCGAAGATCTCGTGGGTGAAGGCCCAGTAGTCGGCCAGGGATTCGCCCTTGTAGGCGAACACCGGGGTGCCGCCCTCGGCGATGGCGGCCGCGGCGTGGTCCTGGGTGGAGAAGATGTTGCAGGAGGCCCAGCGCACCTCGGCGCCCAGCGCCTTCAAGGTCTCGATCAGCACCGCGGTCTGGATGGTCATGTGCAGCGACCCGGCGATGCGGGCCCCGCGCAGGGGCTGGGCGGCGGCATATTCCTCCCGGATCGCCATGAGGCCGGGCATCTCGGTTTCGGCGATGGCCATCTCCCGCCGGCCCCAGGGGGCCAGGGACGGATCGGCTATGCGATTTTCATTGTTCGTCGTTGCGCTCACGGAATACTCCTGGGGGGATGAGCTGAAGAATGGTGCCAGTGGTGGACTTACCCGTCAATCAAACCCATCGGATTCAGTCGGGTAAGCGCCGTTGCAACCATGGAGCGGGTGCCGAGCCTGGGACGGAGGGGACGTCTCGCAGCGCTTCTCGGACCGCTATCATGATAGTCGAAACCAGCGATCCCGCCCACCGGGCCCCGGGAGCCAAGCATGAGCGCAAGCCAGCCACCCTTTGACCTGATCATCCGCAACGGGATGGTGCTGGACGGCACGGGCGCGCCGCCCTTCCGCGCCGACGTGGGCGTGCTGGGCGACCGGATCGCCGCCGTGGGCCCGCTGGGCCCGGCCGTCGGCGCCGCCAGCCTGGACGCCGCCGGCCTGGTGCTGGCCCCCGGGTTCATCGACGTGCATTCCCACGATGACCAGGCCGTGTTCCAGCGGTCCGCCAGCGAGGCCAAGCTCAGCCAGGGCGTCACCAGCGTGGTGGTGGGCAACTGCGGCATCAGCCTGGCCCCCCTCGGCCTGGCCCCCCGCAGTGAGGCCTGGACTCCGCCACCCCCGCTCAACCTCCTGGGGGACCGGACCGTGTTCCGCTTCGACCGCTTCGCCCAGTATGTAGAAGCCCTCCGGGCCGCGCCCCTGGCCTTGAACGTGGCGGCCCTGGTGGGCCACGGCACCCTGCGGGTGCGGCACCTGGAGGACTATGGCCGGGCGGCCACCGCCCAGGAGGTCCAGGCCATGGCCGAGGAGGTGGCGGCGGCCATGGACGCCGGCGCGGCCGGGCTGAGCTGCGGCCTGTCCTACCCCACCAACTGCGGGGCCGACACCGCCGAGGTGGTGGCCCTGGCCCGGGCCGCGACCGCCCGGGGCGGCCGGCTGTGCATGCACATCCGGGACGAGTATGACGGCGTGGCGGACGCGGTGCGGGAAGCCCTCCTGTGCGCCGCCCGTTCCGGGGCGTTCCTGGTGCTCTCCCACCAGAAGGTGGCGGGTGTCGCCAACCGGGGCCGGAGCGCCGAACTCATGGAGATCTACCAGCGGGAGGGCGCCGGCATCCCCTTCGCCATCGACACCTACCCCTACACCGCCGGTTCCAGCGTCCTGGACCCGGTCTCCGTGGCCCATTCCCGGCGGGTGCTGGTGGCCTGGTCCCTGCCCCACCCGGAAGCCAACGGCCGCGACCTGGACCAGATCGCCGCCGGCTGGGGCTGCCCCCAGGCCGAAGCCATCCGCCGGCTGCAGCCAGCCGGGGCCGTGTACTTCCACATGGACGAGGCCGACGTGAGCCGGTTCCTGGCCTGGGACCGGTGCATGGTCGGTTCCGACGGCCTGCCCAACGACCAGCATCCCCACCCCCGGCTGTGGGGCGCCTTCGCCCGCGTGCTGGGGGCGTATTCCCGGGACCGGGGCCTGTTCCCCATCCAGGAAGCGGTCCGCAAGATGACCTCGCTGCCGGCCGAGGTGTTCGGCCTGACGGACCGGGGCCGGGTGCGGGAGGGCGCCTTCGCCGACTTGGTGCTGTTCGATCCGGACCGGGTGCGGGACCGCGCCACCTACGAGGAGCCGCGGCTGCCGGCCGAGGGGATCGCCAAGGTGTTCGTGAACGGGCGCCAGGCCTGGCCGCAGCCCGAGGAGCAGCCGGGGTGCTGGGGAAGGTTTCTGCCGTCCTAGTCGGAGGGGATGGTCATCTCCCCCAGCATGATCGGCACCGCCACCTTGAGCATCAGGGTGAACACCAGGAAGCCGACCCCGAAGATCCCCGCCGCCACCAGGAGTTCGGTGAGGGAGGGGGTGTAGACGTAGATCTCCCCCAGCGGGTCCGGGGTGAGGCCGGGGATGATGAGGCCCATGCCCTTCTCGATGTAGACGCTGGCGTAGATCAGGGCGCAGCCGATGTTGAGGGTGACCCAGTTCTTCCGGGTCCTGGGCACCAGGAGCAGCAGGAAGGCCGCCAGCCCGCAGCCCGCCGAGGCCCAGGCGAAGGGCACCAGGGTGTGGTGGCCCTGCAGGCCGAACCAGAGGTACTTGGTGTAGACCAGGTGCTCAGTGTTGGAGTAGAACTCCTTGAACGCCTCGGCGAAGGTGAGGAACAGGGTGAAGCCCATGGTGTAGGCCATGAGCTCGGCCACCTTGAAGATCGCCTCGTCCTTGATCCGCAGGCTGGTGACCTTGCGCAGGATCTGCAGCAGCACCAGCAGGATCGCCGGGCCCGAACAGAAGGCCGAGGCCAGGAAGCGCGGGGCCAGGATGGCCGAGTTCCAGAACGGCCGGGAGGCCAGGCCGTTGAACAGGAACGCCGTCACCGTGTGGATGCTCACCGCCATGGGAATGGAGAACAGCACCAGGGGCAGCACGATGGCCTTCACGTAGTGGATGCGGGTGTAGCCGCAGTACAGCAGGTAGGTGACCACGAACCAGTTCAGCAGCAGGTACAGGTTCAGCACGATCACGTCCCAGGCCAGCATGGAGGTGGGGAAGTTGAGTCGCCCCACCAGCGGCAGGATGTGCCAGAACCGGTCCGGCCGGCCGATGTCCACCAGCACGAAGCACAGGCACATGACCAGGGCGCTGACGGCCAGCACCTCGCCCAGGATGGTGATCTCCCGGATCGGTTCCCAATCATAGACATAGGCGGGGATCACCAGCATGATGGCGGCGGCGGCCACCCCCACCAGGAAGGTGAAGTTGCCGATGTAGAAGCCCCAGCTCACCTGGTCGCGCATGTGGGTGACGATCAGGCCGTCCCGGAGCTGGCCCAGGTAGGCGGCGCTCCCGGCCGCGATCAGCAGCAGCAGGAAGCCCACCCAGGCGTAGTAGTAGCGGTTGCCGGACAGCATGCGGCCCAGGGAGTCCGCGGCGAAACGTGCGAAGGCGCGCAGCATCTCCATGGTCACACCCCGTAGAAGTAGAAGAATTTCGGCTTGGTGTTGAGCTCTTCCTTGAAGATGAAGACCCGCTTGTTCTCGAGGATGTAGCGGATCTCGCTCTTGGGGTCGGCCAGGTCGCCGAACTTCCGGGAACCGGTGGGGCAGATCTCCACGCAGGCCGGGTAGCGCCCCTTGCGCACCCGCTGGATGCAGAAGGTGCACTTCTCCACCACTCCCTTGGGCCGGGGCCGGTTGCCCAGGTAGTGGGTGACCGGGTTGATCTCCTCGGCCGGAATGGCCGGCTCGCCCCAGTTGAAGCGCCGGGCCCCGTAGGGACAGGCCGCCATGCAGTAGCGGCAGCCGATGCACCAGTTGTAGTCCACCACCACCATGCCGTCCCGCTCCATCCAGGTGGCTCCCACCGGGCAGACCTTGGTGCAGGGCGCGTTGCGGCACTGGTGGCACTGCACCGGCATGTAGAAGCGGCCTTCCTGGGGTACCGTCTCAGGGTTGTAGTAGGGGTCGGCGTGGGCGATGTCGACGCCCTCGTCCTTGTTCATCTGGAGCACACGGATCCACTCGATCTGGGGGTCCCGGGACGGGTTGTTCTCCTTGACGCAGGCCTTGGCGCAGCGCCGGCAGCCGATGCAGCGGGACAGGTCCAGGGCGTAGCCGAAGATCACCCCCTGCAGCGCGGGCTCGTTGCCGATGGTGATGTGCTTGCCGTACTTGCGTTTGGCGTCCTGCTCCAGCCGGGCGATGACCTGCTTGAGATCCTCCTTGCTGAGTTCCCGGAAGTTGTGCTGGAGGAACGCCTCCACCTCGTTCTTGCCGCAGCCGGTGAGGGTGGCCAGGGCCCCGGCGGTGGCGGCCGCGGCGGCGCCCAGGAAGCGCCTTCGGGACTTCAGGGGTCCGTCGTTCTTCACAAGGCACCTCCCTTCCTCTGGATCGACCCCGGCGTCACCGGGGGCGGCATGGGCTTGAGTGCCTGGAAATGGGGGGAATGGGGGTTGTGGCAGTTGACGCAGAGCAGGTACTGCTTCTGGCCGTTCCAGCTGCCGGTGCGCTTGCCGTGCACCCCGGCCCGCCAGTCGCGCAGCTTCTCCCCGTGGCATTGCCCGCAGAGTTCATAGGAGACCGTGAACGGGATCAGTTCCCCGCTGGCCAGGTGCAGCCGGTCCCGGTTCAGCGGATCGTGGCAGTCCAGGCACCAGCGGCTTTCAGGACCGTGCTTGAGCACGATGTCGCTATGCATGTCCTTGAGCTCCCGCCGCTGCCGGTTCACCTTCAGGTTGGTGCCGTCGTGGCAGGCGGTGCACGGGAAGATCCCCTCGGTGAAGGGGGGCGGCGGCACCTGGATGTCCTGGGCGCCCAGGCAGGCCATGGCGGCCAGGAACCACCCCCAGCGCAGGACTCGGCCGGGGAATCGGTGCAACGATGGGATCGACATCATCTGCTCCAGGAATGCCGAGGTGCGGCGGAATTGTTTTCGGAATGCCCTGTCCTAATTTCATCTTCAATGTTTGGTGAATTAGACTTTGGGTTTTTCCCAGGATTTGTCAATAACTCAAAAAAATCATTCTTTTTGATACTTGATCTCAATTTCAATAGAAGATGGATCCTTTTTTTTACATTCCATTTAATGCTTGACCTGCTGTTTCTTCATGCGTGCAATGAAGTTCTTTTAAGACCGCCGGATCCGAATCTTCTATTCAGCGAGGCCACCATGCAGACTCGGGGCAGCGAGCCCGGCTCCGACCATCCTGACCTGGACCAGCGGCTCGCGGCCCTGGCGGAGCAGGTGCGCGGACTGGAGGCCCGGGTGGCGACCCTGGAGACCACAGCCCATCTGGACAGCCGCGCCACCACGCAGGAGCCGGCGGAGCAGCTCCCCGTCCAGGAGCATGCGTCCCTGAACACCGTGCTCGGCCTGCTGGGCCGGACCTCCCTGGTGCTGGCCGGGGCCTTCCTCATCCGCACCTTCACCGAGAGCGGCTCGCTCCCGCGCGTGGCGGGAGTGGCGCTGGGGCTGGCCTACGCCGCGGCCTGGGCCCTGGCGGCGGACCGCGCCGGCACCGGGGGCAGGCGCCTGGGCGCGGCCTACCATGCCGTGGCCTCCGCCATGATCGCCTATCCCCTCCTGTGGGAGACCACCACCCGGTTCCCGGTGCTGGCGCCCGCGGCCGCGGCCGGGATCCTGCTGGGCATCACCGTCCTGCTCATGTCCGTGGCCTGGCGCCAGGCCCTGGAAGGGATCGCCTGGACCGTGGCCCTGGCCGGCCTGTGCACCGGTTTCGCCCTCATGGCCGCCACCTCGGCCATCCCGGTGTTCTGCACCCTGTTCCTGCTCTTCGCCGGCGCCACCCTGGTGCTGGGCGTCCGTCCGGAATGGCGGGCCTTCCGCTGGCCCGCGGCCCTGGCCGCGGACGCCGCCATCCTCAGCATGATCATCCTCGCCGCTTCCCCCGGCGGTTCCCCCGTGCTGGCCCGGAACCTGCGGACGACGGCGGTCCTGGCCCTGGCCTTGGCCCTGGTGGCGGTCTACCTGGCCAGTTTCGTCGGCCGGGCCCTGGTGCATCCCAGGTCCGTGCGGGCCTTCGAGGTGGCCCAGACCCTGGCCATCCTGCCCATCGGCTTCGGCGGCGCCCTCCGGGCCGCCCACGCCCTGGGCGCCGGGACCGGGCCACTGGGCCTGGCCGCCCTGGCCATGGGCCTGGGCTGCTATGTCGCCGCCTTCACCTTCGTGCGCCGGGAGGCCGAGGGCAGCTCCGATTTCCGGTTTCTCACGTCCCTGGCGCTGGTGCTGGTCCTGGTGGCCGGCCCCATCCTCCTGCCGGCCGGTTGGCTGACCTTGGAACTGGTCCTGCTGGGCCTGGCTTCCGCCGCCCTGGGCCGGCGCTTCCAGCGCGGATCCCTGCTGGTCCACGGCGCGATCTACCTCACCGGTGCGGCCCTGGCCTCGGGCCTGCTGGAGCAGACCTGGCGGGCCTTCCTGGCCCCGTCCGGGTCCAGCTTCCCCCGGGCGGCGCTCCTGGCCCTGGCCGCCCTGACGGCCGGACATGTCACCCTGGCCCTCCGCAAGGCCCCCGGGCCCGGCCCCTGGAGCCTCCGGCTGCCCTGCTTCCTGATGGGAGCCCTGGGCCTCCTGGGCCTGGCGGCCCTGGCGGTGTCGGCCGCCCAGGCCCTGCTCCCGGAGCCGCCGTCCCCGGGCGCCCTGGCCGCCTTGCGCACGGCGGTCCTGGCCCTGGCGGCGGTGGCCGCAGGCGCCCTGGGCCGCTGGGTCCCCACCGGCGACTTGGGCTGGCTGGTGCATCCGCTCCTGGGCGCCACCACGGTCAAGCTGCTGCTGCAGGATCTGCCCCAGGGCCGCCCGCTCACCCTGACCCTGGCCCTCACCTGCTTCGGCGCGGCCCTGCTGGTGGCGCCGCGCCTGGCGGGCCGGAGAAGCCAAGCGTGAATCTCAGGCCGTTGACCTCTCCAGCTCGTCCAGCATGCGCTCGGCCTCGGCCAGGGTGCGGGCTGCCCTGGCCGCGTAGCCGTCGGTCTGGGACGCGGTCCGCTGCCACTGGCTCTCGGTGACCTTGCCGGCGGTGCCAAGCACCCGGACCACATGGCCCAGGCCCGGTTGACGAAAAAGCCGGCAGGACGGCGCCGGTTCTGCTGAAATGTACCCATAGGAACCCGACATGACCAGCAGCCTCACCCCCCTCACCCAGCTCGCGGCCTGGCAGGCCCTCGAGGCCCACCATCCGAAAGTGCGGAACCTGCAGCTGCGCAAGCTGTTCGCGGACGATCCCGGGCGCGGCGAGCGCATGAAGGCCGAAGCCGCCGGCATCTACCTGGACTATTCCAAGCACCTGGTCACCGACGATACCCTGGCCCTGCTGCTGCGGCTGGCGGAGGAATCCGGCCTGCGCGCCCGGATCGAGGCCATGTTCCAGGGTCAGCGGATCAACGTCACCGAGAACCGGGCGGTGCTGCATGTGGCCCTGCGGGCGCCCAGGGGCGACGTCATCACGGTGGACGGGACCGACGTCGTGCCCCAGGTCCACGCTGTGCTGGACCGGATGGCCCGGTTCGCGCTCCAGGTGCGGGGCGGGACCTGGCTGGGACACACCGGCCGGCCGGTGCGCAACATCGTCAACATCGGCATCGGCGGCTCCGACCTGGGTCCGGTCATGGCCTTCGAGGCCCTGCGCCACTATTGCCAGCGCGACCTGACCTTCCGCTTCGTGTCCAACGTCGACGGCACCGATTTCCAGGAGGCCACCTGGGACCTGGACCCCGAGGAGACGCTGTTCATTGTATCTTCCAAGACCTTCACCACCCTGGAGACCATGACCAACGCCGGAACCGCCCGGGAGTGGGCGCTGGCCCGGATGAAGGACCCGGCCGCCGTGGCCCGCCATTTCGTGGCCGTCTCCACCAACGCCGAGGCGGTGGCCAGGTTCGGCATCGACACCGCCAACATGTTCGAGTTCTGGGACTGGGTGGGCGGGCGCTACTCCATGACCTCGGCCATCGGGCTCTCCACCATGGTCGCCATCGGCCCCGAGCAGTTCCGGGCCATGCTGGACGGCTTCCACGAACTGGACGAGCATTTCCGCACCGCCCCGTTCGAGCGGAACCTGCCGGTGCTCATGGCGCTGCTGGCCATCTGGTACGGCAACTTCGCCGGGGCCCGGACGGTGGCGGTGCTGCCCTACGACCAGTACCTCAAGCGCTTCCCCGCCTACCTCCAGCAGCTGACCATGGAAAGCAACGGCAAGCGGGTCACCCTGGACGGCGCCGAGGTGGCCTACCAGACTTCGGCGGTCTACTGGGGCGAGCCCGGCACCAACGGCCAGCACTCCTTCTACCAGCTTCTGCACCAGGGCACGCAGCTGGTCCCCTGCGACTTCATCGCCTTCGGGCAGTCGCTGAATCCCCTGGGCCGCCATCACGATGTGCTGATGGCCAATGTCTTCGCCCAGGCGGAGGCGCTGGCCTTCGGCAAGACCGCCAACGAGGTCCAGGCCGAGGGCGTTCCCGCCTGGCTGGTGCCGCACCGGACCTTCCCGGGCAACCGTCCTTCCAGCATGCTCCTGCTGGAGCGGCTCACCCCGGCCGCCCTGGGCAAGCTGGTGGCCCTGTACGAGCACAGCGTGTTCACCCAGGGGACGATCCTGCGCCTGGACTCCTTCGACCAGTGGGGGGTGGAGCTGGGCAAGGCCCTGGCCGGGCGGATCCTGCCCGAGCTGGAGTCCCGCGCGCCGGCCCCGGCCGCCCACGACAGCTCCACCAACGCGCTGGTCCGGCGCTACCTGGCCGGCCGCCGATGAACTTCAGCATCTACAGCTGCCACCTGTGCCGGAGCCAGTGCCCCAGGAGCGCGGGTTCCCGGGGCGGCGGGTGGCGCAAGGACTTCACCAGGCTGGCGTGAGGGGAACCGGGATGGCGTTCCCGCGGATGGTGGGGCGGCTCGCCGCCGGGGAGCTGGCGGACCCGGCCGCGAGCCGCGCGCTCCGGGCCACGGCGGCGTTCATGGTCCCGCTGGTGCTGGGGTCCCTGGGGCTCATCACCGGCACCCAGGCGGTGCTGGCGGCCTTCGCCGGCCACGCCATCGGCGGGATCGATGTGCGCGGCGCCTATGCCCTGCGCCTGGGCCTGCTGCTGGGCATCACCCTGGTGCTCACCGGCTCCGCCTGGCTGGGAGCGGCGGCCGGCCCGCACCTGCTCCTGGCCGTGCTGGCGACGGGACTCATCGCCCTGGGCGCGGCCGCCTGGCGCCATGGCCTGGGGGAATACGGGCCGGCCGTGGCCGCTTCGGCGGCCCTGCTGTTCTTCATCGCCCTGGCCTCGCCCAGGGACGAGGCCACCCCGTTCCTGGCCGCCCAGGCCGCCCTGGCCGGGTGTCTGCTCTGCGTCCTGTTCCATGCCTCGTTCTGGCCGTTCCTGGCCCAGCACCCGCTGCGGCGCGCGGTGGCGGGCAGCTGGACCGCGCTGGCCGACCTGGCGGCGGCCCTGCCCCCGGTGGACGGCCCAGCCTCCATGGGGCGCCAGGACCAGGTGGCGGCCTGCGAACACGGCCTGCGCGCCGCCCTGGACCAGGCTGCCCAGGTCCTGGCCGGGGTCCGGGGCCGCCAGGCCCGGCCCCTGGTCCGGGAACTGGAGGCGCTGAACCTCGCCGCGGCCACCCTGGCGACCCGCCTGACGGCCCTCAACCCCACCCTGGAGCGGCTCATGGAACCACCGGGCCCCGGGCCCATGGCGGCCTCCTTCCGCTCCGTTCTGGCCGCCCTGGTCAACACCAGCCGGTCCCTGGCCGTGGCGGTGGTCTCCCACCAGGCCGGCCACCTGGCCCGGTTCGAAGTGCGGCTGCTGCGGCTGACCGGCCTGCTGCGCCTGCTGCGGGAACGAACCGCGGCCAGGCTGGGGGATTCTCCCGAAGGGGTCCACCTGGCCGACGTCCTCTCGGCCATCCAGGACCACCTGCCCCGGGTGCGCGCGGCGCTCGGGGCGGCCATGGAGCGGGCCCATGAACGCGGCCCGGTCTCCTTCGAGCTGCTCGACCTGGAAACCTGGACCCTGCGCCCCCTGGCGGCGGCCCTCAACTTCAGCCTCAGCATCGATCCCGCCCTGGTGCGCTTCGCCTTCCGGCTGGCGGCCGTGATGATGGCGGGCACCTTCGCCTACCGGTTCTGGCACCTGCCCCACGGCTACTGGATCCCCCTGTGCGTCATCATCGTGCTGCAGCCGGATTACGGCGCCACCCGGGCCCGGGCCACCCAGCGGGCCCTGGGCACCGTCGCCGGGGGCCTCGCCGGCAGCCTGCTGCTGTGGCTGCACCTTCCGCTCTGGCCCCTGCTCGCGGCCACCGCCGCGGTGTGCTGGACGTTCACCTACTACCTCAAGCGCGACTACGCCGCGGCGGTGTTCTTCATCACCCTCCTGGTGGTCCTGCAGTTCCAGGCCGCGGGCCCGGTCACCGCGGCCCTCACCCTGCAGCGCCTGGCCCTGACCCTGGCAGGCTGCGTGATGGCACTGCTGGCCGCCCTGTGTTTCTGGCCGGTGTGGGAGCGGGACCGCTTCCCGCCGCTCCTGGCGGACGCCATCCGGGCCAACCGCGCCTTTCTGGAGCGGCTCTGCCGGGGGCTGGCGGGGGCGGAGGGCGTCACCCCCTGGTCGGTGACCCAGGCCAAGCGCAGGGGCCAGCGCGCCAACAGTCTGGTGTTCTCCTCCCTGAACCGCATGGCCGGCGATCCCAGGATCCTGCGGGAAGGCATCGAGCGCGCCGCGGCCATGGCCAACCACAACTTGCGCATCACCCGGGGACTCAGCGTGGCCGCCGTGCATTTCACCCCGGACGCCCAGCCCATCCCCCGGCTGGAGGCCCTGGCCCGGGCGGCCGGGACGGCCCTGGAGGCCCTGGCCGCGGTGGTGGAGGGGGCCGGCCCCGCCAGCCTGGCCCTGCCCCGGGCCGACCTGGAGGCGGCGGCCCTGCCCTCGCCCCCGGACCCGCGCAACGCCTGGGTAACGGGCCAGATGGAGCAGGTGCGCACGGAATTGAGCGCGATGCTGCTGCTGCCCGAGTGAATCAGGCCGCGGCGGCGCGCCGGAACACCCAGCGGTCGCCCTCTGAAGCCTTGCGGTCGAAGCGGTAGCCCTCCTCCTTGAACCCCTGCAGCCGTTCCGGCTGCTCCAGCCGCTTGCGGATGGCGTAGCGGCACATCAGCCCCCGGGCCCGCTTGGCTTTGACCCAGACCACTTGGTACTCGCCATGGCTCCAGTCCTCGAACACTGGGGTGATGATCCGGCCCGCCAGCGTCTCGGGGTCCAGGGCCTTGAAATACTCCGCCGACGCCAGGTTCACCAGCACCGGGTCCCCGGCCAGCATCCGGTTCACCGCCCGGGTGAGCCGGTCGCCCCAGAACGCGTAGAGGTCCCTGCCCCGGGCATTGGCCAGGCGGGTCTTCATTTCCAGCCGGTAGGGCTGGATCAGGTCCAGGGGGCGCAGGCAGCCGTATAGCCCGGAGAGGATGCGCAGATGGTCCTGGGCGAAGTCCAGGTCCCCCTGCCCCAGCCCGGGCGCGTCCAGGCCGGCGTACACATCGCCGTTGAAGGCGAGCACCGCCTGCTTGGCGTTGTCCGGGCCGAAGGGAGTCTTCCATTGCCGGAAGCGCCCCGCGTTGAGGGCCGCCAGTTCGTCGGAGATGCCCATGAGCGCGGCCACCTGGTCCACATCCAGGGCCCGCAGCAGCTTCACCAGCCGGGCCGACTCGGTGAGGAAGTCAGGCTGGGTGAAGACGCCGGTGTGGGGCGGCGTGGCGAAATCCAGGGTCTTGGCGGGGGAAATGACGAGGATCATGGTGGCTCCTGGCCTGCCCCCATCTTCGCGCGCCTAGCCGTCTTTTCCCTCAATTTGAATTTCGCAACTCACCCTGTGCCCAGGGGCGCGCCCCGGATCCGGAACGGCTCCGGCCGTCCGTAGCTGATCATCCGCCACAGCCATTCGGCGGCCCCGAAACGGAACCGGGCCAGCCACCAGCGGCTCCAGGCCAGCTGCAGCGCGAACAAGGCGAAGCCGCCCAGGGTGTATGCCATGGGCGTGACCTGGTTCCAGAGTCCCAGGCCGTGACTGTTGAAGGCCCAGGCGCAGATGACCGACTGGGCCAGGTAGTTGCTCAGGGCCATGCGGCCCATGGGCGCCAGCGGCCCCAGCGCGGCCCGCCACCCGGGGCGCTGGAGCAGCAGCAGCAGCCCCAGCAGGTACCCCAGGGCGAGCGCGCAGGCGCTGAATTCGCCCAGGGCCAGGGCCGCGGCGCCGCCGTGGTCGGCCCCGGCGCTGCCCAGCCGGGCCATGGCCGGGAAGGCCAGGGACAGGCCCAGCCCCGGCCAGAACGAGGCGTGGAAACCCAGCCGGATCGCCCGCAGGTGGGCGGCGGGATTCCGGAGGAGCCCCCCCCGCCAGAGGGCCATCCCCAGCAGGAACAAGGGCAGGCAGACGAACAGGTAATGGAGCAGGTAGAACGGCCCCACGGCCGCCCATTCCCACACCCGCCACCGGCAGGCCTGCCACCAGGTCCCCGCGCCGTAGGCCAGGTCCGCCTGGTCCAGGAACCAGAGGGCCCGTTCCTGCCAGGTGGGCCACAGGAACCGGGGCGGCAGGCTCAGCAGCGCCATGAGCGGGTCCCGCACCGAGCCGACCAGGAACACCAGCGCGGCGCCCGTGAGCGGCACCCATGGCCGCCGGCCCAGGAAAGGCAGGATGAGCAGCCCGCCCACGGCGTAGATGTGGAGGATGTCCCCGTTCCAGAGCAGCGCCGCGTGGGCGGCCCCCAGCAGCCAGAGGGCCCCCAGGCGGCGGAGGGCGAACCAGCCCAGGCCGGCCCCCCGCGCCCGGGCCCGCTCCATCTGGATGGCCAGCCCGACCCCGAACAGCATGGAGAACAGGGCGATGGATTTCCCCGCCAGCAGCCAGTCCCGGACCCCGAGCAGCCATTCGCCGCCCAGCCCGGCGGCGACGGGGATGTCGGCCAGTTCACGGTAGGCGTTGCCGGAGAAGAAGGCCAGGTTCATCTGCAGCACGCCCAGCAGGGCGAAGCCGCGGATGATGTCCAGGGCGTGGATGCGGTCCGGGGTCTGGGTCGGGGTTACGAAGGCATGGCGAGAAGGCACGAAGATACTCCCTCCGGCGTCATGGCCGGCTGCGTGAAATCACAGGACTAGAGTTAAATTTAACCGCTGGGCAAATAACCTCTAACAATGATGGGTAATAAATTATATTGTTGATTAAATGTGCTGTCTGAACCAATCGCTTTTCACTTTTGGATTCGAGGCGATTAAAGCATTTTATTTTCATGCTTGTCAAGTTGAAATATTTCACTATTTTCACATAGTTAAATAAAATTACCTAAAATTAAAATGGGAAGATATATGTATTGAACGCCATGCGTATTGCATTTTCATCTTCCAGCGATTCCGGCAGCTTGCACCGATTGAGTCGACGGGTATTAACATGAAAATGCACGAAGCAGGGCGGAAATTCAGCACCTCGCTGGACCGGATGGCCGACAGGTAAAAGGCCGGCCATGGCCCGAGGCATAATCTGGCATGATTTCCATGACTGACCCGGCTCAGCCACGCACGGAGAGACCCCATGCCCATCCTCGATCCAGCCCGCAGCATCCTCCTCGTCATCGACCTCCAGGGCAAACTGGTCCACCAGGTGCACCGCTCGGCCATGGTGCTGGAGGCCACCCGCCGGCTGATGCGGTTCGCCGACCTGTTCACGGTCCCGGTGGTGTTGAGCGAGCAGTACCCCAAGGGGCTCGGCCCCACTGAAGCCGGCCTGAAGGCGCTGTTCGACGGCCTGTCCACCCGGACCTTCCTCCTGGCCAAGAACGCCTTCAGCTGCTGCGGCGACCCGGGCTTCGACGGGCTCCTGGAGCAGGCGCGGCCGGGACTCGGGCGCCAGCGGCGGCAGGTCGTGGTGGCGGGGATCGAGGCCCACGTCTGCGTGGTCCAGACCGTGCTGGAACTGCTGGCGGCGGGTTCCGAGGTGCACGTCTGCTGGGACGCGGTCAGCGGGCGCGGGGAGGAGTACCGCAGGCACGCCATCGAGCGCATGGCCGCCGCCGGCGCCACCATCACCAACCACGAATCCGTGGCCTTCGAGTGGGCCCGGGACAAGGACCATCCCGGCTTCAAGGCCGTTTCCTCCCTGCTGAAGGAAGGGCAACCTCAGGCATGAGACGCCGCCTGCTCCGGTGCCTCCTGCCGCTGGTTATCCTGGCGGGTTGCCGGACGGAATCCCCCGAGGCCCGGATCCGCGCCGCCTTCGCCGCGTGCGGGCGGTGGAGGCCGGGGACGCGGCCGGGGCCGTGGACCAGCTCAGTCCGGGATTCACCGGCCCCGAGGGCATGGACCGGGGCGGGGCCCGGTTGTTCCTCCTGGGGATCCTGCGCCAGGAAAAGGTCGGCCTGACCGTTCTCACCCAGCGGGTGGAGGTGCGGGGCGCCCAGGCCGCCCAGGAGGTGGACCTGCTTTGCACCGGGCGGACCGGGTCGCTGTTCCCGCAGGAAGGTTCGCGCAGGACGCTGGTGCTCCGCTGGGAACTCCGGGATGGGCAATGGAAGATCCGGGCGCTGGAGGAACGGGAAGTGCGGCTACAATGATCCACCCTGAATAGCATCCGAACGCCCCTGCCCGAACGGAACCCCGTGAATCTGTCCATCAAGCGCCTCTACCTGGGTCTGGGAGCACTGATCTCGGTGCTGCTCCTCAGCGGTCTGCTGGCGTACCGCAATATCCGCCAGCTCCGGGAGGATGCCGCCTGGGTGGCCCACACCCACGAGGTGATCGAAACGCTCCAGGCAGCCCTCGCCAGTGTGACCGATGCCGAAACGGGGGAGCGGGGCTACCTCCTCACCGGCGACCCGCGCTACCTGGAGCCCTACCGGGCCGGGGTCGCAAGGGTCGGATCCCACGTCCAGGGGCTGAAGTTCCTAGTCAAGGACAATCCCAGCCAGGGGGCGCGGACCCTGGCGCTGGAAGAACAGGTCACGGCCAAGCTCACGGAACTGGAGAAGACCATCGAGCTGGAGCGGCAGGATCCTGAGGCCGCGCGCCGGGTGGTCCTGACCCACCTGGGCCATCCCATCATGGAATCCATCCGGTCCGAGGTGGCGGTGATGACCGGGGAAGAGCGGATCCTGCTGGCCGAACGGGAACGGACCTCCCGCCGCGGCTACCTGGTCGCCGTCGGCTCCGTGGCCTTTTCCGCCTTGGCGGGGCTGGCGCTGCTGGCGGCGTTCCTGTCCCAGCTGGGCCGGCACCTCAAGGAGCGGGGGCAGTTCGAGCAGGATCTGGACCGGCAGCGGCGGTGGCTGCAGGTGACCCTCGCCAGCATCGGCGACGCGGTCATCACCACCGACCGGACCGGCGCGGTGACCTTCCTGAACCCGGTGGCGGAGCAGTTGACGGGATGGCGGACGGAGGCGGCGGCGGGGCAGCCCCTGGACGCGGTGTTCCGCATCATCAACGAGGAGACCGGTCAACCGGCGCTGAATCCGGTGGGTCGGGTGCTGCGCGATGGCGTGGTGATGGGCCTGGCCAACCACACCGCCCTGGTCGGCAGGGACGGGCGGAGGGTCCCCATCGAGGACAGCGCGGCGCCGATCCGGGATGCCGCCGGGGAAGTGGCCGGGGTGGTGCTGGTGTTCCACGATGTCACCGGCAGACGGGCCGCGGAGAATGCCCTGCGTGAAGCCAGCCGGCTCAAGGACGAGTTCCTGGCCACCCTGGCCCACGAACTGCGCAATCCCCTGGCCCCGATCCGCACCGGGGCGTTCATCCTGGGCCAGCGGGCCGGCCAGGATCCGGTGCTCAAGGAGACCCTCGACATCATTGCCCGGCAGGCCGCGCACATGGCGCGGCTGGTGGATGACCTCCTGGACGTCTCCCGGATCGAGCAGGGCCGGGTGGAGCTGCGCAAAGAGCGGTTGGACCTCGGCCGGATGATGGCCCATGCGCTGGAGGCCTGCAGGTCGCTCATCGAGGCCGGCGGCCACCAGCTCACCCTCGCCCTGCCCGACCCGGCGCCGGAGTTGGAGGCCGACCCGGTCCGGCTGGAACAGATGATCTGCAACCTCCTGAACAACGCCTGCAAGTACACCCCCGCCGGCGGCACGGTCCAGGTCTCGGCCTCCCGGGATGGCGCCGAGCTGGTCCTGAGCATCCGGGACAATGGCATCGGCATGCCCGACGAGGTGCTCGCCCACGCCTTCGACCTGTTCTATCAGGCCGGCCGGGACCTGGACCGGCGCACCGGAGGGCTGGGCATCGGCCTGACGCTGGTCCGGCGCCTGGCCCAGCTCCACGGCGGCTCGGTCACGGCCAGCAGCGACGGCCCGGGCAAGGGCAGCGAATTCCAGCTCCGGCTGCCGGCCCTGGCCCCTGCCCCCTTCCGGCCCGCAGCCGCGGAAACCCCGGCCAGGGACCGGGGCGGACGCCAGAAGCACGTGCTGATCGTCGATGACGACCCCAGCGTGCGCATGACCTCGGAGATGCTCCTGAAGACCCTGGACTACCGGGTGACGGTGGCCGCGGACGGGACGAAGGGCATCGGCCTGGCCCTGGCGCTGCGGCCCGATATCGCTCTCATCGACCTGGGCATGCCGGGCCTCGACGGCCTGGAGGTCGCCGCGCGGATCCGAGCGGAGCTGGGGCAGGACATCCACCTGGTGGCCCTCACCGGGTTCAGCCGCGAAAGCGATTTCGCCAGAACCCGGGCGGCCGGGTTCGACCAGCATGTGGTCAAATCCGGCGACCCGCGGGAGTTGCTGAAGCTGTTGGAGGAGATCTAGCACCGCTGGACCCGTTCGGGGCGCACGACCGTTCCGGGCCCTAGCAACCGCAGCGGAGCAAGCTCCGCAACGGTTGCTAGGGCGCGGCGGGGTGCTTTTCCTGGTAGATCTGCTTGCTCACCTGGTTTTCCTGCTTGTTGAGCTGCCGTTGCTGCTGCTTGGTGATGTGGCCGCCGTTCTTGGCCGCGTCCGCGCGCTCCTCCTTGCGGATGCCCTTGTCCTCCTGGTGCACTTGCTGGGCCTGACCCTTGGAAAGGGCTCCGCTCTTGACCCCCTGGTCGATGCGCTTGTTCTGGTTGTTCGCGCGCTTGTTCACCTGGGCGCGGCGGGGATGGTTCCGGTCGAACTTGCCCAGCTGGGCGCTGGCGGGCACCGGGCAGAGCAGCGCCAGGACGAGGGTTGCGCCAAGCCACTTGATGGGGTTTGCCATGAATGATCCTCCTCCCTTTCGGGATCGTTGTGCGCCCATGATCTTGCGTGGGTTCTTGAGGATGTCAAGGTGACTCCATGTCCGGGCTCTGCCCGGGCATGGAGTAGGGGAGTCTGAGGGGATGCAACGCATGCGTTGCATCCCCTCAGTCTGCAGTTTGGACATTCCATCCCATTTCATCATGACCTGCCGGTGGCTCTGGAATGGTCCGTCCGGGTCCCTCGGCTTGGCGACGACTCAACTCGGGTCCCCCGGCCAGGCGACGACCAACACTTTCGCTTCGCACTTTCCGTACACGCAAGCTGCGGGCGGAAAGTCCGAAGCGTTTG
>PLUC01000116.1 GCA_003165415.1 Holophagaceae bacterium
ACGCCAACGGCATCGTGCACGTCACCGCCAAGGACAAGGGCACCGGCAAGGACGCCAGCATCACCCTCACCGGCTCCACGGGCCTGTCCAAGGAGGACATCGACGCCAAGGTCAAGGAAGCCGAGGCGCACAAGGCCGAGGACGAGGAGCGCAAGAAGCTGCTGGAGAACAAGAACACCCTGGACCAGACCATCTACCAGGTGGAGAAGCTGATCAAGGAGAACGGCGACAAGCTGCCCGAAGACGACCGCAAGGATGCCGAGGCGGCCCTGGCCGAAGGCAAGGAGGCCCTGGCCAGCCTGGACAAGGCGCGGATCCAGAAGGCCCTGGAGAACATCACCGCCAAATCGCACAAGCTGGCCGAGTCCATCTACAAGGACACCAACCCGCCGACCCCGCCCACCGGCGGCGCCGCTCCCGGCGGCGACACCAAGAAGGACGACGACGTCATCGACGCCGAAGTGGTGAGCTAACACCGTTGGGTCCGTTCGGGACGCAGCCGCCGTCCCGGGCACAAGCAACCGTGGCGGAGCAAGCTCCGCAACGGTTGCTAGGTAAGGTCAGACCCAAGGCAGAGCCGGGACCTGGGTTCCGGCTCTTTTTCCATCCGAAAAAAACATGAGTCCCACCAACGCAAATTCACGGTAGATTGCTGCCATGGCCCACCCCGATTACTACAAGATCCTAGGCGTCCACAAGGGGGCTTCCGAGGACGAGATCAAGAAGGCCTACCGGAAGCTCGCCCGCAAGTACCACCCGGACCTGAATCCGGGGAACAAGGATTCGGAAGCCAAGTTCAAGGAGCTCACCGAGGCCAACGAGGTGCTTTCGGACTCGGAGAAGCGGAAGAACTACGATACCTACGGCGATCCTGCCGGGCCGCCGGCCCAGGCCGGGCCGGGCTTCTCCTACGAGGAGTTCGACCCCGGCGGCGGCATGGGCGGCAGCTTCCAGGACCTGTTCCGGGGCTTCGGCGGCAAGGGCCGGGGACGGGGCGGGGCCAAGCCCGGCGAGGACACCCAGCACCCGGTGCGCATCGGCTTCAAGGAGGCCTTCCACGGCACCAAGCTGTCCCTCAGTCTGCAGCGCAGCGAAACCTGCCGGTCCTGCCAGGGCTCCGGGAACCTGCCGGGATCGCGTCCGAGCACCTGCGCCGACTGCGGCGGCCGGGGCTACCGGGAGGAAGGGGCCTCCTTCTTCCGCACCCGCCAGGAGTGCCCCGCCTGCGGCGGCACCGGCAAGAAGTCCCCGCCCTGCCCCGCCTGCCAGGGACGCGGCCGGATCCCCAAGGCCGAGACGGTGACCGTGGCCATTCCCGCGGGGGTGGAGGACGGCACCCGGCTGCGGGTGGCCGGCAAGGGGGAGGCCGGGCGCCGGGGCGGCGGTCCGGGCGACCTGTACCTGCAGATCCAGGTGGAGCCGGATCCCCGGTTCGAGCGCCGCGGACCCAACCTGTACCTGGATCTCCCCATCAGCTTCGCCGAAGCGGCCCTGGGCACGAAGGTGGAGATCCCCACCCCGGAAGGCCATTCCACCATCAAGATCCCCCCCGGGACCCAGGGCAACGCCAACCTGCGCCTGAAAGGCCTGGGCATGCCCATCCCGGGCAGCCCCCAGCGCGGCGACCTGTTCGCGCGCATCAAGGTGATGACGCCCCATATCGTGGACGAGCGCAGCAAGGAACTCCTGCGGGAACTGGCCGAGCTCAATGACGCCGAGATTCGGGCGAACGCCTGGAGGTAATGTATGCGTCGTGATCCGAAAAGTGGCTCATTCATGATCGGAGTGGTGGCCGCCCGCTATGAAATCCACCCCCAGACCCTCCGGCTCTATGAAAGGGAAGGGCTTCTGCTCCCGTCTCGCACCGAAGGCAAGACCCGGCTCTACAGCGAGGAGGATCTGGAGCGGCTGGAGTTCATCCTCAGCCTCACCCGGGATCTGGGCGTAAACCTTGCCGGGGTTGAGGTCGTGCTCAACCTGCGGGACCGGATGAAAAATATGCAGGAGGAAATGCAGCTGTTCGTGGAAACATATGAATCGAAAATGAAGGCAGCCGGCATTGAACCCGAAAGGGTCCGGGACGGCATTCCTTCCACAGGGCTGGTGAAACTCACGTCCCAAGGTCTGCGCAAGCGCTAAGCTGGAGTCCCTTTTTGGTATCCTGATCCTTCCCTTGAAGGTGAAACGTGCCCCAACGGCATCTGGAAGAGCGATCACTCGACAAGTACTTTGATTCGATCCGGGATCTGCCGCTGCTGACGGCGGAGGAGGAGCGGATCAACGGGCGCCTGTGGCAGAACGACCGCAACCCCGA
Organism: Holophagaceae bacterium; assembly: GCA_003165415.1. Lineage (GTDB taxonomy): Bacteria > Acidobacteriota > Holophagae > Holophagales > Holophagaceae > Mesoterricola. The sequence goes on from PLUC01000116.1 coordinate 2,315, forward strand.
AGGCCTGCGCATGCTGGTGGAGGGCAACCTGCGCTTCGTGGTGAAGGAGGCGCGGAAATTCCAGGGCATGGGCCTGGACCTGCTGGACCTCATCTCCGAGGGCAACCTGGGCCTCATCGAAGCCGCCAAGCGCTTCGATCCGGAGCGGGAGAACAAGTTCCTCACCTACGCCTCCTGGTGGGTGCGCCAGGCCATCTTCCACGCCCTGGCCGAACACGGCAGCAAGATCCGGCTGCCGCAGAAGGTGGCGGGGCACCTGGTGCAGCTCAACCGCATCGCCCACCGCCTCGGCCAGGACCTGGGACGCACGCCCACGGTGCAGGACATCGTCGACGCCAGCCACTTCTCCTCCGAGGAGGTGGAGCGGCTGCAGCTGCTCCAGCAGACCACGTCCACCGTCTCCACCGAGCAGGGCATGGGCGAATCGGATCTCACCCTGGGCGACAGCCTGGAGCAGACCATCGAGCCTTCGCCCATGGACACCATGGACCAGGAATCCTTCCTGGACCAGGTCCGGCTGAGCCTGGGACTGCTGAACGAGAAGGAGCGACGGATCATCGCCCTGCACTTCGGCCTGGACGGCAGCGACCCCATGACCCTGGAACGCATCGGCCAGTCCTTCGAGCCGCCCATCAGCCGGGAGCGGGTGCGCCAGATCGAGGAACGGGCCTTCATGAAGATCCGGGACCGGCGCAGGGTCCTGCTGGGCCAGTTCCTGAAAGGGGACCGTTCGTGAGAGGCAAGCCGGGCTGCCCCCTTTGCGGGGGGCTGGGCGTGGTGCTGGACCCCGACCCGGTGCAGCCGGCCCGCCCCTGCGGCTGCAGCGGGTCGGCGGAGGCCCAGCGCATCCTGGAGGGGATTCCCAACCGCTACCGGGCGGCCACCCTGGAGGCCTTCTGGGAATGGTGGAAGCTCCAGCATCCCAAGGACAAGCTCACGGCCGCCCTGGCCGGCGCGCACCAGATCCTGGAGCACGAGGAGACCCGGCAGACCCTGCCCGTGGACCTGCGCTCCAAGCTGGACCTGATCCTGCACAAGTGCGGGCCCAAGCCCCAGCCGGAAGGCGAGCTGGGCTGGCGCGACCTGAGGCCGGCCCAGGAGCCGCAGGGCTACCGGAGCCTGTTCAACTGGACCCGCAATGACCGGGACGTTTCGGACTTCTGGTGGATCGACGGGCCCCCGGGCAGCGGGCGCAGCACCCTGGCCGCGGCCGTGCTCAAGGCCTGGTGCGAGCGCATGGAGCTGCCGGGGCTGTTCGTGTCCGTGCGCACCTTCAGCCTGGAGCTGAAGGACATCTATTACGACACCCGCAGCTTCCGCAACACCGACTTCATGGGCGAGCGGGAGCGCATGGCGCCCCTGCTCAAGGCCCCCTGCCTGGTGCTGGACGATTTCGACCGCCTGGACGCGGACATCCGGGTGGTGCGGGCCCTGGCCCAGCTCCTGGACCACCGCTACAGCATGGAGCTGCCCACCCTGATCACTGCCGGACGCTGGGCGGAGAGCCTGCAGGCCACCGACAAGGAGACCTATCCTGTGCTCCGGCTGGAGGATTCGAGCCTGCTCCGGCGCCTGGCCGCGAGCAAGCGGGTGGAGCTGCGCCCCACCCTCCTGCGGCTGCTGGACAGTCTGAATGGCTAACCCCTTGACGCGCATCCTGCGCGCCCTCCTGCGCCTGCACCTGCGCCGCCCCGCGGGGCTGTGGCTGGCGCTGGCCGGCCTGACCCTCGTGCTCGGCGCGGGGGTGCTTCGGGTGGAGCGCCGGCTGGATCTCATGAGCCTGCTCCCCACCGACAACCCGGTGGTGCGCGCCAGCATCGAGGCGGGCGTGGGCCAGCAGGAGCTGCTCTGGCTCGCCGCCGAAGGCACCCGCGGCGACCTGGAGGCCCGGGAGGCGTGGGCGGAGCACCTGGTGGAGAACCTGCTCAACGATTCCGGGCTGGCCCTCAACGGCCTCGACCAGGACGGGCGCATTTCGGCGCCCATGCCGGTGCCCGAGCCCATGGGCGCCTCCCTGTGGCCCCCGCTGCTGGCGGCAGGCAGCTTCCTGGAGGGCGACGGGGCCGCGGGCCGCCTGGTGACCGAAAAGGCCTACGCCCTGGCGCCCATGCTCCTGGGCGACCGCCTGGATCCCCTCAAGGATCCGGCGGAGCTCCGCCGCCGGCTGCGGGCCACGGCCAAGGCCCTGGCTTCGCCGGACCCGGCCAAGGCCAAGCTGGCCCAGCTGGACCCGCTGCAGCTCCTGGACCTGGTTCCCCGCGGGGACGACACCCTGGCCGGCGTCACCCGCTCCGCCAGGGGCTTTCCGCTGAAGCTGCGCACCGGCTACCTGGAGACCAAGGACGGCCGGTTCGTGCTGCTGCCGGTGGTGCTGGACTTCCCCAGCGGCGACAGCCAGGCCACCGCGCGGGTGCTGCACTGGCTCGGCTGGGGCGGCACCGGGCCCCTGCCCAAAAAGGCCGGCCATGCCCAGGTGGCCCAGGCCCTGGCCGCCCATCCCGGGCGTCCCTTCGCCATCCAGGCCACCGGCGCCCACGCCATCGCCTACTGGGAGTCCTACCGCCTCAGCCGGGAGATCCTGATGAGTCTGGGCCTGAGCTTCGTGCTCATCGGCCTGGTCTACTGGATCGGCTTCCGCACCCTGGCGGGCTACGGCTTCGTGGTGGTGCCGCTGCTGCTGGGCATGGTCTGGGCCCTGGGCCTCACCGGCTGGATCCTGGGCCGGTTGAACCTGATGGCGGCGGCGTTCGGGGCCGTGCTGCTGGGCATCGGCGACGACGTGGGGATCATGCTGTTCAGCCGCTACCGGGATGAGCGCCAGGCCGGGAAGGGCAAGGCCCTGGCCATCCGCGCCGCCCTCCTGGGCACCGGCCCGGGGGTGGTGGCCGGCGGCCTGGCCACCGCCTTCGCCTTCCTGGCCTGCATCGCCGCGCCCTTTCCGGGCTTCCGCGACCTGGGCCTCACCGCGGGTCTGGGGCTGCTGGCCTGCATGGCCTCCAGCTTCCTGGTCCTGCCCGCGCTGCTGCTGGCCCTGGACCGGGGCACCGGCACCTTCGCGCCCCGGGCCGCGGCCGGTGCCCCGGTCGGCCGGATCCGGAGCTGGAAGCCCATGGCGGCCCTGGCCCTGGTCCTGGCCGGGCTGTGGGGCGTGCGCAGCCTGACCTGGGAAGAGGACCTGCGCCGGTTCCGGCAGCAGGGCAACCCGGCCCTGGCCCTGCAGGAGACCCTGGCCCACGCCCTGGGCGCCGGGCTGCAGCCGCTGGCCGTGCAGATCCCCCTGGACGATCCCGACGCCCTGCCGGCCCTCTGGAACCGCATCGTGTCCCCCCTGCGGCGGGAAGGGCTGCCCATGCCCCGCTGGCAAGAGACCGCCCCGGGGCTGCGGCGGATCCTGGCCTCGGACACCTGGTACGGACGGGTGCTGGATGAGGCCGGCAAGGCCGGGCTGGACCCGGTGGCGCTGGAACGCTCCCTGTCCGCCTTCCGGGCCAGCGAGGGGGATCCCCTGGCCGTGCCCCGGTCCCTGCAGGCGCTCATGCCGCCCATCAAGCCGGTGGTGGAGCGCCACCGGTGGACCCTGTTCGCCGGCAGGCGCCAGGCGACGCCGCCGGCCAACGCGCCCCCGGACGCCTTCACCCTGCCGCTGCGCCTGGGCGAGGCCGGCCAGGAGCGGATCCAGGACGCGATCGAGAACGCGGGCGGGCGGATGGTGGGGAACCGGCCCCTGTTCCGGGCCATCAAGTCGGTGGCCAGGCAGGCCCTGCGGGAGATCATCCTGCTGGCCCTGGCCGCGGTGCTGGCCGTGGTGGCCCTGTTCGGCCGGCGGGTCCGGTTCCTGCTTCTGGCCCTGGTGCCCCTGGCCGCCAGCCAGATCGGGGTGCTGGGCATCCTGGGCTGGACCGGCGAGCCCCTGACCTTCCTGTCCCTGGTGGCCATTCCCATCGCCCTGGGGGTGAGCGTGGACACCGCCATGAACCTGCTGCACCGGGCCCGGCTGGAACCCCAGGCCGCCGCCAAGGTGGCCCGGGTCAACGCGGTTTGCGCCGGCACTACCCTGGCCGGCTTCGGCGGGCTGGTGTTCAGCGGCTACCGCGGCCTCCAGGGGCTTGGGCTGGCCGCCCTGGGCGGCGTGGCCCTGGCCCTGCTGGTCACCCAGTGGGTGCTGCCCTGGCTGCTGGAGCGCTGGCCCATCCTCAAGGACCGGCCGTAAACGACCCCTCCCTGGAGGGAGGAGCTTTCCACTGCACAAGGAGGTAGGCCTCATGCGCGAATTCAGGGCGGTTTACAACGCCCCTTGCCGGTCTGGAAAGTCCGGCAAACCTGACTATGTTCCGGCTTGCGCCGCTGTGTGTCAGGTTCCCACAGGCCCGGGCAAAGCGGAGCTGTGCCCGTTCTTCAAGGCCGACATTGACTGGCCGACTCTGCCGTTGCTCGTTGCCGGGATTAACCTTACGCCTAGGTTTGGGCGCCTGACTACCGTTGGACTGGAGACGACGGCTTTTCATGTTGAATTTTTCCACATGACCCGTATGAGTGTCAAGCATAAAATCCTCCAAGCCCTAAAGGGCGGAGTTTTCTGGACAATCCGATGAACCCGCTGGAAACCCTCGTCGCTTCCCATCTGGCCGCGGGCCCCATGCCGGCGGCGGAGGTGATGGAGCTCGCGCTCTACCATCCCGAAGCCGGCTATTACCGCCGGTCCCAGGGCCCCTGGGGCTTCCAGGGGGCCGACTACTACACCGCCCTGGACCTGGGCCCGCTGCTGGGGGAGGCCATGGCCTGCCGCCTGGGCCAGGCCTGGGAGCGCCTGGGCCGGCCCGACCCCTTCGTGGTCCTGGAGCCCGGCGCCGGCCGCGGCTGGCTGGGCCGGGACCTGCTCCAGGCCGCCGTCGGCCCCTTCGCCCAGGCCCTGCGCTACCTGCACCGGGACGATAATCCCGCCGCCGCCGCCGCGGCCCGGGAAGCCCTGGCGCCGTTCCTGGCCTCCGGCCAGGCCCGGCTGGTGGCCCAGGACGAACCGCTGGAACCCTTCCGTGGCGCGATCATCTCCAACGAGCTGTTCGACGCCCTGCCCGCCCAGCCCTGGCGCTGGGACGGCGGGCGCTGGAGCTACGAGGCCCTGGCCACCGGTCCGGTCTGGCTGCCGGGAGAACCTTGCGAAGCCACCGCCTGGTTCACCGCCCAGGCCGAAGGCGGGCTGGAATCCGGCGACGGCGCCCCCTGGTGCGAGGCCCTGCCCGCCCTGGTGCAGGACCTGGCCGCGACCCTGGAGGCAGGCCTGTTCCTCACCATCGACTACGGCGACACCGCCGCCCGGCTGGTGGACAAGGGCGCCGACCTGCGCCGCTTCCGGGGTCACGAAGTGGACGGCAAGTGGTGGGAGGACCTGGGCGGCTCCGACCTCACCGCCGACGTGGACTTCACCCGCCTGGCCCTGCTGCTGGAGCGGGAAGGCCTCGCGGAGACCTCGCACCTGAGCCTGGGCCGCTGGATCCGCACCCACGCCCCCCTGGCCCGCTGGGAAACGGAGTGGCAGTCCTTGGACGCCGCGGCCCGCCTTGGCCGCATGGAGAACCTGCTGCAGCTGACCCTGCCCACCCTGATGGGCGACCGGTTCCGGGTGCTGGAGGCCTGGTGCGGCTGCGGAGAATCCCAGCTCTAATCTCCGCAAAATATCCGGTGAATAACTTGCCCATGCGGGAATCAGGACCCATAATCACCGCATGGAAAGCGGAGATTCCAAGTACCTCTGGCAAGCCAATGATTGGCCCAACTGGCGTTATGACCTCGGGAACCTGGCCGGCCCCCTGGCGGCAGTCACCGGCGCCCAGGGCCTTCTCATGGGGCGCCTGGCCGATGTGGGCTTGGCTTTGCGAAGTCAGGCCAGCCTCATGGCGCTCACCGACGAGGTGGTCAAGACCAGCGCCATTGAAGGCGAGCACCTGAACGCCCAATCCGTCCGCTCCTCCCTGGCCCGCCGGCTCGGGGTGGACATCGGGGCTCTGGCCCCGGCGGACCGCCAGGTGGAAGGCGTCGTCGCCATGATGCTCGACGCCACGGCCAACGGCGCCGCTCCGGTCACCCGGGAGCGGCTGTTCGGTTGGCATGCCGGCCTCTTTCCCACGGGCTACTCCGACATCCAGAGGATCCGGGTCGGCGGCTGGCGCGACGATGCCGGCGGCCCCATGCAGGTGGTGTCCGGCCCCATCGGCCGGCAGCGGGTCCATTTCCAGGCCCCTCCCGCCGATCGTCTGGAAGCCGAGACCGGGCGTTTCCTCGCCTGGATCAATGGCGCGCCGGGCGAACTTCCGCTCATCAGGGCCGGCATCGGCCATTTGTGGTTCGTCACCCTGCATCCCTTCGACGACGGCAACGGCCGCATCGCCCGGGCCGTCGGCGACCTGCTGCTGGCCCGCGCCGACCGCAGCCCGCAGCGCTTCTACAGCCTGTCGGCGCAGATCCAGCGGGAGCGCGAGGCCTACTACGCCATCCTGGAGCGCACCCAGAAGGGCAGCGGCGAGATCACCCCGTGGCTGGCCTGGTTCCTGGGCACCCTGCACCGGGCCGTCGACCAGGCCCAGCTGACCCTTGATGCCGTGCTGGCCAAGGCCCGAACCTGGCAGCGCCTCGGTGGCACCCCCATGAACGAGCGTCAGGTGAAGCTGGTGAACCGCCTGCTGGACGGTTTCAACGGCAAGCTTACCTCCGGCAAATGGGCGGCCATCGCCAAGTGTTCGCCGGACACGGCCCTGCGCGACATCACCGAACTGACGGCCCGGGGCGTCCTGCGCAAGTCCGCGGCAGGCGGGCGCAGCACCAGTTATGAGCTGAACCTGACCCCGGGGTAGGCCCGTCCTGCTTACCATTGGACGGCAGGTCTGGTTACGATTGGACGGTAGGCCATACTGGCCGGCGTAGGCCGCCTGACCGCGCGGGAACTGGAGGCAAGGTGAAATTCAAGCACAATGCACCCAATGCCGGTCCCACGCCGCCCGTCTACCCCGGTCAACGCCATGTGGACTTCGCCATCATCGCCAGAATGGACCTTGGAGAGGTGGTCTTCGAGCCCATGCGCCCCTCCCTGCGTGAGGTCGACCCGCGGCCTTGACCGCTGGAACCACTTTTTGCCTTGCGTCTCCTGCAATGTCGTGGCAATCTGATAGGCCTTGTCTTGGGCTCCGCAAGTGCGCGCCTCTTCCCGGCTCCGCCGCCCAAGCCTCCTTCGCGAGGATGTCATGTACGCAGTGATTCAAACCGGTGGCAAGCAGTACCGAGTGGCCGAAGGGGAAATCCTCCGGGTCGAACTGCTGGAAAAGGAACTCAAGGAAGCTTTCACCTTCGACCGCGTGCTCCTGGTGGACAACGAAGGCGAGCTGAAGGTCGGCAAGCCCACCCTCGAGGGCGCCACGGTGTCGGCGGAAGTGATCTGCCATGACCGCCGCAAGAAGGTATTCATCTTCAAGAAGAAGCGGACCACCACCTACCAGCGCACCCAGGGCCATCGGCAGGGCTACACCGAAGTCCGCATCACCGGGATCCAGGCTTAATTCGAATCTGAACTGCAGAGAGGTTTGTCATGGCTCACAAAAAAGGCGTAGGCTCAAGCCGCAACGGCCGGGATTCCAACGCTCAGCGTCTCGGGGTGAAGGCCTTCGGCGGCCAGCAGGTGACCGCCGGCTCCATCATCGTCCGGCAGCGCGGCACCCGCTTCAAGATGGGCGTCAACGTCGGCATGGGGACCGACCACACGCTGTTCGCCAAGGTGGAAGGCAAGGTACGTTTCCAGGATAAGGGCCAGCATGGCCGTTTCATTCATGTGGATCCCCTCGAAGCTTGATCCACGCCATTCTTAGTGGGGGCGCGCGGCCATAGGTCTGCGCGCTCCTTCGATTTTATAGGCAGCCCATGTTCCTTGACCATTTGACGCTCCACCTGGAAGCCGGCCACGGCGGCCCCGGGGCCACCAGCTTCCGGCGCGAGAAATTCGCCGAGAAGGGCGGTCCCGACGGCGGCGACGGCGGCCTGGGCGGATCCATCGCCATCCGGGCCGACCAGGGCCTGAACACCCTGAACCCCTTCCGCAACCAGCGCACCTTCTGCGCCGGGCGCGGCGGGCCCGGCGCCGGGGGCCTCTGTTCCGGCAGCGACGGTGAGAGCCTGGTGCTGGACGTGCCCCTGGGCACCGTGCTCCGGGACGCCGCCAGCGGCGAGTTCCTGGCGGAGCTGCTGGAGCCCGGCCAGACCGTCTGCGTGGCCCGGGGCGGGCGCGGCGGGCAGGGCAACAACCACTTCAAGAGCTCCACCAACCGCACCCCCAGGCATTCCCAGCCGGGCGAGGAGGGGGAGGTCCGGGACGTGGACCTGGAGCTGAAGCTCATCGCCGACGTGGGCCTGCTGGGCTTTCCCAACGCCGGCAAATCCACCCTGGTGAGCCGCGTCTCGGCCGCCCGGCCGAAGATCGCCAACTACCCGTTCACCACCCTGGAACCGCAATTGGGGGTGGTGGCCGTGGACGAGCTGGTGAGCTTCGTCATCGCCGACATCCCGGGGCTGATCGAGGGCGCCGCCGGCGGCGCCGGGCTGGGCATCCAGTTCCTCCGCCACGTGGAGCGCACCCGCATGCTCCTGCACCTGGTGGATCTGGCGGATCCCATGGTGGAGCCGGAGCAGGCGGTCAAGGTCATCCAGGACGAGCTCAAGGCCTTCTCCCCGGTGCTGGCGGCCAAACCCTGCTGGCTGGTGGGCACCAAGCTGGACGCCCTGCAGGACCCCGATCGCCGGATCCGGTTCGAGGCGCTCTGCCGGGCCCGCGGGCAGGAGCCCATCCTCATCTCCGGCGTCACCGGCGAAGGGATCCGTCCGCTGGTGTTCGCCGTGGCCGACGCCCTGGCCGAGCTGCGGAAGGCATGAAACCCATGCGCGTCGGGCTGCTGGGAGGCACCTTCAATCCACCCCATTTCGGGCACCTGAAGCTGGCGGAGATCGCCCTGGAGGAACTGGGGCTGGACCAGGTCCGCTTCATCCCCACCGCCAGCCCGCCGCACAAGCCGGTCCCCCCCGGGGATCCGGACGGCGCCGCCCGGATCCGGCTGCTGGGCACAGCCCTGGCCGCCGGCTCCCCCTTCCTGGTGGAACCCCTGGAAGTGCTGCGGGGCGGCACCAGCTTCACGGTGGACACCCTGGAGGCCCTTTCGGCCCGGGAGGCCTGCGGCTGGATCTGGCTCATGGGCAGCGACCAGCTGGCCGGGTTCCCCGCCTGGCGGCGGCCCGGGCGGATCCTCGAGCTGGCCTCCCTGGCGGTGGCGCCCCGGCCCGGGTGCCCGGGCCGGGACCTGCCGGAAATCCTCGCGGGCCGGGCGCGGGCCCGCTGGTCCGGCGGGCCGGGCGAGCTGGTCTGGCTCTCCGGCACCGGCCTGGATCTTGCATCCACGGAACTGCGGGAGGAACTGGGCCGGGGGGAGAACCCCGATGGGATTCCCCCCCAAGTTATGGCTGCGATTTTGCGCGAACGACGGTACCGTTAACCATGCATGGGAGATTCAGTAAACAACCCCTGCCGAATGGAAAGAGCCTTCCGCTGCACAAGGACAAACCCGATGCGCGAATTCAGGACGGTTTACGACGCCCCTTGCAGAACTGGAAAGTTCAGCAAACCTGGCTATGTTCCGACTCGCGTTCACGTCGCTGTGTGCCAGGTTCCCACAGGGTTTCATTTCGTTATTATTTCGCCAACCCGAATGGGTGTCAAGCATCCATTTCTTCCCGCCCTAAAGGACGGAGTTTCCTGGACAAGCAGATGAACCTTGATAAACGGCTTGTGAGCGTCATTGAAGCGGCACGCTCCAAGAAGGCCTTCCGGATCCGGTTGCTGGACGTGTCGGGCATCGCCAGCTTCACCGATACCTTCGCGTTCATGTGCGGCGGCAGCGACCGCCAGAACCGGGCCGTGGCCGACGCCATCGAGGAGGCCCTCAAGTTCGCCGGGGTGCGCCCCCTCTCCACCGAGGGCGCCCAGAACGGCAACTGGATCCTGCTGGACTACGGGGACTTCATCATCCACGTCATGGACGAGGAAACGCGCAGTTTCTACAACCTGGAAGGCCTCTGGAGCGGCGGGCGCGAACTGCAGCTCCCGGTCGAGGCCGTTCCCGGCTCCACCGACAAATCCGAGAGGTAGCACCATGCAGAATCAGCACAGCGCCTTCGATGCCATGCAGGCCCGCCTGCGCGTGGCCGCCGGGCTCTACGGACTGGAGGACGCCCTCTTCCAGGTGTTCATCGCCCCCACCCGGTCCATCATCGTGAGCTGTCCAGTGCACATGGACGACGGCCGATGGGAAGTGTTCACCGGCTACCGGGTGCAGCACAACATGGCCCGCGGTCCGGCCAAGGGCGGGATCCGCTACGACCCGCGCCTCACCCTGGACGAGGTCAAGGCCGGCGCCGCCTGGAACACCTGGAAGACCGCCGTGGTGGACGTCCCCTTCGGCGGCGGCAAGGGCGGCGTGGTCTGCGATCCCACCACCATGAGCGAGGGCGAGCTGGAGCGGCTCACCCGGCGCTACATCGCCGAGATCATGGACCTGCTGGGGCCCGACCGGGACGTGCCCGGCATCGACATGGGCACCAACTCCCAGGTGATGGCCTGGGTGCTGGACACCTACACCATGCACACCCGCAAGACCGAGAACGCCGTGGTCACCGGCAAGCCCATCTCCCTGGGCGGCAGCCTGGGCCGCACCGAGGCCACCGGGCGGGGCATCCTGATATCGGCCCGGGAGGCCATGCAGCGCCTGGGCAAGCCCCTGGCCGGCGCCACCCTGGCGGTGCAGGGCTTCGGCAACGTGGGCTCCCAGAGCGCGCGCCTGCTGCACGAGGCCGGCGCCCGCATGGTGGCGGTGTCGGACCTCAAGGGGGCCATCCGCAACGACCGCGGCATCGACACCCACGCCCTGCTGAAGTACCACTCAGAGAACAAGACCGTGGTGGGGTTCAAGGGCGCCGAGGCGATGGACCCCCGGGAGCTGCTCACCATGCAGGTGGACATCCTGGTGCCCGCCGCCACCGAGAACCAGATCACCGAGGACAACGCCGCCAAGGTGCGGGCCAAGGTGGTGGTGGAAGGGGCCAACGGCCCCACCTCGCCCGAGGCCGACCCCATCCTGCTGGACAACGGCGTGCTGGTGGTGCCCGACATCCTGGCCAACGCCGGCGGCGTCACCGTCAGCTACTTCGAGTGGGTGCAGAACCGGCTGGGCTTCTACTGGCGCGAGCGGGAAGTGAACGAGCGGCTGGTGGAGTACATGACCCACGCCTTCCAGGCGGTGTTCGCCACCACCGACAAGTTCAAGACCAACCCGCGCATCGGGGCCTACATCCTGGCCCTGGACCGGGTCAGCCAGGCCCTGCACGACCGGGGCTTCTACGCCTAGAACACCCGAAGGAAGGCCACCATCCCGTTGATGGAGCGCACCCCCGGCATGTCGCTCAGCAGGCCCATGCCCAGGTCCAGGCGCACGGCGGTGAACACCCAGAACCCCGGCAGGTCCCCGGCGACGCCCAGGCCGGCATAGTCCCAGGTGCGCTGGTCGTCCAGGGTACGGAACCGGGCGCCGTCCAGGGAGAGCGTGAGCCGCATGCTCGGGCCGGAAGGGAACACCACCCCGGCCTTGGCATAGGTCAGCCGGTCGGCGTCGACGGCGTTGGTGCGCAGGCCGGCGATCCGCACATCGCCGCCGGTACCGCCAATGTTCAGGGAATTGAAGCGGTCGAAGCCCTGGCCCGCGGCCCAGCCGGTCTCCCCGTGCAGCCAGCCGCCGAGGCCCATCTGGTAGTCGTAGCCGGCGCTGCCGCCCCAGCGCTGGAAGCGGCCCTGGTCCGGCACCGCCTCCAGCGCGCCCGGGGGACCGTAGACCCCTTCAGGGCGCTGGCCCTGGCCATAATAGCCGGCGAACTGAAGTCCCGAGCCGTTCCAGGAGAGCCTGCCCCGCCATTGGCGGGTCAGCCCCGAAGGCGGGAGGGTGAAGCCTGGGGTGCGGTACTCGTTCTGCAGGGGCAGGGAGAAAATGTCCTCCTCGAAGCGCTCCGAGCCCGCGAAGCGGAACCCGGCGCCCAGGTCGTGGCCCAAAGTCAGGTTCAAGGTCCCGAACCTCCGGCCTACCCCCTGCTGGGCCTGGAGTTGGCCGTCGACGATGGGCCGCTCGGTGGCGGCCAGGAGCAGGGAGGTGCTGTTGACGGAAAAATCGAAACCACCCAGGGCTGTGGGCACCATGACCTGGACCTGGTTGTAGATGATGGCCGTGAGGATGCTGATCTGGACACCCCGGTCGAAGGCGTTGTAATCGAAGTAGGCCAGCCCCCCCAGGGGCATCACCGGAAAGGGGAGGGTGGGGTCCACCAGCAGCACGGCGGCCAGGGCCCGGCCGGAACTCTTGAGCTTTTCCTCCACCTTCCGGGTTCCGTCCGCCTGCTTGTTGAAGTAGCGGATGCCGTCCAGCGTCTGCTGCATCATGGTGCCATCGGAACTCCGGGCCGCCTGACGGGCGGTGGCGAAGCCCGGATCGTTGGTCTGGAAATCCGAGTAGACCAGGGTCCGCTGCACCTGGGCCACCGTGTCGCCAACCAGCCAGCGGTCGAAGCTCTTGATCTTCACCACGCGCCAGGTGCCGGCGCCGGCCTCACCGTAGGTGAGCACCCGGTCCTCGGACTTGACCATGCCCGACAAGCCGGAGCGCTTGCTGCGCTCTTCCAGGATCCGCCCGCCGGCTTCATCCACCAGCAGTTCGCCCATGGGCAGCAGCGGATTCCCGTCCACCGGCTCGAACCGGATCCGGCGCTGCCCCGGGCCGCCCGGGCCGCCGTCATGGTAGCGGTAGCGCTCGGTGAGGTTGAGGGCCACCGGCGCGGCGAGGCTGGCGCGGCTTTCCACGATCGGCAGCTGCAGCCCGGGGTGCAGCTTGGCCTTCACCCCGTTGAGGCGGATCCCTTCCTGGAGGAGCTCTTCCGGCTCTCCGGCCGCCTCGAAGAAGCGGAAGCTGAAGCCCACGTCGGCCCCGAGGCCTTGTTCCGCCTGGAGGTGCAACTCCTCCGTGAGCCTGCCCCGGCGGTTCCGGGCCAGGACCCGGTCGGCCAGCTGCCGGGCCCGCACCCGCGCCAGCAGGGCGCCCACATCGTAGGTGTCGGCGGCGGCGATCTTCACTTCATGGCGCTCGGCGGGCGGCGGCGCGGGCGTCCATTCGCTCCCCTGGAACCGCCAGCGGCGGGCCTCGCCGGTGCGGGGCCGGCGCAGGGTGAGATCGCCCAGGCCCCCTTCCACCTGGGTGAAGCCCTCGGGCAGCAGGGCCGCCAGGCGGGCTGAGGGACCCCCGGCCGGAACCACCAGGCGCCCCCCGTCGCCCATGAGCTCGGACAGGCCGGCCCCGGGATCCGCGGGCAGCCACAGGGTCCAGGGCCGGCCGGGGAACTGGGTCTGGGCCTGCAGGAGCCGGTCCCGCCAGAGGCCGGGATCGGCGCCCAGGTCTTCGGGCAGCAGGGCCCCGCCCTGGACCGCCCCCCAGGCGGACTCGTCCCAGATGGGTTCGGCCTTGGCCTCGAAGCCCAGGTACAAGGTGACCGCCGGATCCTGGGCCTTGAGCGCCTGGCTGGCCGCCAGCAGCAGCGGCAGGCGGTCGGGCCCGGCCGGCAGCAGGATGCGCACGGCTGGGACGCCCAGATCGGGCGCGACCTGGCGCGACCATTTCTGGTGCATGGCCTCCACCTGGGCCGGGTCCCGGGCGTCCCTGGGCACCCAGTCGGCCCCGGCGGCGTCCCGCAGATCGAGCACCCGCGGTGGTTCGGTCCCCACCTGGAGCGGCGCCTGGGCCGGCAGCGCCAGGAATACGAAGGACAGGATCATGGACCGTAGCAAAGAACCTCCAAGGTGCGGACAGACTCCAGTCTATCGTTTCGGGGCTTTGCTTCTTTACAGGATATCCTTAGGGGCCGTTGCGAAATAATCTGTGCAGTTCAGATTATTTCGCTACGGTCCTTTATGCCGGGGCCGCACTGAACTGTTCGGGCTAATTTCGGATAACGGCTTACCTTTGTTCTGGAAGATCACCATGCGCTACACCGTTAAATTTACAACTGTCGCCGGGGAGCTCCTGACCCGGGATTTCGAGGGCACCTCCATTCCCGAAGTGCGGGACCGGGTCCTGGCCGAAGGCCATTTCCCCATGGAAGTGAAGCGTTCCGGGGCGGCCTTCCGCCGCCAGCGGACCATCTCGGCCGCCTCCCTGATCCTGTTCAACCAGGAACTGCTGGCTTTGCTCAGGGCCGGCATTCCCCTGCTGCAGTCCCTGGAACTGCTGGTGGGCCACGGCAAGGACCCGCTGCTGCGCAACTCCCTGGACCGGGTGGTGGAACTGCTGAAGGAGGGCATGTCCTTCTCCGAAGCCCTGGAGCAGGTGGGCACCTTCCCCCCGGTCTACCGGGCCAACGTGGTGGCGGGCGAGCGGAGCGGCACCCTGCCGGAGGTGATCGGCCGCTGGCTGTCGTTCCAGGCCTTCGCCCAGAACAGCCGCCGGCGCATCGTCGAGGCCATGGTCTACCCGATGTTCCTGGTGGTGGTGATGATCATCGCCCTGGCGGTGATCTTCAACGTGGTCCTGCCGCGGTTCTCCGAGATCTACTCCGGCAGCGGCATCGAGATGCCCGCGGCCACCGCGCTGCTCCTGGACATGGGCGAGTTCGTGCGCAAGACCATCTACTTCCAGGCGGCCGGCCTGGTGGTGCTGGGCTTCTTCCTGCGCTGGATGTTCACCACCGAGGCGGGCAAGCGCATCTGGGAGCAGTTCATCCTGATCATCCCCCGCATGGGGACCCTGTACCGGATGTACCACTCCTCCATCTTCACCCGCACCCTGGGGGTGCTGCTGGCAGGGGGCATGCCCGTGCTCCAGGCCCTGGAGGTGATCCAGCGCACCACCCCCAGCGAGCGCATGCGCCTGCGCCTGCTCAACGTCACCGAGCTGGTGCGGGCCGGGTCCTCCCTGCACCTGGCCCTGGACCAGTCCAAGCTGCTGGATCCCCTGGCGGTGGAGATGACCCGGGTGGGCGAGCAGTCCTCGGCCCTGCCCGACATGCTCAACCACGTGGCCGACTTCTTCGACCAGGAAGTGGAGAAGGCCACCACCGCCGTCACCACCCTCATCGGCCCGATCCTCATCCTGGCCATGGGCGTGATGGTCCTGGGCCTCCTGCTGGCGGTCTACGTGCCCCTGTTCAACGCCGGCAGCATGGTTCACTAGCCTTACTGAGGCGTCCGTGGTCCCGCCCGTCGTGCCTTCCTGTTTCGTTCGGGTTCCTTGGTGATGCGCCGACCCATCGGTGCGTCAGATCTTTGGAACGTGCTCGACGGCTTCGCCGCCTGCGCGCGATCCAAAGTCTGACGCTGACCTTCCCCGCCTGAGTTCCAGGTTGCGGTTCAATGGCGGGAATAAGGGCGAAGGTGACAAAGGTCTGATCCCATAGACCCCGGGTTCCGGAATGGTTGTCGCGGATCGTCTTCCAATAACTGGTGACGTATCCAAAAAACCAGGCGGGGAAGGTCTGCGTGAACTCTTGCAGCGCCCGCAGCGCAGCGAGGACGCTTCAAGAGATTCACGCACCGGTGGGTCGGCGCATCATTCTGGGACCCGAACGAAACAGGAAGGCACGACGGGCGGGACCACGGACACCTCAATTAGGACTGGGAGCAAGGGTCGGCAAGGCTGGCGGGCCGGGCCACCCGCCAGATCTCCAGGAGCTGGTCCAGCAGCGCGCCGAACTGGTCCAGGCGCAGGGCGTTGGGGCCGTCGCTGAGGGCCTTGGCAGGGTCCTCGTGCACCTCGAAGAAGAAGCCGTCCACCGCCGTGGCCGCGGCCCGGGCCAGGGTGGGGATCATCTCCCGGGCGCCCCCGGTGGCGGAGCCCAGGGCCCCGGGCTTCTGCACGCTGTGGGTGGCGTCGAAGATCACCGGGCACCCGGTGCGGCGCAGGTGGGGGAACGCCTGGAAGTCCACCACCAGGTTGCCGTAGCCGAAGCTGGAGCCGCGCTCGGTGACCCACACCGGGCCGTGCCCGGAAACGCTCTGGACCTTCTGCACGGCATGCTGGAGGTCCCAGGGGGCCAGGAACTGGCCTTTCTTGATGTTCACCGGGCGGCCGGTGGCCGCGGCGGCGGTGAGGAGGTCGGTCTGGCGGCACAGGAAGGCGGGAATCTGCAGCACGTCCACCGCCTCGGCCACCAACGCGCACTGGGCCGACTCATGGACGTCCGTGAGCACCGGCACCCCGATGCGGGAGCGCACCTCGGAGAGGATGTCCAGGCCCTCGGCCATGGACGAGCCCCGGAAGCTGTTCAGGGAAGTGCGGTTAGCCTTGTCGAAACTGGCCTTGAAAATGAACGGGATGCCCCGGGCCTCGGCCAGGTCCTGGAGTTGGGCGGCCAGGAAATAGGTGTGTTCCCGGGACTCGATGACGCAAGGCCCGGCGATGAGAAAAAAACTGCGCTCGGTGAACGGGCGGATGAAATCCATGATGTCCTCTTGACGATTGGCTGAGCTGAGGGGCGGGAACCTTTCAAGAAGTATAGGCGGCGGCGCTGGATTACCGCACATTTGTCATAATATGAAGGTTCGCGAGGCGGACCAATGGTTAAGAACTTGATGGCGGATGACCTCAATCGCCGCCTGGTGGCAGCCCTCCAGAAAGAGGGGCGGATCAGCCATGCGGAATTGGCGGAACGGCTGGGCGTGAGCCGGCCGACCATCATCGACCGCATCAAGCGGCTGGAGGCCGAAGGCGTGCTCGGCGGCTACAGCGCCCTGGTGACCCCGGCCTCGGTCATGAAGCCGTGCGTCGCCTTTGTGGCGGTGCGCTACCAGTCCGGCAACGACGACGCCCTGGAGGAGCGCTTCATCCAGGCCCTGGAGCGGGAACCGGATGTGCTGGCGGCCTACACCATCGCCGGCGAGGACAGCCTGCTGCTGAAGATCGTGGCGGAATCCCCCATGGGCGTGCACCTGCGGCTGCGCAAGATCCGGGCGCTCGGCCCCCACGTCACCACCCGGACCATGATGATTCTCAACACCTATTTCGAGAAGACCGGCCCCTCGCCGTTCGTCGAGGAGATTCAGTAGAATGTTGCCCACGAACACCGCCCTCCTCCTCATCGCCGTGCAGAGGGCATGGGACGACCCCTACTGGGGCGTGCGCAACAATCCCGGGGCGGAAGCCAACCTGGCCGACGTGCTCCAGGCCTTCCGCGGCCGCGGCCTGCGGGTGATCCATGTGCGCAATGATTCCCGCGATCCCAACTCCCCCCTGCACCCCGGCGAGCCGGGCAACGGGTTCAAGCCCGAAGCCGCCCCCCTCCCCGGGGAGACGGTGCTGGCCAAGGCCGGGCACTGCGCCTTCCACGGCACCGGCCTGGAGGCGGAACTGCGCCGGGAGGGCATCGACCGCCTGGTGATCGCCGGCTTCACCACCAGCCACGGGATTTCCAGCACCACGCGCACAGCCTGCGAGCTGGGCTTCAAGTCCGTGGTGCTCAGGGACGCCTGCGTCGCCTTCGAACTGGACGACATGGACGGCAACCGCGCCCCGGCCGAGGCCCTGCACCAGGCGGCCTTGACCGCGCTGCACGGGGAGTTCGCCATGGTGCTGCCCACCGAAGCTCTCCTGCAGCTCTTGTAGTGGACGCGCCCATCCTGCTCGCCCTGGCCCGGGCGCGACTGCGCACCGGAGAAGGGTCCGTGCAGAGCGCCTGGGCCGGTCCCCGGGCCCTGGCCCTGCTCTGGGCGCCCGACCGCCGGGCGGGCCTGGAACCCGGTTCGGCCTGGGTCTTCATCCTGAACCCCGCACCGGAACTGTGGCTGCTGCACGAGCGCGACGAAGCCTACCTGCTGCTCAAGGCGGAGGCCCGCCAGGACCTGTCCCGCCGCTGGCTGGTGGAGCTCAAGGGCACCCGCCTCACCGAGGTGGAGGGGGATCCCAGGGAGCGCTGGCTGGGGCTGGTGCTGCGCCGGCGGGCCATCACCGGACGGGTGGAGGCCGCCCGCCTGGCGTTCCAGGCCATTCCCGGCCGGGCCGGCCTGCGCCTGGACGGCCTGGACCTGAATCCCATCCGCATGGGCCTCGGCCAGGTGTTTCCCCCCGGCGCGCCCGAGCCCGCGGCCGACCCGCCCCCCTATCTGCGCTTCCTGGAACGCTTCGGCCCCCAGGCGGACGCCGCCCTGGCCGGGGCCGTGCCGGACCTGCTGCCCGGGGAGGGTTCCCTCCTGGACCGGCACCGGGCCTGGTCCCTGGAGCGGGCCGCCAAGCTGGTGCTGGCGCCCCGCAAGGCCGGGTCCGAGCGCAGGCTCGCCGCCGAGCGCAAGCGCCTGGAGCGCTACCGGGAGGCCCTGGGCCGGGACCGGGAACGGCACACCCTGGCCCTGGGCCTGCGCGGCCGGGCCCAGGCCCTGGCCGGCGAACTCTACCGGCTCCGGGGCGCCTGCGGCCGGGCCGAACTCCTGGACGGCACCGTGATCGAACTGCCCGAGGGGCACCGGGCCGAGGACACCGTCCAGCGCTGGTTCACCGCCGTGAAGCGGGCCGAACGCGGCCTGGGCCGGGTGGCGGAACTGGAAGGGGAACTCCAGCGTCAATTCCAGGAACTGGCCGTACGCGAGGCCCGGCGGGAAGCCGGCCTGCCGGATCCCCTGGCCAAGCCCTCCAAACCCACCCGACAGGCCCCCCGCCGCAGGAAGCCCATGGAAAAACCGGAAAAACGCAAAGACTCCCGCGCGGACGGAAAAGGCAACGCCTTCCGCAGCGTCATGGTGGAAGGATTTGAAGTCCTCATCGGCAAGGGCGACGCCGACAACGATCAGCTCACCTTCAAAGTGGCGGCGCCATTGGACCTGTGGCTGCACGTGGCCGGGTCCCCCGGCAGCCACGTGGTGGTCAGGAACCCGGAGCGCATCGCCGAACTGCCCCGGGCGCTCATCGAGCGGGCCGCCGAGCTTGCCGCCTTCTTCAGCAAGGCCCGCGCCGGCGGCAAGGTTGAAGTCCACTACTGCCATGCGGCCGATGTGTCCAAGCCGCGGGGCTTCCCGCCGGGCAAGGTCCTGCTCAGGCAGTGGAAGAGCCTGCGGGTCTACCCCAAGGAGTAGTTTTATTTGACTTCGATGTCCCGCAGGTCCTTGCCGGGCTTGAAGCGGATGCTCCGGCCCTTGGGGATGTCCACGCTGGCCCCGGTCTTGATATTGCGGCCCATGCCCCGCTTGCGGGGGCGCGGCTCGAACACCCCGAACCCCCGGATCTCGATCCGATGCCCGTCCAGGAGGGCCTTCTTCATGCGATCGGTCAGAAGATCCACCACCTGGAGGGCGGTTGCCTTGGAAACGGGCAGCGTCTGCATCAAGGTTCCGGCGATATCGATCTTGATCATGAATGCCTCAGCTTTTTGGAGAAGGAGAAGTGCAGCTTAGCTTTGTGGAGCAGGGAAGGGTGCAACATTAATATCAGGTGACAGATACCAAGGGAAGGTTCATTACAAAAAAGATATTTCTCACCTGGCCCGGTTCCGGCCTCGAGGGACTCCGCGGCCGGGGCCGACCGGGGCCGGTGGAAGCCGCAACTCCACCCTGGACCATCTTTCAAACTTTGTAAATACACTATTTGGTCCTGGATTGCAACCCGGGCGGCGGTCCCTTCCGGGCCCGGTGGCCAGCGCGGCGAAAGGAGAGGGGTGGCCCGGACCGCGGGATTCAGCCCGGGGTTCCCTAGGGCAAGAAATTATTTATTGTTTGCCAAAAGGGACCCCAAAATCGACCGCAGGTTGCTTTGCGGTATTCTTCTCCGTTGGGAGTGACGGCATTGGAAGATCTGGAACTGTTTCTGGCCAGGGCCGCGGCGGCCTTGAAGCACCCCCAGGAGAGGCTGCGCGGGGAGGCCATCCTGGCCCGCTGGTCCAGCCTGTGGCAGGGGCCCAGGCGCAACCTCACCTGCACCTTCTCCAACCACGGGGCGTTCCTTCATTTCAACCAGATGATCGGCTCCACCTGGTCCCACGTGTGCACCTTCCACGCCGCGCCCAGGCATGGCCTGTCCCTGCGGGGTCCCGACCCCGACCGGGTGCGCAAGGCCCACAAGCACCGGGACAACCCCCTGGACCGCACGGGCCTGGACGTGGTGTTCGCCGCCTGGTCCTCCCACCCGGAGGCCCGGCCGGCCGGAAATGCCGTGGAACTCTACCTGGAGGAGGCGGCGGACGAAGTGTGGGAGGCCTTCCTCCAGGCGGTGTTGCAGCTCAAATAACGATCATCCGCCCAGGTGGAACATCTCCGCCCGGGGCAGACCGGCGGTCTGGGCGCTGCGCAGTTCGGAATAGCGGTCGTCCCGCCGCTTCCACCGGGCCTCCAGGAGGGCCGCCAGGTCCCCGTCCGAGGCGCCGCCGCGCATGAAGGCCTTCAGGTCCATGCCCTCGGCGGCGAACAGGCAGGTGTACAGGGCGCCGTCCGCCGAAAGCCGGGCCCGGTCGCAGCCGGAGCAGAAGGGTTCGGTGACCGAGGCGATGAGGCCCAGTTCCCCGGCGCCATCCAGGTACTGCCAATGCTGGGCCACGCAGTTCGGGCCGGGTTTCCAGAACCGCTGGATGGGCCACTGCCGGGCGATGAGGGCCGCCACTTCCGCGGCCGGCACCACGGATTCCAGGCACCAGCCATTGCGGGTGCCCACATCCATGAACTCGATGAAGCGCAGGGTGTGGCCCTTGTCCCGGGCGAAAGCGGCCAGGGGCAGAATGTCTGCTTCATTAACCCCCCGCCTGAGCACGCAGTTGAGCTTGATGCCCTTGAACCCGGCGGTGCTTGCCGATTCCAGGCCGTCCAGCACCTGGTCCAGGCCCACGGTGGCATCCGTGCTGGCCCGGAACCGGTCGGGATCCATGGAATCCAGGCTCACGGTCAGGCGGTCCAGGCCCGCCTGCTTCAGCGGCAGCGCCAGGCCTGTCAGCAGGGACCCGTTGGTGGTCAGGGTGATCTCGCGCAGGCCCTCCACCTGCTTCAGCCGGGCCACCAGTTGCGGCAGGTCCTTGCGCAGCAGGGGCTCCCCGCCGGTGAGCCGGACCTTCTCCACCCCCAGGCCAGCGAAGATCCGCACCAGCCGCAAAATCTCCTCGAAGCTGAGAATTTCTTTCCGGTCCAGGAAGCGGAATCCCTCCCCGAAGTTCTCTCTTGGCATACAGTAGGGACAGCGGAAGTTGCACCGGTCGGTGACCGACACGCGAAGGGCCTTCAACGGCCTGGAGAGGGAATCACGGGGCCCCATGCTTATCAGATTACGGCATTCTTTCGTCGCCGTTGGGGCAAAATGAAAGTTAACGGATGGATGAGCCATGGCATTGTTTTCTCGATTTTTCACGTCCGCTGAGCGCAAACCCTTGCCCAGCCTGGAGGAGATCCTCGCGCTCCGGAACCTGCCCATGGATCTGCCCGGGCTGGAGCCCCTCAAGGAGGAGTTCAGGCACCTGAGCGCCGAAGAGCGGGTCCAGTGGGGCGACGCGCTCCAGGACCTGGTGGCCCGCGGCTGGCCGCTCCCTCCGCTCTGGCTGGATGCCCAGTACGACCTTGCCCCGCGGCTGGTGCCGGTGTGGGTGGCGGAGCGGGACGGCTATTTCTTCCGGCCCTTCGTTGACGGGCTCGCCCTGCGCATGGTGGCCGGCGGCCAGACCCTGCCGGCCGCCTGGCTCACCCTCTGGGGCGTCACCTGGGAGGATGTCCTGGACCGGAGCCTCGAGCAGCTGCGGGAGCATTCCCGGCAAATCCCCTTCCGGCGCCAGCCCTCGGGCATCTACCGGGGCGAGTTCCCGGACGGCCAGAGCGCCTCCAGGTTCCTGCTGCCTGAACTCTGGAGCGGCCTGTTCCCGGGCCAGAACACCTTCATCGCCATTCCCGGCGAGGACGAGCTGCTGGTGGCGCCGCAGGTGCTGCTGCCGCAGCTGGTGGAGGCCATCTCCAAGTCCCTGGCCGGCCCCGCCCCCCGGCTCATGGGCACCATCTATCAGCAGGTGGGGCAGAATTTCCTCCCCGCCACCCTGCAGGATCCGCACCCCATGGCCCAGCCGCAGCGGGAGCTGAGGCAGGCGGACCTCATCGAGGCCTACAAGGCCCAGGAGGGTTGCTTCCCGCCCGAGCTGGGCCATCCCGCCCCGGCCGGAGTGGTCAGGACCAAGCAGGGGCGCTCCGTGAGCTACACCACCTGGCAGGAGGGCCGGCCGGCGCTGCTGCCCGACACCGACCTGATCGGCTTCGTGGCCGCCAACGGACGGCCCCTGGGCATCTACTTCCGCCAGACCCTGCCCCGGATCTCGGAAATCCACGGCACTCCAGTGGACATCTGGGGACCCCGGCGGATCCGCTACGAGGCCTTTCCTACCGTCGACCAGCTGGCCCGGCTGGAGTGCTTCGCCACCGGCGAGCAGATGACCGACATGTTCGTGGCCGCCGGGCCCGCCAAGCATAGGCCGGTGAACGCCCCCATGCAGGACCTGGCCAGTTCCGGTGCCCGCGCCGCCCAGGCGTCCAGCCCCGTGCCCGCCCACCTGCGCGGCCTCAGCCTCGGCATGCAGAGCGACGACGACTAGTCAAGCCGAAGCGTCCGTTGTCCCGCCCGTCGCGCCTACCTGTTTCGTTCGGGTCCCGTATCGATGCGCCGACCCACCGATGCGTCAGATCCTTGGAACGTGCTCGGCGGCTTCGCCGCCTGCGCGCGATCCAAGGTCTGACGCTGACCTTCCCCGCCTGAGTTCCAGGTTGCGGTTCAGTGGTGGCAATGACGGCAATGGCGGCAAAAGTGGCGATGGTCTGATCCCATAGGCCCCGGGTCCCGGAATGGTTGCCACGAATCGTCTTCCAATGACGGGTGACGTATCCAAAAATACCAGGCGGGGAAGGTCTGCGTGAACTCTTGCAGCGCCCGCAGCGCAGCGAGGACGCTTCAAGAGATTCACGCACCGGTGGGTCGGCGCACTGCTATGGGACCTGTACGAAACGAGAAGGCGCGACGGGCGGAACAACGGACGCCGCAGGAGCACCAGGCCTACACCGGCTTCAGACCTACCTTGGCGCGGATCAGGGTCTCGATCTCATCGGCCAGCTCGGGGTTGTCGCCCAGGAGCTTCTTCACGTTGTCGGCCCCCTGGCCCAGGCGGGAATCCTTGTAGCTGTACCAGGAGCCGCTCTTCTGGATGATCTCCAGCTGGGTGCCCAGTTCCACCAGCTCGCCCAGGCGGCTGATGCCTTCGCCATACAGGATGTCGAAGGTGGCCACCTTCAGCGGGGGCGCGACCTTGTTCTTCACCACCTTCACCTTGGTCTTCTTGCCCACCACCGAGGAATCCTCGTCCTTGGCCGCCACGAGGGGATCGCCGGTGTTGCCCTTGATGCTCTGGATGCTGCGCACGTCCAGCCGGACCGAGGCGTAGAACTTGAGGGCGTTGCCGCCGCTGGTGGTTTCGGGATTGCCGAACATCACGCCGATCTTCATGCGGATCTGGTTGATGAAAACGACGCAGGTGTTGGTCTTGCTGATGGTGGCGGTCATCTTGCGCAGGGCCTGGCTCATGAGCCTGGCTTGCAGCCCCACCTGCATCTCGCCCATCTCCCCGTCGATCTCCGCCTTGGGCACCAGGGCGGCCACGGAATCGATGACGATGATGTCCAGGGCGCCGCTGCGCACGAGCTGGTCGCAGATCTCCAGGGCCTGCTCGCCGCTGTCCGGCTGGCTGATGAAGAGGTTGTCGATGTCCACCCCGAGCTTCTTGGCGTATTCGGGATCCAGGGCGTGCTCGGCGTCGATATAGGCGGCCAGGCCGCCCTTCTTCTGGGCCTGGGCCACCATGTGCAGGGCGAGGGTGGTCTTGCCGCTGGCCTCGGGGCCGTAGACTTCCACCACCCGGCCCTTGGGCACGCCGCCCACGCCCAGGGCGGAATCCAGGGAGATGGAGCCGGTGGAGATCACTTCGATCCCGTCCACGCACAGCTGCTCGCCCAGCTTCATGATCGAGCCCTTGCCGAAGGCCCGCTCGATGTCGGCCAGGGTCCGGTTCAAGACTTTCAGACGATCATCCTGTTCGTTGGTGGTGGCGGCCATGGGAACTCCGGAGGGCGAAAAGGGGGGAATGCGACTGATGCCTGTGGGGGCAGTTCCAAGGATGAGGTCAAAAAGCGAAAAAAACAAGAAACATTTTTTGCCGCTGACGATGGCCGGTACCCCGTTCGGGGCCACCGCCCGATAGTATGGAAGCAATCCGCTCCCCTGCGCAGAAAGCCTCCCAACCGCCATGGAATTTCATCCCTACCTCGATCGGCAGCTTGCTGCCCTGGCAGCCTCCGGTGTGGCGCTGCCCCGGGGGCCGGCCTGGGACGCCTTCCTGGCCGCGGTTAACGACCAGATGGGGAGCGTCCTGGAGCCGGCCGGGCCCGGCCAGGACCTGGCCCGGTACAAGTCCCTGGTGGACCATCTCAAGGAGACCGTGTTCCAGGTGGACCGGGAAGGGGCGTGGTCGTTCCTGAACCCGGCCTGGGAGGCCATGACCGGGTTCAAGGTGGCGGAGAGCCTGGGCGCGCCGTTCCTGGACCACATGCATCCGGTGGACCAGGGGCGCTACCTGGACATGCTCACCCACGCCATGGACGCGGCGGAGGATACGGTCCGGGGCGAATTCCGGTTCAAGGCCAAGGGCGGCCAGCACCTGTGGGTGGAGATGTACACCCGGATCACCCTGGGCGACGGGGGCGTGGTGACCGGGGTCTCGGGCACCATGAGCGACATCACCGAGCGCAAGCGGGCCCAGGCCGCCCTCAACGCGCTCACCTCCAGGCTGAGGGCCCTGATCGAGAACATGCAGGCCGCCATCCTGGTGGAGACGGCGGACCGCTGCATCTCGCTCATCAACGAGCCTTTCTGCGAGATGTTCCAGGTGCCGGTGCCGGCCCAGCTCCTGGCCGACGGCGAGGCGATGGAACTGCTGAGGATGATCCAGCCGCAGCTCCAGGAGCCGGAGGCCTTCCTGGAGCTCCAGGACGCGCTCCTGGCCCGGCGCCAGATGGCCAGCGGCCTCGAGCTGGCGCTCACCGACGGCAGGACCCTGTCCATGGATTTCATCCCCATCGAAGCCGGAGAGGAGTTCAACGGGCATTTCTGGCAGTTCCACGACATCACCGGGCGCAGGCAGTCCGAGGAGAAGCTGGCCCGGGCCGCCCTGGACCTGGAGATGAAGAACTGGGAACTGTCCCAGGCCAGGGACGAGGCGGTGCGCATGGGCGGCCTCAAGTCCGAGTTCCTGGCCAACATGAGCCATGAGATCCGCACACCCATGAACGGCATCATCGGGATGACCGAGCTCCTGCTCAACACGCCCCTCGCCGACGAGCAGAAGGACTACGCCTCCACCATCAGGGCCAGCGCCGCGACCCTGCTCAGGCTGATCAACGACATCCTGGACTTCTCCAAGATCGAGGCGGGCAAGCTGGAGCTGGAACGCATCCAGTTCGACCTGCACGGGCTGCTGGACGACCTGCTGGCGATCCTCGGCGTCAAGGCGCACGACCGCGGCATCGACCTGGCCACCTGGGTGTCCCGGGACGCGCCCACCCTGCTCATGGGCGATCCCATCCGGCTGCGGCAGGTGCTCTCCAACCTCACCGACAACGCCATCAAGTTCACCCGGGAAGGTTCGGTGGTCATCCGGGTGCTCCTGGAGCAGCGCCAGGACGCTTCGGTCACGCTCCGCTTCGAGGTGGAGGACACCGGCGCCGGCATGCGCGAGGACGTGGCGGCCAAGCTGTTCCAGTCCTTCTACCAGGGGGATTCCTCCACCACCCGCAAGTACGGCGGCACCGGCCTGGGCCTGGCCATCTGCAAGCGGATCGCCGAGCTCATGGACGGCCAGATCGGCGTCCGCAGCACCCTGGGCCAGGGCAGCGTGTTCTGGTTCACCGCGCGCTTCCAGGCCCAGGAGGCGGCCCGGGAACTCTGGCTGCCGGAAACCCGGCCGCGGTTCTTCCTGGTGGGGCTGCCCGGCAGCACCGGGAGCTTCCTGGACGCCCAGCTCCGGGAATGGGGTTTCGGGTCCGAACGGCTGGAGCCGGGGGCCGAGGCCCTGGAGCGGCTCCGCTCCGCATGTCCCCTGGCCGACAACAGCGGCTTCCTGGTATTCGCGGGAGGGAGCCCTGCCCAGGGCCTGCGCGAGTTCATCCTGGACGTCCGCCGGGACCCGCTCCTGGCCCCGCTGCGCCTGGTGCGCGCCCATTCCCTCTACGACAAGACCGGCTCCCAGCAGGCCACGGGCCTGCCCGTCACCGAGTTCCTGCCCCTGCCCATGCGCCGGTCCCACCTGAAGACGCTCCTGGAAGGCCACCGCGGCATGCTCCCGGCACCGGCCGCGCCGGAGCCGCTGGCCGCTTCCCCGGAGTCCCTGGCCGGAATGCGCATCCTGCTGGCGGAGGACAACCTGGTGAACCAGCGGGTGGCGATGGCGATCCTCAGGAAGCTGGGCTTGACCCCCGAACTGGCCTGCAACGGCCTGGAGGCCAGCGCGGCGGCCCTGGCCCGGCCCTTCGACCTCATCCTCATGGATTGCCAGATGCCGGAGATGGACGGCTTCGAGGCCACCCGCCTGATCCGGGAACGGGAGGGTTCCCGACGGGTGCCGATCCTGGCGATGACCGCCAACGCCATGGCCGGGGACCGGGAACGCTGCCTGGAGGCCGGCATGGACGACTACCTGGCCAAGCCCATCGCCATCCTCGACCTGAAGGACGCCCTTCTGCGCTGGCTCCCGCCGCCGGTGCCCGCCCTCTAGTAGACTGAAGCCATACGCAGGAACCCATGTCGCCCGAACCTCGCATCGTCGAAGACGACCTCAACATCCGGATCATCCTCCAGCGCCTGTGCCTGGCGGGGATGAAGGTGTCCCTGGCCGTGCGGGACCTGGGTTCGCCGTTCCAGATCCTGGCCCAGGAGGCTGAGCGCATCCTGGTCTCCATGCCGGTCCCGGAGCTGGTGTCCTGGGGCCTGGCCGCCGACGAAAAGGTCACCCTGAGCTTCGAGGACCGGAGCTTCAAGTACGAATCGGTGGTGGTCTTCAAGGGCTCCGCGGAGTGGGAGGGGATCCGCTGCGCCGGCTTCTCCGTGCCCCGGGTGCTGAGGCGGGCGGACGAGTTCCGGCTGGCGCAGTTCACCCCGGACACCGCCCCGAAGGTGACCTTCACCAACAGCCGCACCACGCTCCTGGACGGGCAGATCAAGGGCCTGGGCCGCGACGGGTTCGAGATGGTCATGCAGGATTCCACCCGGAAGATCCAGGAGGTGCTCCGGGTGGGGGAGGAGTCCATCCTGGACCTGGCCCTGGAGGACAACCTGCGCATCACCACCCATGCCCGGGTCGCCTATTTCGGCGCGGACTACGTGGGCATGCAGTTCACCGAGCGGGTGGAGCGCACCGCCCTGGACCAGTACCGGAACTGGCTGGACGGGCAGGAGCGGCTCCAGGCCCAGCGGGACCGGGAGAGCTTCGAATCCGGCGGCGGCCGCCAGGCCCAGAAGGATGCCCAGGGCGTGGCGCTGCCCCAGGTGCGGGTCTGGGTGGACCGGGATCCCGCCATCCTCATCCTGACCGAACGCGAGGATTTCGCCCGGCGCATGGCCGAGGGCCTGGGCCGGAAGTTCGGGATCCTCAGCCTGGACTACATCAAGGGCAGCCTGAAGTCCTTCCTCCTCCCCCAGGAAGGCGCGGAAGGCTGGGGCAAGGCGAGGATGATCGTCATCCACAACCACCTCCGCCTGGTCAGCCCGCTGGAACTGTCCCGGCAGGTGGTGGAGCATGAGAAGTGCCCGCTCCCGGTCCTGCTCGCCGGCACCGACGAGGACGTGGACCTCAAGCGCAACCGGGCCATGGCCGCGGGCGCGGTGGACTACGTGCCGGTGGAGCCGTTCAGGATCCTGTCGGTGCTGCGCAAACTGGACGAGACCCTCAAGCTGTTCGACGGCTGCTAAAGCTTCACGTCCCTGCCCCGCCAGTGGTTGACCCCGCGCACCCGGTCGCCGAAGGCCAGCAGGATCGCCGCGGCCACCAGCACGCCGCTGAGCGGCCACAGGGCCCAGGCCGGATCCACGGCGCGGCCGGTGTAGCGCTGGTCGACCTCGGCCAGCAGGGGCGGCACCAGCAGCCAGAGCAGGAGGCCCAGCCCGGGGTGCCCGGTCATGGCCACCAGGACGCAGCCCAGGGTCCCCAGCAGGATCAACGCCGCCAGGACGGGGGCCAGGGGAAAGAAGTAGGGGAAGGACAGCAGGTTCTTGCGGCTGCCCTGGATGATGCTCCAGCAGCCGTGGTACATCCGGATGTGCAGGCCCGGGCCGCCCAGGGCCACTCGGTTGCCGTAGCCTGCGGCCTTGACCCGGTGGGCGAGCATCATGTCGTCCACGGCTTCCATGGGCGCGCCCGCATGTCCGCCCACGGCGTCGTAGGCCACGCGCCGCACAAGGATGAAGCTGCCCACCCCGCAGCAGCACCGGCTATGGGGATCGGCCACCCGCAGCGGCGGCACCAGCCAGAGGAAGAACATGTTCGCCACCGGCAAGTACAGGCGCTCCACCCAGGCCCCGGTGTCGAGCGCCGGAAGCAGGGTGAAGAGGTCCGCGGGGTGCTCCTCCAGGAAGGCGAAGGCCAGGCGCAGCAGATCCGGGGCGGCCAGGGCATCGGCGTCGGCGAACAGCAGCCAGTCCGCCGCCAGCGCTTCCGGCTGACGGGACGCGAGATCCAGGGCGTGGTTCTTGCCCAGCCAGCCCCGGGGAAGCCGGTCGTTGCGCAGCACCCGCAGCCGGCCCGGATGGGTTCCGGCCCGCTGGGCGAGGATGGCCGGGGTCCGGTCGGTGGACCCGTCGTCCACCACCACGATGCGCAGGTCCGGGTAGTCCTGGGCCAGCCAGGAATCCAGGGCCGGGCCCAGTTCCCGCTCCTCGTTCCGGGCAGGGATGCAGAGCGTCACCGGCGGCAGCGGCGCGGTCCCGGCGGTCCCGGGCAGCCCGGGGAGATCCCGGAGCCTGGCCCGGGTGACCCAGGCCTCCAGGACCCACAGGGCGAAGAGGGGCACGGGAAGCCAGTCGGACCACGGCCAGGGGAGATGCCAAATTGGGCTCGGGTGGATGAACATACAGGTATTCTGATGGCCCGCGGGGTTCTGGGAATCAATTGATTTTTCACACAAGGAGTCCGTTTGTTGGCCGCTGCCTTCAGTTCCGAGCCCATGGGCGCCACCCTGGCCCTGCTGGCCCTGCTGTGGCTGGTGGCCAAGCTGGGCGGCGAGCTGGCGCTCCGGCTGAATTTTCCGGCGGTGGCCGGCGAGCTGGCGGCCGGAATGGCGCTGGGGGCCCTGGCCCGCCACTATCCCTGGTTCCCCGCGGTGGCCGGCGACCCGCGGCTGGTGCTCCTGGGCAACCTGGGGATCGTGGTGCTGATGTTCGCGGTGGGTCTGGAATCCACCGTGCCGCAGATGGTGCGCGTGGGCCTGTCCGCCTTCCGGGTGGCCCTGCTGGGGGTGGCCGCGCCCATGGCCGCGGGGCTGCTGGCTGCCTTCCTGCTGCTGCCCGGGGGCACCCCGCTGCTGGCGGACCTGTTCATCGGCGCCTGCCTTTCCGCCACCTCCATCGGCATCTCCGCCCAGGTGCTCCGGCAATAC
Source organism: Holophagaceae bacterium (assembly GCA_003165415.1). Lineage (GTDB taxonomy): Bacteria > Acidobacteriota > Holophagae > Holophagales > Holophagaceae > Mesoterricola. Next base: position 32,058 of record PLUC01000116.1, read on the forward strand.
GGCGCGGCCAAGTCCCGGGAGGGGCGGGTCATCGTCGGGGCCGCGGTGATCGACGATGTCATGGGCCTGCTGGTGCTGGGAGGCATCTCCGGCGCGGTGGCCGCCCAGGGCGGCGGCGCCGCCATGGGCTGGGGCCGACTGGCCGGAAGCCTGGCCCTGGCCCTGGGCTTCCTGGCGGTGGCCCTCACCCTGGGCCGGCGGGTCACCCCGCACCTGTTCCGTCTGGCCAACCGTTTCCGCAGCCAGCAGATCCTGCTCCCGGTGGCCCTGGCCTTCGCCTTCTTCCTGGCCTGGCTGGGCCACCTGGCCGGGCTGGCGGTCATCGTCGGCGCCTACGCCGCCGGCCTCATCCTGGAACCGGCCCACGTCCAGATCCTCGAGGAGCGGGAACTCTGCCGCCTGGAGCAGCTGGTGCAGCCCCTGGTGGTGGTGCTCTCGCCCCTGTTCTTCGTGCTCATGGGGGCGGGCATCGACCCCGGCGCCCTGCTCGACCTGCGCATCCTGGGCTTCACCCTGGCGCTCACCATCCTGGGCATCGCCGGCAAGCTGGCGTCAGGGCTCGCCGCGGGGCGGGACCTGAGGTGGGAGCTGGTGGGCTGGGGCATGGTCCCCCGGGGAGAGGTGGGTCTCATCTTCGTGGCGGCCGGCAGCCAGCTTCAGCTCGACGGCCAGCCGCTGTTCTCCGCCGGGATCCAGGCCGGGATCGTGGGCGCCCTGCTGCTCACCACCGTCGCCGGCCCCCTGGGCCTGGGCCGGGCGCTGCGCCGGGGCGGGGCGAAGGCCGGCTAGACTATCTGTAGTGCACCTTCAGCCACTTGTTGGGGTCCTGGGGCTGGGTGAGGTGGCGGATCTCGAAGCCCAGGCGGGGGCCGTCCAAGGTCGCGCCCACGGAGCCCACCGGCTCGCCCTGCTTGAGGATCTGGCCCTTGGCCACCGACAGGGCCTCCAGGTGGGTGTACAGGCTGAAATAGCCGCCGCCGTGGTCCAGGATCACCATGGGCCCGAAACTCTGGTAGAGATCGGCGTAGACCACCTTGCCGTCGGCCACGGCCTGCACCGGGGCGCCCTGGTCCGCGGTGATGAGCAGGCCGCTCTGCATGGTCTTGGTCTTGAACAGGGGGTGCAGGTGCTCGCCGAAGCCCTGGACCAGGGTGCCCGGAGTGGGCTGGGGCAGCTCCCCGTGCAGGGCGGCGAAGGCGCTGGACGCCTCGTAGGCGTCGCCCCTGGGCCTGCCCAGGAGCTGGGTGAGCATCCGCTCGAGCTGCAGCGCCTCCTCGGCCAGCTCGGCCTGGATTTCCTTCTGCCGGCTCTCGTCCTGCTTGAGGCCGTCCAGGAATTGCTGCAGGCGCTCCTCGTGCTGCTGGAGGCTGGCCTGGGCCTGGGTGGAGAGCTGCTCGTCCGCGGTCAGGCGCTGCATGGCCGCCTGCAGATCCTGCTCGCGCCTGGCCAGGTCGCTCTGCAGGGTCTGGATCTGGTCCAGCCGCCTGCGCTCCTGGTTCCTCAGGTAGGCTTGGTAGCGGCCGTCCACCACGAACTCCTCGAAGCTGGACAGGCCGGAGAGGAAGCTCAGGTCGCCCAGCGGCCCCTTGGCCTGCATCCACCGCACCTGCTTGCGCAGTTCGCCGCGGAGGGTGGCGATTTCCGCCAGGATCTCCTGCTTCCGGGCGGTGATGGCCGCCACCTCCCCCTGGGCCTGGTCGCGCTTCAGCCGGGCGGCTTCCGCCTGGGCGCGCATGCGGTCGGCGTCCAGCAGGGTGGCCTGGAGCTCGACCAGGACGCCCTTGCGGCGCTTCTTCAGGTCCTCCACCTGCGCGTCCACGGTGGCCAGCCGGGCCTGGACCTCGTCCAGGCGGCGCTTGACCTGGGCCGGGTCCGGCCTGGCCGGGGCAGGGGCGGGGGGCTGCTGGGCCAGGAGGCCCAGGCAGGCTCCCAGCAGGAGGATCCGGGCTGGTTTCAAGCCCGGCTCCGCTTGGCGGCCTTGGCCGGGAGCAGCAGCAGGAGGGCGGCCAGGACCAGCGGGACGCCCAGGCTCAGGGGCAGGGCCGTCCAGGCCAGGGGATCCGAGGGCAGCTGGCCGCTGGGGAGGGCCTTGCCGAGCATGGCCATGGTCTTGACGATTCCCTTGGGCACGTCCAGGTCGCCCAGGAACTCGCCGCCCCAGGCCATGATCCGTCCCACTTCGGCCAGCCCGTAGGCCAGCAGCACGGCCAGCCCGCGGTTGGACCTGAGCAGCAGGCCTAGGGCGGCGGCCCACAGCAGCAGCTGTAGCCCGAGCACCACGGCGTTCATGTCGGCCAGCATGATCTGCGGCGCGAACGGGTTGCCCAGGAGCCGGTAGCTGGCGGCGAGGACCGGCAGCAGCAGGAGCTGGCCCAGGAACAGGCCGTGGATGAAGGCGAGGGCGGTGCCGGCCACCAGCCCCTGGTAGCGCTCGCCCCGCCCTCCCGCCGCCAGCCATTCGCCCAGGGGGATGAAGCCGCCCAGGAGGATCACGGCCGGCACCACGCTGTAGATGAACCGGCCCAGGTTCTGGATGACGTAGGGCTTGGGGTCCTCGAAGCCCAGCGGGATCCCGGCTCCGAACACCATGAGCTGGGTGCCGCCCTCGCCGAGCTGGACGCTGGCCAGCACCAGGCCGGCCAGCAGAAGGCAGATGCCGGCCCAGACCATGCGCAGTTTGGAACTCCCGAAACGATCCATCTCGACTCCCCAAGGTTGCAGTAAGAGTTTAAGCTGCAACCCGGCCGGTTCGGAGGGTAAGGTTGTTCCATGACTGGCGCGGCGATGAAGCTCATTATTTGGGATTTTGACGGCACCCTGGCTGACACCCGGCCGATCATCGAGGCGGGCATGGACCATACCCTCGAGATCCTGGGCCTGGATCCCGGTCTGAAGGCGCAATGGCTGGAGTGTGTCGGCCTTCCGGTGGAGGAGGGCATCCGGCGCACTTTCGGCCCACTGGGGGTGGGCCTGGATCAGGTGACCCGGGCCTACCGGAGCTTCAAGCACACCGAGCACGACCACCTGCTCAAGGGCTTCGCCGGCGTGAGCGAGCTCCTGGAGGAGCTCAGGGGGATCGGCATGCCCATGGCCATCGCCTCTTCCAAGCGCGGCGAACCGCTCCGTCGGCAGTTGAAAGTCCTGGGCTGGGAGGGCTATTTCGACCCCATGGTGACCCCCGACGAAGTCCAGGCCGGAAAGCCCGATCCCGAGAGCCTGCGCCTCTGCCTCCAGGCCCACGGCCTGGCGCCCGGGGACGCGGTGATGGTGGGGGACACCCCCTACGATCTGGACATGGCGCAGCGGGCGGGGGTTCCCAGCGTGGCGGTGGGCCATGGCTTCTCCAGCCAGTCGGCCATGGCCGCCTATGGGCCCCGTGCCTACGCCCCCGACACCGCCGCCCTGCGCGACATCCTCCTGGCCTGGAGCCGCCCATGAGCCTGACCCACCTGGATCCCGAAGGCCGCCCCCGGATGGTGGACGTTTCCGCCAAGGCCGTCACCCGGCGCCGGGCGGTGGCGGCCGGCTGCCTGATCCTGGGCGAGGCGTGCGCCGCGGCCCTGGAAGCGGGCGGGGGCCCCAAGGGCGACCCCTGGAACACCGCCCGGATCGGCGCTGTGGGCGGCGCCAAGCGCGCCGGCGACCTGATTCCGCTCGCCCACCCGCTGTCCCTGGACGCCGTCACGGTGGACCACCACTGGGATGCCGCCGGGCGCCGGGCCTGGCTGCGGGTGGAGGTGTCCGTGGAGGGCCGCACCGGGGTGGAGATGGAAGCCTTGACTGGGGTAAGCCTGGGACTCCTGGTGCTTTATGACATGCTCAAGGCGGTCAGCCACGAAATGGAACTCGGCCCGGTGCGCCTCCTGCTGAAGGAAGGCGGCCGGCGCGGGCTGGTGACCCAGGCCTGGGCCGACTGTCCTTGGAAATAATCCGATAGACTTCACGATTTACATTTTTGTTTGATCCAACAAGGGTTCTTGGGATAGCATCATGGGTCCTGCTATGTCCGCCACGGGGAATGCCCCAGGAGGTTATTTAGGCATCCATGAACCATGCAGTTTCCCGCATGAGGAGATCCCATGCGCACGACCTTTTTAGCCCTTGCCATCGTCATCTCCGGCATGACCGGGAATCTCCAGGCTTCCCACCGTCCCCACCGTCCCCACAGTTCCATCCACAGGGTCCGCAAAGGGGAGACCGCCATGCGGATCGCCCAGGACAACGGGATTTCCCTCAAGGAACTTAAATCGCTCAATCCCAGGATCAACCTCGCCCGGCTGCCCGCGGGCACCCCCCTCAGGGTGGGTGAGGAAAAACGGGCCGCCCTCCCCCCGAGGAAGCCCGGACCGGTGCAGTTCCACGCCCACGGGAGGAACCCGCAGGCGGTGGCGCCCCTGCCCGGCACCCCGGCCCTGGGGCCCGCCACCCTGGTCCACCTGGAGCGCATCCTGCCGGCGGAAGGCCTGGCCCCGGCCCCGGCCGCGGTGGCCAATCCGAACCGGAGTTCCGCCGAACCTTCCGCCTCCACCCCGTCCCTGGCCGGCATGCGCCAGGTGCTGCCCGCGGAGGATGAGCCGGACGAACTGGTCGAGGTGCCCGCCCTCGCCGCCGCCCCCACCGAGTTCACCCCCGCGGACCGCGGCAACATCGATCTGCTGTGGCCGGTGCAGACCCGCACCATCAGCTCCGCCTGGGGCCCGAGGATGCGCACCCGGGTGGTGAGGATCAGGACCAGCGCCCGCAGCCGGCGGGTCACCCGGCGCTTCCTGGGCACCCACAAGGGCGTGGACCTCAGCGCGCCCAAGGGCACCGACATCTTCGCGGCCATGGACGGCCAGGTGGCTGCGGCCGGACGGCAGAAGGAGTACGGCAACTACGTGGCGGTCGACCACGGCAACGGTGTCGTGACCCTCTATGCCCACTGCAACAAGAATTTCGTCACCGTGGGCGAGATCGTCCGCCGGGGCCAGAAGATCGCCGAGGTGGGCCGCACCGGCAACGCCACCGGGCCGCACCTGCATTTCGAGCTGCGCCTGGACGGTATTCCCCAGAATCCGCTGCCCAGGATGAACGATATGGAAGAGATCCCCGCGGACATGGTGGCCCAGAACCTGGTGGCCACCCCTCCCTCCGACCAGCGGTAACACCCAGGAGCCATTTGGGTGGACCCATGTTAGGCTAGGCTTTTCGTGGGTTTTGAGGTGAGCATGGCATTTCCTTCCTGGCTGCGCCTGTGCGCAGCGATGATTTTCATGGCGGGGCTCCTGGGGCTCAGCGACGGTTGCCACCACGGGGCCGGGGCGGCGACGGGCACCGTCTCGCTTTCCGGCTATATCACCTTCAACCGGACGCCGGTGCTGTACAACGCCGCGGGTCAACCCACCGGGCTGGGCGCGACTCCCGTCACCTACCCGGCCCGGGGCGTGGTCGTGCGCGCGTTCCAGCTGGACTACGACGTCGACCAGAACGGCAAATCGATCCAGGTCTGGCACATGGCCGCCACCACCTCGACCGACATCAACGGCTACTACTCCTTCACCAACTCGGTCTACGGGGGCTACGCCACCTTCGTGGAGGTCGACAGCGTCTTCCAGCAGGCCACGGGCCACCAGTCCATCGTCCAGGTGATCGCCGACGCCAACGGCCTCTCCAGCACGGTGCCGGAGCCGCAGCGGCCCATCTACGTGTTCCGGGAGGACGTGGGCGGCACGGTGGTGACCAGCCCGGTCGCCTCGGACCCCACCCAGCCCTTTCCCGCGAGCGGCCAGTCCAACGTAGCCGTGATCTCGGCGAGCATCTCGCCGCTGAACATCATTCTGGGCTCCACTGACAACTGGCAGATCACCGTGCCCAACTGGTACGTGCCGGGCACCAATCCCGCTTATCCCCTGGCCCAGGCCCCCCCCACCGGCAGCGTGAGCCTGGGCAGCGAGGTGCTCGGCATCCTCGACAGCGCCTACCTGTTCTCATTCTGGTACGGGGACCCCACGCCCTCCCAGGTGGCCGGCGGCGCGCTGGACCTGCACTACTATCCGGGCCGCACCGAGTCCCCCGTCCGCTCCTACGTCGTCTACAACCCCTCCCTGACCCCGCTGGCCTGGGACGGCACCAAGTTCCACTACTTCGCGACCCTGGCCGGAGGCCCGGTCGTGGACGACGGCTGGGACCAGGGGGTGATCTTCCCCATGCTGGCCCGCAACTTCCTGTTCGGCCAGGGCAAGACCAGCCTCTTCCCCACCGGCCAGAGCAGCACCCTCAGCGAGGCGCCGGACCTGGCGGTGGTGGACGGCATGGCCGACGCCATGGCCGCCACCCTGCTGACCACGCCCTTCCTGACCGATATCACCTCGTCCACCCCGCTGACGCCCCGGGACATCCGGGTCATCCCGGCCCAGCCGGGCATCGGCTCCCCCGGGACCCTGGCCGCCGTGGCCTGGCAACTGTCCCTGGTGGGCAACTACATCACCCCCCCGGGCAACTATGCCACCTGGAGCTACCCCTGGAGCACCGGGAACCCCACCGGGCTCACCTACCCCCCGGTCATGGCCACCCTCTTCGACCTGAGCTACCCCTACACCCAGTACCTGGGGGCCAACGGCACGGTCACCGAGTCCATCGACACCTCCAGCATCTTCGCCCAGGTGGGGCGCCTGCAGGACGCCCAGGACGGGCAGCCTGAGAACCTCGCGCCGCTGTTCCCGAATCTGACCCTGCTGACCCTGCTGTCCCCGTACAACATCTCCTGGCCCCAGACCCCCCAGACCTGGCCCTACATCGCGGCCGACTGGGACTCCACCACCAACCCGACCCCCGGCCCCCTGCTGGCCACCCTGCCCAGCTTCACCCTGTCCATGGCCAACGCCCAGCCGGTTCCCAACCAGGCCCTGGCCAACCCGGCTTACACCGGCCCGGCCACCATCTATCCCAACGTCTCCCAGGGCGAGGTCGCCTACGCCAAGCTGTCCCTGTTCCTGGACCGTGCCTTCATCATGGGCATCAGCACCAACCCGACCCTGCCCCCGGGCGCCATCCTCGAAGTGGCGGTGGATCCGGCGATCACGCCCCCCTCGGCTTCCTATCTCCAGCCCCAGGGCCCGTTCCTGTTCACGGCCAGCAACATGGCCCCGGTCGCCTTCACCCTCCTGGGCAACCCCCCGGACTACACCAACCCGATCTGGCACTACTTCCGCTTCCGCATCCTCAGCCCCACCGCCGTGCAGCCCGATGTGCAAGTCACCGTCACCCTCCAGTGACCTGCCGCCGGACCTGGGCGCCGCCCTGGCCCGGATCCGGGAACGGGCGCCGTTCGTGCCGGAATTGGCCATCGTGCTGGGCTCCGGGCTGGGCGCCCTGGCCGCCTGCCCCGAAGCCGCCGCCGGCTTCCACCTGGACTTCACCGAGCTGGGCTTCCCGGCGCAGACGGTGCCGGGGCACACGGGCCGGCTGATCTTTTGCGAACTGGAGGGGCGCCGGGTGGTGCTCCAGGCCGGCCGGTTCCACGGCTACGAAGGCCACCCCATGGCCCTGGTCACCGGGTCCATGCGGCTCTACGGGCGCCTGGGGGTCAGGGCCGTGGTGCACACCAACGCCGCCGGGGCCGTCAACGCCGGGTTCCGGGTGGGCCAGCTGATGGTGCTCACCGACCACATCAACCTCATGGGCGGCAATCCGCTCACCGGGCCCAACCTGGAACCGGGACCCCGGTTCCCGGACATGACCGCCGCCTACGACCCTGACCTGCGCCGGCAGCTGCACGGGGCGGCCGCGGCCCTGGGGCAGACCCTCCAGGAAGGGGTGTACGTGGCCGTTCCCGGCCCCAGCTTCGAGACCCCGGCTGAGATCCGGGCCTTCCGCGTCCTGGGCGCCGACGCCGTGGGCATGAGCACGGTCCCCGAGGTGATCGTGGCCCGCCAAGAGGGCCTGCGGGTCGCGGCCATCTCCTGCCTCTGCAACATGGCCGCCGGCATGCTGCCCCAGCCGCTCAGCCACCTGGAGGTGCTGGAGGCCGGCGCCGCCGCCGCGGGGGCCTTCGAGGCCCTGATCCGGGCTTTCCTGAAGAACCTGGTCCTCTAACGGCGCTAAGCCGTTGTCTAGAATTAACCTGAACAGGCCGTTTCGGCCCCGGTATAAGCAGCCGTAGCGGAATAGCCTGAACTGCACAGGCTATTCCACAACGGCTGCTAACCTGTTGACATGGCCAAGATCCGCGTGCTCTCCGACCAGGTCGCCAACCAGATCGCCGCNNATCGCCGCCGGCGAGGTGGTGGAGCGGCCGGCCTCGGTGCTCAAGGAACTGGTGGAGAACGCCCTGGACGCCGGGGCCGGGCGGCTGGAGGTGCGCTGGGAGGACGGCGGCAAGAGGCTGCTGGAGGTGGCCGACGACGGCTGCGGCATGGGCCGGGACGACCTCTACCTGGCCCTGGAGCGGCACGCCACCAGCAAGGTGCGCACCGCGGACGACCTGGCCCACCTGGCCTCCTTCGGCTTCCGGGGCGAGGCGCTGCCGTCCATCGCCTCGGTGACCCGCCTGGACCTGTGCAGCGCCGAGGGGGACGGCTCCGGGCACCGCCTGCGTTGCGAGTTCGGCATCATCAAGGAGGTGCTGCCGGCGCCGCGCTCCCGGGGCACCACCCTCACCGTGCGTGACCTGTTCGCCCAGGTGCCGGCCCGCAAGCGCTTCCTCAAGACCACCGAGACCGAGCACGCCCACCTGTGGGGCGTCCTGACCCGCATGGCCCTGGCCACCCCCTCGGTGCACTGGACCCTCACCTCGGACCGCAGCGGCACCCTGGTGCTGCCGCCGGTGGCCGAGGCCGGCGCCCGGCTGGGCCCGCTGCTGGGGGAGCGCATGGCCGG
>PLUC01000160.1 GCA_003165415.1 Holophagaceae bacterium
TTGGCCGGGGGACCCGAAATGGGTCGGCGCGAACCCGGGGCACCGGAACGAACGATTCCGGAGCCACCGGTAGGGAATGATTGGACCGGACGAAAAGTCCAAACTGCAGACTCCATGTCCGGGCTTTGCCCGGACATGGATCTTTGCACAATTTAGAGCCACATCTAGTGGCTCTAAATGATGCAAAGATGGGTGTGGGGGGACGGAGAGCGAACGAAGTGAGCGCGATGCCACGCATGCGTGGCATCCCCACCGTTATATCAGCCGTTCTTCTTGACGAAGGCTTCCATGAACGCGACCAGGGTCTTGACGTTGTCGACGGTGACCGCGTTGTAGGCGGAGACGCGGATGCCGCCGATGTCGCGGTAGCCCTTGAGCCCGACCATGCCGGCCTTCTTTGCTTCCTTGACGAACGTGTCGGTGAGCTCCTCGCTGGGGAGGAAGAAGTCGATGTTCATGAAGGAGCGGTCAGCCTTCTCGGTGACGAAGGGCTTGTAGAAGCCCGGGAACCGGTCGAGGCAGCCGTAGAGCAGTTCGCCCTTCTTGCGGTTGTTGGCTTCGATGACCTTGAGCCCGCCGATGGACTTGTTGTAGGCCAGCACGTTGCGCAGGATGTAGATGCCGAAGCAGGGCGGGGTGTTATATAAGCTGTTCTTCTCGGCGTGCAATTTGAAGCGCAGGTAGCTGGGCAGGTCCTGGGCCTGGCACTGCTCCAGGAAATCCTCCCGGATGATGGTGAGGGTGACGCCGGAGGGGCCGAGGTTCTTCTGGGCGCCGGCGTAGATCAGGCCGAACGGGGTGACGTCGAAGGGACGCCACATGATGTCGCTGGACATGTCGCAGACGTAGGGGATTCCGCCGGTCTCGGGGTAGTCCTGCCACTGGGTGCCTTCCACCGTGTTGTTGGAGGTGAAGTGGACGAAACTGGAATCCTTGTGGATGGTCAGTTCGGAGGTCTTGGGCAGGCGGGCGAATTTCAGGTCCTTGGTGCTGCCGCCCAGGCGCACGTCGTCGCCGCCCACCAGCTTGGCTTCCTTGTAGGCCTTCTCGGCCCAGTTGCCGGTGACGATGTAGTCGGCCTTGCGCCCGGCCCGGAGCAGGTTCAGCGGGATCATGCCGAAGGAGAGGTGGGCGCCGCCCTGCAGCAGCAGGACCTTGTAGTTGGCGGGAATGCCCATCAGCTCGCGGGTGAGGGCCAGGGCCTCCTCGTGCACCGCGTCGTACTCCTTGGAGCGGTGGCTGATTTCCATGACCGACATGCCGGTGCCGGCGAAGTCCAGCAGCTCGTCCTTGGCGCGTTCCAGGGCGGGGAGCGGCAGGCCGGCGGGGCCGGCGTAGAAGTTGATCGTACGGTTGCTCATAGCGTCCTCCTGGACTCTAGACTTTGAAACGGGAAAGGATTTCAACCACGGTGTCGCCGATGCGCAGCAGGTTCTCCTTGCTGCTGCCGCCGATGTGCGGGGCCATGAAGACATTGGGGGCGGTGAGCAGGGGGCAGTCTGCCGGCGGGGGATCGCTGAACCACACGTCCGTGCCGTAGGCCCGCACCTTGCCGGACTTGAGGGCCTCGGCCAGGTCCGCTTCCGCGATCACCTTGCCCCGGGCGGTGTTGATGATCATGACGCCGTCCTTCATCTTGGCGAAGGCGTCCTTGTTGAACATGCCCCGGGTCTGGTCGGTGAGCGGGGTGTGGATGGTGATGACGTCCGACTGGGCCAGCACCTCGTCCAGGGTCTTCAGTTCGGCCACGGCGTGGGTGGTGAGGAAGGGATCGTAGGCGATCACCTTCATGCCGAAGCCCTGGGCGCGCTTGGCCACTTCCGTGGCGATGGCGCCGGCGCCGATCAGGCCCAGGGTCTTCTTGAACAGCTCGGTGCGCTTGAGCTCGTTCTTGGGGAACTTGCCTTCCTTCATGGCCATGTGCGCCTCGATCAGGCGGGCCGGGATGGCCACCATGAAGGCCATGGCCATCTCGGCCACGGACACGCTGGAGGCGGCGGCGGTGTTCATCACCTCCACGCCCCGGGCTTTGCAGGCCGGCTGGTCCACGTTGTCCAGGCCGACGCCGCCGCGGATGACCAGCTTGAGGTTGGGGGCCTGGTCGATCATCTCCTTGGTGACCTTGGTCTTGGAGCGGATGAGCAGGATCTGGGCCTGGGCCAGTTCGGCCACGTCGGTATAGACCTGGCCGAACTGCTCGAGCCGCTTGGGCAGGGACGCGTCGAAGGCGTCAGCGATCAGGATCTTCATGTTTCATCTCCTTGAGAATGGTGAATCAGTCCTGGTAGGTGCGGACCAGCAGGCCCGAGCGCAGCTTGGGCTCGAACCAGGTGGACTTGGGCGGCATGATCTGGCCGGCGTCGGCCACCGACATGAGCTGGTCCAGGGAGGTGGGGAACAGGGCGAAGGCCACCTTGTAGCCGCCCTTCACCCGCTTCTCCAGCTCGTCCATGCCGCGGATGCCGCCGATGAAATCGATCCGGGTGTCCGTGCGCTGGTCCTGGATGCCCAGGATCGGCGCCAGCACGTTCTCCTGGAGGATGGAGACGTCCAGGCTGCGGACCGGGTCGTCGGCGGGGAAGGAGCCGGGCTTGGCGGTGAGGGAATACCACTTGCCGTCCAGGAACATGCCGAAGCTGGCGGGGGCGGAAGGGCTTCGCGTCGCCGAGGGGGCGACGGTGAACTTCTTGGCCAGGGCGGCCAGGAAGGCTTCGGAGGTCAGGCCGTTCAGGTCCTTGACGATCCGGTTGTAGTCCATGATCTTCAGCTGGTTGTGCGGGAACACCACGGCCATGAAGCTCTCGAACGGCTCGTCGCCGGACGGATCGGGGGTGGCGGCGCGGCGGGCCTGGCCGTAGCGGATGGCGGCGGCGGTGCGGTGGTGGCCGTCGGCGATGTACAGGGCCGGCACCGCGTCGAACAGGTGGTTCAGGGTGTAGATGTGGGTCTCTTCGGAGACGATCCACACGGTGTGGCCGATGCCGTCGTCGGTGACGATGTCGTAGACCGGGGGGGTGGCGCGGATCTTGTCCACCAGGGAATCGATGTAGGGCACCGCCCGGTAGGCCAGGAACACCGGCTCGGCGTTGGCGGCCTGCTCGGTGACGTGGCGGGTGCGGTCGTCCTCCTTGTCCTTGCGGGTGTACTCGTGGCGCTTGATGGACCCTTCCTCGTACTCCTTCACCGAGCACAGGCCCACCAGGCCGGCCTGGACGTGGTCGCCCATGCGCTGCTGGTAGATGTACAGGCAGGGGGTGCGCTCCTGGAACAGGGTGCCGGTCTGGATGAGCCGGTGCAGGTTGGCCACGCCCTGGGCGTAGACCGCGTCGGAGTGGATGTCGGTGCCCTCGGGCAGATCGATCTCGGGCCGCCCCACATGCAGGAATGAGTAGGGGTTGCCGGCCGCCAACTGGCGCGCCTCGTCGGTGTTGACCACATCGTACGGAACCGACGCCACCTGGCCGGCCAGCTCGGGTTTGGGCCGGAACGCCTTGAACGGTTTGAGTTGAGACATTATTTCCCCCCCTTAGGTGTTTTTTTTACGTCCGGCACATGCCCATTCGCTATGGCCTATCTTCGCAAAGCTCCGCCCGGAGGAAAAGCCTTGTTATGGCTTTGGAGGACCTCCCTCGATGGTGTGACGATAAGCACAACATCAGCCGTACCATGGTTCGGGGGGAGGCTGGATCTGGGCGGGAGGCGGTTCCCTCCGCTCCTGGCGGTCCCGCAGCAGGGCGATGTTCATGAGCAGCTCGGCGATCGGCAGCACCATGGTGGGCTGGACCCGGCAGGTGCTGACGAACTCCACGTGGGCCCCGTCCCAGCCCAGGATCCGCAGCGCCGCCGGGAGGCCCTCCTCCTGTTCGCAGGCGGCGTGGACCAGTTCCCCCTCCTTCACGTACAGGTAGCCCACCTCCTCCTGGAAGCGCAGGGTGAGGGTGGCGGTCTTGCGTTCCCAGCTGAGGAGCTGGAGCAGGCCGGAAATGGCCAGGCCCTGGACGATGCCCTGGGGGCGGCGCGACGCCGCGGCGCGGATCTCCTCCATGAGCAGCGACAGCTTGATCGGCTTGGCGAGGATGCGCAGGGCGCCCAGCCGCTCGGCCCGGACCAGCATGCCCGGCTCGGCCACGGCGGTGAGCACGATCACCGGCAGGGAGGGGTACCTCTCCGCCAGGATCGCCAGCAGGGCGTAGCCGTCCAGCACCGGCATCTTCAGGTCGGTCACCACCACGTCCACCGGGTTGGACTGGAGGACGGCCAGCGCCTCGGCGCCGTTCTCGGCGGCCAGCAGCCTGAACTCCTGCATCCCCCTGAGGCCCGCCAGGTAGAAGCGAAGGGTCGCCGCCTCGTCCTCCACCATGAGCACGGTTCTGGAGGGCGCCTTGGGCTGCTTGGGCTGCTTGGAATCCGGAAGCTTCGGCATGGAGCGGACCTTCTCGTCTCGGAGACTCCATCCTAGCACCCTAACGGAGGCTCGCTTCGAGTCCTTCCCGGCCCTTGGGGATCCGGATCCGGGGTTTCGGCTCTGACGCTATGATCCGTTCGGCCTCGGCCCGGTCCTCCGGGTGGGCCGCCATCCAGGTCTCCGCCCAGGGGGGGATGACGGCGTCCTCGTAGTCACGGACCTTGCGCAGGGTGCCCACCAGGGACTGCAGCACGGCCTCGTGACGGTCCAGGGCGCTGAGCGGGCGCTGGCCTTCGAAGATGGGCAGCGCGAAGTAGGCGCGCAGGGTGGCCTCGGCAGGCTTGCCCCATACCGCGTAGGTCCGGTCCTCGGGGCCGCCCACGGGCTTCACGTTGAGATTCTCGCCATAGAGGTAGTAGAACACCGCCTCGCCGTCGCTCCAGTTGCGCAGGACCCCCAGCGCGCCGGACAGGAGGAAATCCTGCAGTTCCAGGTCTTTGGGTTTATCGGTGCGGAAGTCCCAGGGGCCGGCGTGGGCGCCGGCGACGCTGGGGTAGCCCACTTCGGTGATCATGACCGGGCGCTGGAACCGGGCCTGGAGGGTGCGCGCCTTGTTGACGATCCACCACCAGGCGTCGCGCACCTGGGCTTCGCTTGGGCGGTCCTGGTGCTTGGCGATGGGGTCGTAGGTGTTCATCCCGATCACGTCGAGGCAGTCGCCGAAGGTGAAGCTGTCGTGGCTGTCGAAGTTGACGCTGTAGGTGAGCTTGCCCCGGAACACCCGGCGCACGTCCTGGGCCAGCTGGCGCCAGCGGTCCGGGAAGCGGTGGGTGCTGGCCATCTCGGTGCCGAGGCTGTACCACTCCACCCCCTCCTCCTGGGCGATGCGGGCCAGGTGGACATTGAACGCGGAGTAGTTCCGCCACCAGAGATCCCAGTCGGAGGGTGCGATGTTGCCCCGCCACCAGGTGGCGTTCTCGGCTTCGTCGCGCAGGTTGATGGTGGGGAAGAACATGACCCGGAGCTGGAGGCCCCTGGCCTCCTGGAAGGTCCGGCGCAGGCTGGCCTCGGTGGGGCTGCTGGTGGGGTGGCGGCGGATCTCGCAGCTGGTGCCGGTCTCCATGCGGTAGATGGCCTGGAGGCTCACGCAGGTGGCGCCGGTGGCCGCGATCCGGTCCAGCTCCTGGCGGTAGTCGTAGTCGGGCAGCCCGGCGTAGAGCCCCAGCACCATGCCCCGGGGCTGGGGCACCAGCCGGTGCCTCTCCTTCCTGCGGATGAAGGCCATGGTCACTGGCAGGGCCAGCAGGGCCGCGATGGCGAGAAGCTTCTTGAGCATGGCTGCTATTCCACCCGTTTCACGAGCACCTGCAGGATGCGCGGCCCCTCCATCCGCTGCACCGTGAGCCGCGCGCCGGGAATGTCCAGGCCCTCGTGGGGGCTCGGCACATGGCCCAGGGTGGCCATGACCAGGCCGGCCAGGGTGTCGAACCCGTCCCGCGGGCAGGTCAGGCCCAGCCGCTCCTCCAGGTCCTCCACGTGGACCTGGCCGCACACCAGGAACTCCCCTTCGGCGATTTCCTGGATGTCGGCCTGGAGCTCGTGCTCGTCCTGGATCTCGCCGAACACTTCCTCCAGGAGGTCCTCCAGGGAGACCAGGCCGGACAGGCTGCCGTATTCGTCCACCACCATGGCCAGCTGGGTGCGGGCCCGCTGCAGTTCCCGGAGGAGCTGGAGGATGCGCTTGCTTTCGGGCACGAAGCGGGCGGGCTTCACCAGGGCCCGCAGCTCCAGGTCGGTGCCGGGCGCGAACTGCATGAGGTCCTTGAGCAGGAGGATGCCCGCGATGTTGTCGATGGTTTCATGGTAGACCGGCATCCGGGAATGCCGGCCGTCGCGGAAGGCCTTCCAGGCCTCCTCCAGGGTGGCCGAGTCGGGAATGCCCTGGATCAGGGTGCGGGGGGTCATCACCTCGCGCACCACCGTGTCCCCGAACCCCAGCACGTTCCGGATCAGCTCCCGGTCCTCCTCTTCCAGGATGCCTTCGGCCTCGCCCTCCTCCAGGAGCGCGGTGACGCCCTCGTCGTCGTCTTCCTCGTCGGCCCCGTCCCGGGCCCGGTCCTGGTTCTCCCGCTGGCGTTCCACGAACCTGGCCAGGGGCGCCACCAGCGGCGCCAGGATGGGGTGCACCGGCCCGTAGTAGGGAAACAGCCGCGTGACCCAGGCCGCGGGATCGCTGGCGGTGAGCAGGGTCGGCAGCACCAGGTCCAGGGTCCAGATGTAGAGCAGGGTGGCGCCGGCCAGGGTCCAGCCGCCCCCGGGCACCATCTCCCGCACCGGCCAGACCAGGCTCAGCAGCACCACCAGCAGGGCCTGGTTCCAGAGCGACAGGCCCAGGCTGAGGGCATGGGGACGGGCCAGCAGCTTGGCCAGGAGGGGGTCCTCGATGTCGCCCTCTTCCAGCAGCCGCCGCCGATGCAGGGACGGCAGCGCGTGGAAGGCCTCCAGCAGGGCGGCCATGCCGGCCCGGTAGAGCAGGACGAGCACGATTCCGGCCACCAGCCAGGCCGAGGGGTCACTACTCGCAGGTTCAGTCACCGCTTAATATTAGCAGGCACCCGGCCACCTTTCAGGCGGAGTTTCTCGTTGACGGCCTCCTGGGGATCCCGGCTCAGGCCGTCCGGGGTCGGCGCCAGGCCCTTGCGGATCCGGGCAGCGTTGAGGAAGGAGTACGGCTCGGTCGCCAGCTCGGGGCTGCGGTGGAAGTGATGGTAGGTGACCCAGCCGCCCCCCAGGAAATAGACGCCCAGGACCGTCAGCCCCGCCCGCTGCAGCTTCCAGGCCCGCACGGGCTGCGGGCGGATCTTCTGCCACTGGACGCACGCGGCCAGGGTCGCGGCGATGACGGCGGCGGTGAGGGCCAGGGTTCCGGTCCAGCCCAGGCTGTGCCACTCCCACCCGGCCCGGAACCGGATGGGTTCCGCAAGCAGGACCCCGAAGATGATCTGCAGGTGCAGCATGTAGCCCAGCAGCGATTCGGCGCTGGCGGCCTTGACCGGGTTGGGGCCGGGCCAGCGGCCCCGCAGCGGTTCGATCCAGCCCAGGACGGCGCCGGCCAGGCAGACCACGCCCAGCCGCTGGGCGATGCTGGGCAGGGTGGTGTTGTACAGCCGCCACATCTCGCTCTGGGACCAGGACCCGTCCGCCAGCCAGTTCCCGCCGTACACCGTGCCCCACAGTCCCAGCAGGGCGCCCACCCCGGCCAGGGCGGCCAGCCACTGGGCCTCGCTCCAGCGGGAGCGGCCGGCCGGGGCGAGGACCCGCGCCTGGCGGTACAGCACGCCCAGCACCGAGCCGAACGCGGCGAAGGCGAACCAGGGGAACAGCGGGAACAGGGCGGTGACGCCCCGGTCGGTGTTGCCGTTCACCAGGCCCCGGAGCGGCAGCCAGAGGCCGTCCGCCACCCCCGGCCGCCAGAGCCGGGGCGCGGCCAGGGCCACGGCGACGGCCAGGGCCAGGGCCGCCCCGGCGAAGACCATGGGCCGCCGGATGCAGCGAGCCAGCCCCTGCAGGATCAGCAGGGAGAAAACGATGCATTGCAGCACATCGATTTTGAACAGTTCATGCATCCTTTGGGGGGTGTCCAGCAGGGTCCACTCCACCAGGGTGAGCCCCGGCGCGTGCAGCAGGTAGGCGCACACCAGGATGAAGCCGAGCCGCCGGGCCGTGGGGGCGAAGGGGCGGAGGCTGCCGTCAGGCCGGAAGGTGGACAGGGCCAGGCTGTAGCCCGCGCACATGATGAAGCTGGGCGCCACCAGCCCGTTCAGGTAGTGCAGCCAGCCGGGGATCAGCTCCGGGCGCGCCCACACGTTGACGCAATGCACCTCGATCATGACCACCACCGCCCAGCCGCGGATCAGGTCGAGCCAGTCGCAGCGTTTGGAGGGGGTCCGGTCGTTCCAGGCAAGGGCATTCATGCTTCGAGACTGCCTGAACTGCCCTGGAAACGCTACCTCCGCGCGCCTTTTTCCCCGCGCACCACCAGCACGTCGCACGGGGCGTGCTTCACCACCCGGGCCGCGGTGCTGCCGAACAGGAGGCGCTCGATGCCGGTGTGGCCCACCTGGGCCACCACCACCAGCGAATTGGGATCAGCCATGGCCACCAGCTCCTCGGCGGGGCTGCCCCATTTCACCTCGATCCCGGTGCCGGGGAAGGCCCCCGCCCACTGCCGCAGATGCTCCCGGGCATGGTCCTCCATGGCCTGCAGCCAGGCCGGGTCCGGCAGGGCGATCTGCGCTTCGGGCAGCATGGGGGCCGGGGGCTGCAGCACGTGCACGGCCACCAGGGGCTTGTCCAGCTTCTGGGCCCAGGCCGCGGCCTGGTTCAGGGCGCCCCGGGACGCATCCGAGAAATCGATACCGACTATGACACGGTTGATCATGGCGCGGCCTCCCTTGGGAGTGGGCACCTACAACATAAACCCGTCCCCGCCCTGAGGCCAGAAACTCCAGATCCCTGGTCGGGTTTATTGCCTCGGGGTCAGAGGGTCCCGGCTGCCGGTAGGGGGGGAGGGGCGGCCGGCCCATGTCGGTGATCCTTGGACTCCGCCCCCTCGGGATGGGCCAGCCGGGCCGGGGACACGAACCTTGGCATGTCCAGTTCCGCGACGCACTCATAGGTCCCCACCAGGAGCATCCCCGACGCGCTGAACGCCAGAACGCCAACACCGGAGAAGGCCGCGCATTCCGCCGGCGGCCTGCCGGGACTGAAGTAGCTCAGGGCACCTCGCCGGGTCTTGAACTGGCTCGGGTCGCCGCACAGGGTGTGCAGCGTCCTGTGTTCCAGGTCCCACACCCGCACCGAACGATTCAGGCTGTCAGCGATGAACAGGTTCCGGCCCTGGCCGGCCACCCCGGGCTGGCCCGCGATGGTGGTCACCATGCCCGTGGGGGAGATCCTGCGGACGAGCTGATTCCCCCGGTCCAGGAGAAAAATGTTGCCGTCCCGGTCCATGACCATGTCGCCCAGCAGGCTGAACCGTGCCTCGAGGCCCGGTCCATCCTGAAAGCCGACTTCGGCCCCGCCGGCCACCAGCCGGCGGCGACCGTCCGGTTCCAGGGCGAACACGCAGAAGTTGCCCACGTCCCCCGCTTGTTGGGCGAAGAACAGGTGGTAAGGATTTCCGGGTCGGCTATCCCGCGGCCGCGTCGCGAGGCTGAGGCAGGAGAAATAGTCAGGATCCATGGGCGCGCCGTCCGCCTCAGCCTCTGAGGTGTGGCGCACCCGGGCCCCCAGCCACGGACGGATCTCCCCGGTCATGGAAACCAGCTGGATGCCCCAGACATCGGCCACGGCCAGATGGTGGTTGACCCCCTCCGGCATGGCCGGATCGTCGATGGGGCAGATACCGGTGATGTTACCGAAATGCGTGGTCACCGCGCCCGGCAGCGGTTCGGGATCCCCGGCGTAGATGTTCATCTTGGGCACATCCCAGTCGGGGCCCATGACCCAGTTCATGAGATTCCTCTCAAGCCCCGGAACGACGCGGATCTCCCGGACCGCCACCCGGAGCGGGTCGGCCTCGTCCAGGACCTGGATGTGGATGAGCCTGTTGACCAGGGTCCGGGGCGCATGGTACTTGGCCAGCCCCCTGAGAAGGAAC
>PLUC01000208.1 GCA_003165415.1 Holophagaceae bacterium
GCGAGGACGGAAAGTTCGAAGCGAAAGTGTGGGTCGGCGCGAACCCGGGGCACCGGAACGAACGATTCCGGAGCCACCGGCAGGGAATGATTGGACAGGACGAAAAGTCCAAACTGCAGACTCCATGTCCGGGCAAAGCCCGGACATGGAGCCTACCCCCGGGCGTAGCGCTGCAGTTTCATGATGTCCAGGATGCGCACCACCGGGAAGGTGCTCTGGATCAGCCCCAGGTCGGCCAGCAGGCGCAGGGCCCGGCTGAACGCCTCGCGGCTGGCGCCGATGCACTGGGCCAGGTCCTCCTGGGTCTCCCGGAACTCCACCAGGGCTCGCCCGGGATTGCGCCCCTGGTACTCCAGGATGAGCTGGGCCACCCGCTCGGGGACGCTGTGCAGGCTGAGGGTCTCCACCAGGGAGATGAGGTGGCGGATCTTGCCGGCGAAATGCTGGATGAGGCACATGGCCACGGCGTTGTTCCGGCCGGCCATGAGCCGCAGGGGCATGGCCGGGATCAGCCAGCACTCGGTGTCGCCGTGGGCCTCGGCCCCGGAGGCGGCCAGGCCGCCGTCGAACACCTGCACTTCGCCGACGCAGGTGCCCGGCTGCAGGATATCGATGACCTGGACCTTGCCCCGGCCGTCGGTGCGGAACACCTTGAGCGCGCCCTGGATCACCACGAACACCCCGGGCATGCCCTCGCCCTGGGTGAACACGGGCGCCCCATCGGCATAACGCCTGAGTTCACTTACGGCCGCAAGCTCCTCCGCTTCCGCGATGGGCAGCCCGGCCAGGTAATCGATACGTCTCAAGTTCACCACAGCCTGCCCCATCCGGTTGTCTTCCCTTCACAGTGATTTGTATCACACCTTGCGGGTGATCGGGAACTAATGGTTGGGGGTTGTCACAGACGAATCCATTGAAAAAGAGTCAAAAGGATCGTTTTTTAGACGGCACTATTTGCCCAATTGAAAAAGCCCCGATCTACGGGGCTTTTTCCCAATCGGGGGAGGATGCCTACTTCACGCGTTCCATGAAGGTGCGGTCCACGGTGTTGACGCGGATCTTCTCGCCGGCCTCGATGTAGGGCGGAACCCCGACGGTGACCCCGTTCTCCAGCTTGGCCGGCTTGTAGGATCCGGTGGCGTTGGCGTTCTTCATGACCGGCTCGGTCTCCAGGATCTCCAGCACGACGCTGGGGGGGAGGGTGATGTTCAGGGGGTTGCCGTCGTGGAACTCCACCTCCACCGCCATGTTCGGCTGCAGGAAGGCGGCGTCGTCGCCCAGGAACTCCTTGGGCAGCTCGATCTGCTCGTAGGTCTCGTTGTTCATCAGGACGAAGTGGTCGCCGTCGGCGTAGAGGAACTCCATCATGTGCTGCTCGAGGCTCACCTTGTCCACCTTCTCGGCGGAGCCGAAGCGGTTCTCCCGGTTGAGCCCGTCCTTGAGCCGCTTCATCTTGGTGGCGATGCGGGCAGGCAGGTTGCCGGGCGTCTGGTGCTCGACGCTGGTGACACGGCAGAGCTCGTTCTCGAAATTGACGATCATTCCGACCCGGAGCTGCACGGCGTTGATGAACGGCATTGGAATACTCCTTGTTGGCTTGGGATCCCGGCTAACCAAAACCGGCCCCCGAGGGAACCCAGGGGCCGCTTGTTCTTGGTGGGCATACCAGGATTCGAACCTGGGACTTCTACCGTGTGAAGGTAGCACTCTACCGCTGAGTTATACGCCCGCGGCCCATCAGAATAGCAAATCCAGGGGGTTTGTCCAGGGCGAATCTTTCAAAAACGTCGGGTGATTTCGAAGCGCACGGCCTGGGGATCGGCCTTGCGCACGTGGCGGTCCCACACGCCGGCCGGCTCGGTGTTCAGGCGCGAGAGGTAGAAGTACTCCTGGTTGTACTTGCGCAGACTGAAGAGATTGAGCACGCCGGCGCTGAACGTCCAGTCCCGCCACGCCTGGGTGAGCTTCAGTTCCACGCTGTCCTGGGGGTCGGCCAGCACCGAGTTGTCGGCGGTGAGGGCATAGGCTCCGGCCCGCTTCCAGCTCACCTTCACCGCGCGGGAGGCGCCTTTCCAGCCCACGGCCAGGAGACCGGTCTGGCCCAGGGCTCCGGGCACGTGATCCTGGCCGTGGGGGAGGTCCCGGAACCGCGCATGGGTCCAGTCCAGGCTGAGCTCCAGATCCCAGGGCCCCTGGCGCACCACGTTGTGCCACTCCAGCCCCTGGCGCCGGGAGCGGCCCTGGGCCACATAGGCGTCCCAACGGGGATCCAGGCCGGTCTCGGCCTGCAGGTCCAGGGTCCAGAGGGTGACTCCGCTGGTCCAGGGGCCCAGGACGCGGGTGCGGACGCCCAGGTCGGTGCCGGTGATCCGGGTCAGGGGCTGGGGGTCCCGGAAGGCGTTGCCTGGGCGGGCGGCGCCGCCATGGTCGAGGCTGAATTCCGTGTCCGGCCCGGGGCGGTAGGCCAGCCCGAGCTTGGGGCTCAGGAGGGCGCCGGACCGGTTCCCCGGGTTCCCGGGGGCCGTATCGTCCACGTGGTTGCTCTGGGCGTCCAGACGCCAGCCCAGGGAGGCCCGCCAGCCGGCGCCCAGGCTGGTGGCGGCCTGGCCGTACAGGGCCTGTTGATATAGGTCCGCCTGGCCCCGCATGAGCGGCTGGAACCGGGCCCGGTCCTGGGTGGCGAAGACCTCGGCGGCGCCCAGGCAGTCCACCCGGGCCTGGAGGCCGGCCCGGAGGTCCCATTCCCCCACGGGACCGCGCCAGGCCGGCCACCGGCGGCTCGCCTCCAGCCCCAGGAACTGGCGCCGGTCCACCCGTTCCAGCTGATCCCCGCGCTCCGCGTCGCGCAGGAAGTAGGTGTAGTCGCCCCAGGCGCTCATGGTGGAGACCCCGCCATACACCTGGAACCGGGTGGTGACGCCCGAGGCGTTCTCCCGGCGCAGCCCGGCCCCCAGCAATAGCCGCCGGGTGCGCAGGCCGTCCCCCTCGTGCAACTCGTCCGCGTCCTCTTCCGCCCGCAGCGGGTCGGGGGCGCCCCCGTCGCCGTTCTCCCGGGTGGCGAGGACGGTGACGTTCCAGCCCCGGTCGCGCGCTTCGCGCCCGAGGCGGAAAGCCCCGTTGAACTTGGACGAGGGATCCAGTTCGTCCCAGGGCCGGGAGGTGCGGGTGGCTTCCAGGGCGCCGGTGAAGGTGGCCCCGCGCACCGGGCGGGAGCCCAGCCAAACTAGGCGGCCGAAGCGGTCGGCCTCCGCCCCGCCGTACTCCGCCGTGAGCGAGGGGTTCGCCACCGGCCCCAGGTCCCGGCTCGCCGACCCGGCAATGGCGAAGCCGTCCTGGTCGGCCCGGTGCGGCCCGCGGGCGCGCTGGACGTCCCCTTCCAGCTCCGGGATCCAGACGCCGGTGTCCAGGTAGCCGGGGCCCCAGACCGTGGAGGACAGGTTCGCCGGGATGCCGCCCAGGGTGACGCTGAAATCGATGCCCCGGTCCAGGTCGAACCCGCGGCCGAAGGTGTGGGCGGGGGTGGGGCTGGCGAAGGCCTCCGGTTCCTGGCCCCAGCCCGGGGCGGCCCAGCCCCAGGCCAGGAGTCCGGCCAGACAAACCACGTTCCCCCGATGGGCCATCGGATCCTCCCGAAGCAGATAAATAAAGGCGTTCGACCGGTTTGATCTTTCCAAACCAAAGGCCGAATGTATTATTTATTTAGTGCTTCGGATGGAGAAAAGTTTCATGCGTTCTTCAGGGCGCTGGCCAAGGCCTTCGCGAACCGGGAGGTCTGGGCGGCGGGCAGGGCGCAGATGCCCACCCGCATGCCGTCCGGCAGCGGCACCACGAAGACGCCCTGGGCCTTGAGGCGGGCGCAGACCGCGTTCGGGTCCGCCGCCTTCAGGGAGATAAAGAAGCCGCCCACCCAGGGGGCGCCCGGCAGCCCCTGGCCCTTGAGGGCCGCGTCCAGGGCCTGGGCGCGCGCTTCCAGCACCCCGGACCAGTGCCGGTGCTCGGCGTGCAGGGACTCCAGGCGCTTGCCGTCCTTCTCCAGGCGCACCATCAGGGACTGGGCGGCCCTGGGGCAGTTGGAGAAGGTCCCCCGGCAGGAGGTGGCGAGGGCGGCCTGGAGGGCTTCGTCCCGCACCCACGGGAACACCAGGGCCCCGCACCGGCCGCCGTAGAGGGTGAGGGCCTTGGACAGGGATAGGCTGGCCCCCACCAGCACCCGGCCCTCCTCGCCCAGTTCGGCGTAGTGGTCCAGGGCCGCCCGCACGTGGCCCGGGTCGGCGGTGTAGTCCAGGTAGGCGCAATCCAGCAGGAGGGTGACCGGGCCCCGGTCGGAAAGCTGGCGCAGCACCGTCATCAGCGCCTCCCGGTCAGCCCGGGCCAGGCTCCGGCCGGTGGGGTTGTGGCAGGGCTCGTTGAGCCACACCAGCAGCCGCTTCTGCCGCTCCAGGATGGCGGCGCCCGCCCGCAGCCAGGCCTCGGCGTCCAGGGGCTGGCCGGGTTCCGGGAAGGGCGCGGTGGCCACCGATGCCCCGTTCTCGCCGGCGAGGGTCGCGTACGGCCCCCAGTAGGGCCCGGCGGTGAGCAGGGTCATGCCCGGCTCCAGCAGGTTGCGCACCGACAGGGCCAGGGCGCCGCTGCCGCCGGGGGTGGCGCAGCCGGTGCCGAACCCCTCCAGCTTCGGCCAGTGCCGCCGGACCAGGGCCCGCAGGAAGGCGGGATCGCCGGCGATGGGCGCGTACGGGGCCACCTCCATGGGGGTGAGCTCCCGGTACAGCTCCATCACCGTCTCCAGCAGCACCAGCTTCCCGGCGTCATCGGCCAGGGCGCCCAGGGTGGCGTTCAGGGTGTCCTCGCCGGCGGCCCTGCGCTTCTGCGCCTCGGCGTTGAGGGCGAAGATGGGGTCGTCCACCGGAAACTGCCTTCGGGCTGGAATGAGTTGTTCAAGCATCGCGCACACCTTTCACGTTCTTGAAAACCAAATAATACGCCCTCATTCCGGCATGCGGCGGTTTGAAGTTAGACTGGCGGGACTGAGGTGCATCTTGATCTACACCTTCCAAGGCATGGCCCCCCGGATCGGCAGCCGGGTCTTCATCGCGCCCGACGCCACGGTGCTGGGGGACGTGGCCATCGAGGACGACGTCTCCATCTGGTTCGGCTGCGTCATGCGCGGGGACGTGAACGCCATGCGCATCGGCGCCCGCAGCAACATCCAGGACCTCTCCTGCCTGCACGTCACCAACCACCAGTGGCCCCTGGTGATCGAGGAGGAGGTGAGCATCGCCCACCATGTGATGCTGCACGGCTGCACCATCCGGAGAGGGGCCCTGGTGGGCATGAGCACTACCATCATGGACGGCGCCGAGGTTGGCGAAGGCTGCCTGGTGGCCGCCGGGTCGCTGCTGAAGCAGGGCTTCAAGGCCCCGCCCCACACCCTGGTGGCCGGGTGGCCGGCCAAGGTCAAGGGCGAGCTGGATCCGGGCCAGCTGGCCCTGGTGGCCAGCGTCTGGCCCCGCTACGTGCGCTACAAGGAAGCCTACTTCAAGGACGGCTGGGCCATGGCCACGGCGCCCCAGGCGGCCTTCCCGGAACCTGGGTTCGCCGGCGGGCACCCATACCCTTGATCCCGCCGCGCCCGGGAACAGCAAGGTTCGCCATTTCTTCTAGCCCGCTGGGCCGGGTCTGCGGCTAGACTACCTTTCTAATTATGCAAACACCCATGAATCCACTACTGATCCTTCGCGTCCACACCGATCTTCGCCTTGGGCTCGGCCACGTCGCCCGGGCCCTGGTGCTTCAGGAGCAATGGCGCGGCCTGGGCGGTTCCGCCTGCATCGCCGTGTCAGGGGACGAGCGGGCCCGGCGGGTGGGCGCCGGCCGGCACCCGCTGCTGGACCAGCCCCTGCCCTGCGCCGCCGTGGACCTGGGCGAGGACCTGCACGCGCCCCTGCCCGAGGCGCTGAAGGCCCAGGGCGCCGTGGTGCTCCTGGACCACTGGGAGGCCTCCCCCGCGGAGGTCCAGGCGCTCCGGCCGCTCAAGGTGGCCCTGATGGAGGACGAGACCGACTGCCACGAGAAGGCCGATCTACTGTTCCAGCCCTTCCTGGAAGGGGTCAGCTGGCCGGTGTCGCCGCTGAAGGTGGTGAACGGCCGCAAGGTGCGCCCGCTGGAGACCCAGCACGGCACCTGCCGCATCCTGCGCGGCTCCCATTTCATCGTGGTGGACGGCCAGGCGCTCCAGGCCCGGCCCCGGCGCGAGCCGCTGCAGCCCCTGGCCGTGCACAAGCTGCTGGTGACCTTCGGCGGCACCGACGGCCCCGGCCTCGCCCAGCGGGCCTTCGACGTGCTCGCCGCGCTCACCGCCCAGGGCCGCTGGACCGGAAGCTGCACCCTGCTGGCCCCCCAGGGCATCGCCCTGCCCCCCTTCCCCGGCTGCAAGATCCTCCCCGGCCTGCCCGACCTCACCCGGCGCATCCCCGAGTTCGACGCCCTGTGGTGCGCCGGCGGGGTGACCCTGTCGGAGGCCATGTGCCTGGGCGTCCCGGCCGCCACCTGGGGCCAGAACGAACGCCAGCACTTCATGCTCTCGGACCTCGCCCTGCACAACGGCTGCCTGGACCTGGGCCTGGGCACCGAGGCGGACCCCGCGGCCACCACCGCCTCCCTGGAGCAGTGGCTCGGCCCCGAGGGCCAGGAGGCCCGGCAGGAGCAGGTGCGGGACGGCATGGCGCTGGTGGACGGCATGGGCGCCAACCGGGTCGCCCAGGAACTCTGGGCCCTGGCCGGACAATGATAAGGGGCCGCGCAAAAATGACCTTTGCTTTTCAGGTCATTTTTCTGCGGCCCCTTATGCCGGGGCATTACCAGAACGCCCAAGCTATTTTTGCGCGACGGCGCGTAGTAACGAAAACATCCCTTGACCCATGGTGGGTAAGGCGATAAGGTTTTCTTTCTGCGCACCCCATGATGGGTGGCGTTTTAAGGTTGTCCTTACGGAAGTTTTGGAGTTTGGCCATGAGCACCTATTTCCCCAAAGGCCTGGACAAGATCGCGCGCAAGTGGTTCGTGGTGGACGCCACCGGACTGCCGGTGGGCCGCCTGAGCACGGTGGTCGCGGATGTGCTCTCCGGCAAGAGCAAGCCCACCTGGACGCCCTTCCTGGACATGGGTGACCATGTGGTGGTGATCAACGCCGCCAAGTGCGTGTTCACCGGGAAGAAGAGCACCACCAAGATGTACCGGCGCACCACCACCCAGCCGGGCAGCATGGTCGAGGTGCGGGCCGACATCATGAAGAAGACCTTCCCCAGCCGCATCATCGAGAGCGCCGTGAAGGGCATGCTCCCCAAGGGCCCCCTGGGCCGCGCGATGTACCGCAAGCTCAAGGTCTACGAAGGCGCCGAGCACCAGCACGCCTCCCAGCAACCCGAACCCATGACCATCAAGCTGTAACCTTACCGAGGCATGACAATGGCGATTTCGCAAAACTACGGAACTGGCCGGCGCAAATCCTGCACCGCCCGCGTCTTCATGCGCCCCGGCACCGGCAAGGTCGTGGTCAACGGCCGCACCCTTGAGAACTACTTCCCCAACGCCGTGCTGCGCATGGTGGTGCACCAGCCGCTGGTGCTGGCCGACCTGGAGAACAAGTTCGACCTGGTCGTCACCGTCGGCGGCGGCGGCCCCGCCGGACAGGCCTCGGCCATCCGCATGGGCCTCTCCCGCGCCCTGCTCAGCTACAACGACCAGCTCAAGAGCATGCTGCGCCAGGCCGGCCTGCTCACCCGCGATCCGCGCATGAAGGAACGCAAGAAGCCCGGTCAGATGGGCGCCCGCCGCCGCTTCCAGTTCTCGAAGCGCTAGTCTTTGCCAACGCTTTTCCAATCCGGGGAGACATGTTCTCCCCGTCTTTGTCTCTGACGGGTTCCGCGAGGAACCGATTCGGGCGGAAACGCCTTTCATCCCAAACACCCGGGAGGCCATCATGGCTGCGATTCAAATGAAGGAACTGCTCGAAGCGGGCGTCCACTTCGGCCACCAGACCAAGCGCTGGAACCCCAAGATGAAGAAGTACATCTTCGGGGCCCGGAACAGCATCTACATCATCGACCTGCAGAAGACCCTGCGCCTCTGGAACCAGGCCGCCAACTACCTCACCAAGTGCGCCAGCGAAGGCAAGACCTTCCTGTTCGTGGCCACCAAGCCCCAGGCCCAGGAGCTCATCGCCGAGCAGGCCCAGCGCTGCGGCGCCTACTACGTGAACAACCGCTGGCTGGGCGGCATGCTCACCAACTTCGCCACCATCAAGAAGTCCCTGGACAAGCTCAAGGAAATCGAAGCCACCCTGAACGACCCGGCCCGCACCGCCGACCTCTCCAAGAAGGAGATCCTCACCCTGACCCGCAGCAAGGAGAAACTGGAAGCTTCCTTCGCCGGCATCCGGGACATGCGCGCGGTGCCCGACGTGATCTTCGTCATCGACCCGCACCGGGAGGACATCGCCGTCACCGAGGCGGTCAAGCTGGGCATCAAGCTGGTGGGCCTGGTGGACACCAACTGCGACCCGGACAAGATCAGCTACGTGATCCCCGCCAACGACGACGCCATCCGCTCCATCCTGCTGTTCTCCGAGCGCGTGGCCGATTCCATCCTCGAAGGGCGCCAGTCCTTCCAGGACAAGAGCGACAACGACGACCAGAAGGCCATGATGGCCGAGAAAATGGAAGAAGGCAGCGAGGCCTAGGCCCGCCAACCAGAAGGAGTTACCCATGGCTTACACCGCCCTGGATGTCAAAGCCCTCCGCGACAAGACCGGTCTCGGCATGATGGACTGCAAGAAGGCCCTGGAAGAGAACGCCGGCGACATGGAAAAGGCCATCGACTACCTGCGCAAGAAGGGCCTCGCGGCCTCGGCCAGCAAGGCCAGCCGCATCGCCACCGAGGGCATCGTCGAATCCTATATCCACCCCGGCGGCCGGGTCGGCGTGCTGATCGAGCTCAACTGCGAGACCGACTTCGTGGCCCGAACCGAGGCCTTCCAGCGGCTGGTGCGGGAGATCGCCATGCACGTGGCGGCCCATGATCCGGCGCCCCAGTTTGTCACCAAGGAGGAGGTCACCCAGTCCTTCCTGGAGAAGGAGAAGGAGATCGCCACCTCCCAGGCCCTGGCCACCGGCAAGCCGGCCAATGTCGTGGAACGGATCGTGGAAGGCAAGATGAACAAGATCTTCGAGGAAGTCTGCCTGCTTGAGCAGAAGTTCATCATGAACGACGATGTCACCGTGGCCCAGTACCTCTCCACCAAGACCGCCGAGATCGGCGAGAAGCTCAGCATCCGCCGCTTCTCCAAGTACGTGCTGGGCGAGGGCCTGGAGAAGCGCAAGGACGACTTCGCCGCCGAGGTCGCCGCCCAGTCCGCCGCCGCCGCCAAGTAGGCCTACCACAGATTACGCAACCCCGAAAAGACGGCCCTTGGCCGTCTTTTCCATGCCGTAAGCAACCCCTTCCAAAAGGAAAGAGCTTTCCGCTACACCAGGACGAACCCAATGCGCGAATTCAGGACGGTTTACAGCGCCCCTTGCAGAACTGGAAAGTTCGGCAAACCTGGCTATGTTCCGACTCGCGTTGACGTCGCTGTGTGCCAGGTTCCCACAGGAACAGGTAAAGCGATGCTTCACCCGTTTTCCAAATCCTCCACAGGCGTTGCAAGTCTGGGAGGTGTAAGCCGGTTTCACGAATTCCACCTTGAGACCAGCGGCTTCGGCCTTGTACCGGACAAAGTCCTGAAGCTGACGAAAGGCCCAGCGATGCAGCCGCGTCCTCACCCGAAGTCCCGCCTTGACATGGTCCCGGATGTGGGTGAGATCCTCCATGCGAAGGGTGGAAGCCCCTGTTTGAAGGGCTTGTGCGACGATGGCTTTGCTGACCTCATGGTTGACGTGGCGGACATGCCGCTGCTCCCTGCCAGAGACAGCCTTCAGCTTCCGCTTGGAAGCGCGGCTGCCGTTGGACTGGAGTCGGCGGCGCTTGGCAAGGTATCGATCCCGGTCATGCCGGAGTTTGCCACCACCAAAGACCTTGCCGGTACTTGTGGCAGCGAGATTGTTTTCCCCGACATCCAGGCCCATGGTTACCTCGCCAGGAAGGGGCGCGGGGTCCGGGAGGTCGAACACCAGATTCAGATACCAGGTTCCCTTGCGCTTGATGAGCCGAGCCTCCTTCGGATTGCCGGTGGCCAAAAGCTCCTTCTGAAGCGGTCCGCAGGCAAAGCCCACGCCAGCGCGACCCACCGGGGTAAAGAGGCTGAAGGTCTCCCCCTTGATCGAATAGGTTCGGTGATCAAAGTTGACGGAGGTGGGCGAGAAATGGAGCGCAGGAACCGGCTGGTCCATGGGGATGCCTTCGGTGCCTCGAAGGGTCTTGTAGGCATCGGCCACCCGATGAATGGCCTGACAGATCATTTGGCTTCCGAGTATCGGGAAGCGTTCCCTCATCGGGTAGTAGACCAAGTGGTGGAGCGCCACCCGGTTCCAGCATCGACGTTCCTGGACGAACGGAATCATCGCCTCGCAAGCCTCGGCGAAGAGGTTCGCCAGAACCGTGAAGGCCTCCGTTTGCTGAGGTGTGGCGAGGAGTTTGTAGGAGCCGGTTTGTCTCATTTCGTTATTTTTTCGTCAACCAGAATGAGTGTCAAGCATCCATTCCATCCCGTCCTAATGCGTCCATTCGTCTCGCGTATCCCCGCAGGGGATATCGAGAAGGACCGGGTTTCCTGGACAAACTAATGAGGTCCCTATGAGCAAAGTCGCATGGTTGTTTCCGGGTCAGGGCTCCCAGGCCGTGGGCATGGGGGTGGATCTGGCCGCGGCGGAACCCGCCGCCCAGGCCGTGCTCCAGGAGGCGGACGAGGTCCTGGGGTTCCCCCTTTCGGCGCTGATGGCCCAGGGGCCCGAGGACCAGCTGAAGCTCACCGAGCACACCCAGCCCGCCATCCTCACCCACAGCACCATGGTGGTCCGGGCCTTCGGCGCCCGCCTGCCCAAGCCCGACTTCGTGGCCGGCCACTCCCTGGGCGAGTACAGCGCCCTGGTGGCCGCCGGCGCCCTGACCTTCGGGGCCGCGGTGGCCACCGTGCGCGAGCGCGGCCGGGCCATGCAGGTGGCGGTGCCGGTGGGGGTGGGCGCCATGGCCGCCATCCTCGGCGTCAGCGCCGCTGACGTGGAGGCCGCCTGCCGCACGGCCCAGACCCAGACCGGCCTGGTGGTGGTGCCGGCCAATTTCAACGGCCCCGGCCAGATCGTCATCGCCGGCCACGCCGACGCGGTGGAAGCCGCCATGGAGATCCTCAAGGCCCGGGGCTGCCGCAAGATGATGAAGCTCCCGGTGAGCGCCCCGTTCCACAGCCCGCTCATGGAACCGGCCAAGCTGCACATGCAGCCGCTGCTGCAGGACCTGGACTTCTCCGTACCCTCCTGCCCCCTGGCCAACAACGTCGACGCCGCCCTGGTCTGCGACCCGGAGATGCTGCGGGACGGCCTGCTGCGCCAGATCCCCGGCGCCGTGCGCTGGGAGGCCCTCACCGCGCTGCTGCTAGAGCAGGGCGTCACCAGCTTCTTCGAGCTGGGCCCCGGCAAGGTCCTGGCCGGCCTGGTGAAGCGCCAGGCCAAGGAGGCCGGGCTGGAGGTGAAGGCCGTCTCCATCGCCGGGCCCGAGGACTTCCTGGCGGCGCTTTAGTGGACCTGGTCTATCTGCACGGGTTCGCCTCCGGCCCCCGGGGCGCCAAGGGCAGCCACTGCCGGGACTGGGCCGCGGCCAGGGGCATCCCCTTCCACGCCCCCGACCTGAACCTGCCCGACTTCCAGCACCTCACCATCACCGCCCAGGTGGCGGCCGTGACCGCCCTGGTCCGGGCCCTGCCCGAGCCCCCGGTGGTGGTGGGTTCCAGCATGGGCGGCCTGGTGGCGGCGGCAGCCGCCCACCAGGGGGTGCCCATGGCCCGGCTGATCCTGCTGGCCCCCGCCTTCGGTTTCGCCCGGCGCCGGTTGAGCGGCAGGCGCTGGGCCGGCTACCGCAGGCGCGGCACCATGCCCACCTTCCACCACGCCCAGGGCCGCTGGCTCACCCTGGGGCCGGACCTGCTGCCGGACCTGCCCCTGTGGCAGGATGACACCCAGTGGCAACTGGCGGTGCCGGTGGTGATCCTCCATGGCCGCCAGGATGAGGCGGTGCCGCTGGCGGAGAGCGAGGCGTTCGCGGCCCGGCATCCGGGCGCGATGCTGCGGGTGCTGGAGGACGACCACGGGCTGCTGGCCCCGGCTTCGCTGCTGGCCCTGGACGCCTGCCTGGACGAGGCGTTCGGCTACCGCTTGATCACGTAGAGCCGCTTGCCGTCGATGGCGTAGAGCCGGTCATCCCCCGGCGCCATGCACAGGTTGGACGGGGCGGCGGGCAGGGTGAAGGTGCCCAGCTCGGCGTAGGTGACCGCGTCGTAGGTGGTGAGCACGTTGCCGGCGCCGAGGGTGTAGAACCGGCCCAGGGCGGTGTCGGCGATGACGTAGGAGGTGCCGGCTCCGGGCAGGGTGCGCAGGGTGGCGAAGGTCCGGCTGTCCAGCACGCTGAGGTTGCCGTTGTCGGTGACGTAGAGGTGGTTCAGCCTGCCGTCGGTGGCCTGCACGAAGCCGGCGAACGGCATGCTGGTGCCAAAGGTGGACCCGTCCACCAGGAGCGGCGCGATGCCGCCGGTGCGGCGGTTCGGGGTGAGGTTCTGGAAGATGCGTCCGGTCCCGGGGTCGAACACCACCCGTGAACTGACCCCTTCGCAGGAGATGTTGGCCAGGAGGGTCCTGGAGCGCTCGTCGAACACGGCGGTGTGGTCGCTGCACTGGGTGGCGATGAAGAACCTGCCTGTGGCCGGATCCACGTCCAGATCCCCGCCGCAGCCGTTGAGCCGGACCCGGACATAGAGCGAGTCGTCCGGGTTGAAGACCAGCAGGCTGCCGCCGTAGCCGTCCGTGGTGGCGTACCGGCCGGTGGCGCGATCCACGGCGATGCCGCCCCCGCCGAGCTGGAACGGGGTCTGGCTCATGCTGGCGGGATCGGAGGCGTAGATCCGGATGAAGCCCTGCTGGCCCATGCCGCCGGCGATGTAGACCTGCTTCAGGGCCGCGTTGGCGGCCAGGCATGCGCCCCCGGCCTCACTGTAGGCGAACGAACCGGCCAGGGTGAGCGGGCGCGCATCCTGGCTGGACGCGGTCTTCGCCACGACGGTCCGGCCCAGCACCAGCCTGGCCTGGCTCCACTGGCCCTGCTGGATCTCGACGGTCTGTTCCCGGGCCTCGTGGCCCGGCGCTTCCACCCTGAGGGTCACGCTGCCCACCGGGATGTCCCGGATGGTCAAGGCCCGGCTGGGGGAGGCGGTCCCTTTCAGCTCGCCGTCCAGGTAGACCAGCGCGTCCGGGGCGTTCACCCCCACCTCCAGGCCTCCCACCAGCGCGGCCATGGCCGGCGCCTCACCCAGGGCCGGGCCAGATTCCGCGGGGACGCCCAGGGACGGCTTGAAGTAGAACTCTCCGGTGAGGCTGCTGGAGCGGAAGGGGGTCTGGCTCCCGCCGGAGTCGGCCTGCACCCGGGCGCTCACCTTCTTCATGAGCTGCTCCACTTCCAGGTTCGGCTGTTCGCGGATGGTCCTGATGAGCTCGCTGGTGTAGAGGCCGTTCTCGCCGGCGCCGTCCGCGGCCGTGCTGCCCGGCGCGGTGGCGAAGGCCACCAGGCTGCCCTTGGGGGCGTCCATGCCGGAAAGCCCCTTGCTGGCCCCGCGGAACAGGCTGCGGGCGCCGAAGGGATTGTTGCGGCAGGCGTCCAGGATCACCAGGCTCACCCGCGCGCCGGCGTCATCCATGGCCGACAGCACGTAGCCCGCGTCGGTGGCCTTGAACTTCACGTCCGACTCCGAATCGAACACCTGGCCCACGGGCAGCAGGTAGTTCCTCCCGCCCACGCTGACGCCGTGGCCCGCGAAATAGAACAACCCCACCCCCCGGCCCTGCCCCAGGTCGGACCGGAAGGCGCGGATGGCCTCCTCCATGCGCTGCTGGCCGGCGTTCTCCAGTTCGGTCACCGCGAACCCATAGTCGGCGAGCATCCTGGCCATGGCCCGGGCGTCGCGCACCGGGTTCTTCAGGGGCGAAGCGGCATAGGCCCCGTTGCCGATCACCAGGGCCACGCGGGTTTCCCGGGCCTGCGCCTGCGGAGGCTTCACCTGGATGGCGCGGTTGTCCTGGGCCTGGGCCATGGTCACCAGGACCGGGACGAGCCAGAGGGATCTCATGGGGTCCTCCTGTCTTCCGCCGGCGGCGGGACGACCCGGCCGCAGGCGGCGAAGATGGCGAAGATCAACAGCGGGACCAGGATGCCCAGATCCACGCCCCAGTTCCCGGGCCCGAGGATCCCGAACAGCCCGAACAGGAGCGAACCCGCCAGGGCGAACAGGAGGCGGCCGAAGGCGGTCCAGAACCGCTCCGGGCCCAGCCGGAAGTGGAGGAGCAGGCCGGCCGCCCCGCCCAGGGCCCCGGCCACCAGGGAGACCCCGTTCTCCACCGCCACAGGCAGGCCGTGCTGGGCCACCAGGGCGAGCCCCAGACCGGCGGCGATGCCGGCGCACAGGAGGCAGCGGAGGCCATGGCGCAGGGCGGCGCCCAGCACCGATCCCGGGCGGCCGGTCCGCTCCATCAGCCAGGCGCCTCCCACCAGGACCCCGAGCCCCGCGGCCAGCAAGGCGGCGATGCCGGCCAGGGCCACCAGGGCGCCCTTCCACCCGTGGTTGTGGGCCTCCGGGACCACCACCGCCAGGACCACCAGCAGCAGCGCCGGGACCAGGTAGCATTCGTAGCGGACGAAACCCAGGTGGGGGCGGGTCCTCGGGCTGGGCGAGCGAAGGTCTTCCACGCGGCGTCTCTCGGGGAAAGGGGAACGGATGCCTTCAACTATCTCCATCCCGGCTCCGGGGTCAAGCGCCCATGAGGAGAAGATGTTCCCGGCGTCCGGAAGTGGCCGCCCGGATCAGGACCGCGAAGCTCATCATTGTGCCCCACGGCGTCCTCCACTATGTCCCCTTCTGTGCCCTGGGCTCCGCGGACGCCCCTTTGCTCGATCGCTACGACCTGCGCATCCTCCCCAGCGCCACTGTCCTCGCCTTCCTGAAACCCGCGAAGCCCATCGAAAGCGCCCTGATCCTGGGCAACCCCGACCTCGACAATCCGGCCCTGGACCTGCCCTTCGCCCAGGAAGAGGGATTGGCCCTGGCCCGCATCCTCCCCCATCCGAGCCTGCGCCTGCGCAAGGAGGCCACCGCCGAGCAGCTTCAAGGCGGCCACTACGGCATCATCCACCTGGCCGCCCACGGTTCTTTCGATGAGCGCCGGCCTCTGGATTCGGCCCTGTTCCTGGCATCCACCCCTCGGACCCAGGGCACGTTGAAGGTCTCCGATCTCTACCGGCTGGACCTGGACGCGGATCTGGTCACCCTGAGCGCCTGTGAAACTGCTCCTCCCCGGTCCTGGAGAAGCTAGCAGCGTTGTTCACCCCTGCGGCAGGGTCATTCATCCGCCTTGCCGATCGGGAACCCTTGGCCGCTGATGGAGATCGTGGGGTATTGGGCCTTCTTGAACACCCTGTCCGCCAGGGTGGGCACCTCGGTGTCCACATAGTCGGCCAGTTCGGTCGTCTTCACATAGCCGGTCCTGCCGAGGTCGGCCTTCCCCTTCAGGCCCTCGGTCAGGACAAAGGTGAACAGCCCGTGACCTTGGTACCCCTCCAGCGCCTCCTGGATTGAGGTGGAGGCGGAAAGAATGGTCGAACCCACTGCCCGACCCAGGATCTTCATGGCGGTGTCCTCGCTCATGCCGCGGGTCAGCACCGTCGCCTGGATGGCCTCGCCCAGGGCCCCCGCGTTGCACGTGTCGATGATGATGAGCTTTTTCGTGGCGGGAATGTTGCCGATAAGCTCCCGGATTGTGACCTGTCCGAGGGCGTCGGTCCTGAGGTGCTCAGTCCGGGTCGAGCCGACGTTCGAGGTGATGAGGAAGTATTCGCCATCGTCCACGGTGCCGTGGCTCGCCACGTATAGGACGAAAAGGTCGTCGGGATTCAGGCCCTGCATGGCCTTGAGCTCTTTGATGAGGTTCTCCCGGGTGGTCTCGTCCCTGCCGACCAGGGTCTTCACTTCGAGGTCGGCGAAGAGGGGCCCGGCGCATTTCCGCAGCGTATCGGCGAACAGGGTGGCGTCGGCCACGGCGAAATTGAGCTGGAGCCTCGGGTTCTTGTACTCGTTGATGCCGATGACGAGGGCGTGGAGGGTGGGCTTCGCGGCCGTCCCAAACGTCGCCCTGAGCTCGTGGACCGCATCGGCGCTCTGCATGGTGTTATCGGCGTTGAACGCAATGGCCCTGAGGGTGTTCAGACCGGGAGAGAACTTCAACCGGTAGGACTTTCGGAGCCCGCTCGGATCCGCGTCGAGGACCTTCAGGCCCCGCGATTGGTCCAGCAGTACGGCGGAACCGTTGAGATAGAGGCGGATGTCGCCGATCCCGCCGCCGTTATCGGTAATCCCCAGGGTGAGGGTGGCCTCACCCGCATCGATATGGTCGGGCGGAGCGATGAAAGCGATGGTGGGCGGGGGCTTGACTTCCTCGATCCTGCGCAGGTCCTTGAGGGACCCCCCCGATAGGGCGACCCGGATCACTTCCGGGCGATAGAAGCTTTCCCGGAGCTGTTCGGTGGAATAGCCCTGGCCGTGGACTTTGACGTCCAGGTACTGGTCGCCCTTCGGGGAGGCGTTGTAGTAACCGCTGGGCGTCGTCACGATCCATTCCCCGTCCTCAAAGGCGATCAGGGTTGCCACCTCCTCACCGGTGGCGGCATTCCAGATCCGCGTGGAGGCGTCGCCGGCGGAGACGATGATTTTGCCACCGAGGGCGAAGGCACCCGCCGCGCCGAAGGAACCTGTATGGCCGGAGATGGCGCTGACCATCTGTCCCGAGGCTAGGTCCCAGTTGAACAGCTTGCCCTCGAAGCCCGCTGTGACGGCGAACTGACTATCTGGGGAGAAGGCGACCGCGTTCACACCCCCGAAACCGGTGTGGCCCTTGAAGGTCTTCACCTCGGTGCAGGCCGGGAGGTCCCAGAGTTTGGCGACCTTGTCGTAGCCTCCGCTCAGAGCCCGCCGCCCATCCTGTGAGAAGGCCACGGACCGGATCTCCGCCAATGGCGGGAAGGTGGGGCCGTGGTCGGCCTTGACGCGCTTCAGTTCTGCGCCGGTCGCACAATCCCAGAGGATCATCCAGCCCTTGCGGTCGCCGGAGAGGGCGTACCTACCATCCGGGGAGATGGCCGAGGAGGAGACACCCGGCCACGGGAACGCCCTCACCATGCGGCCTGAGGCCGTCTCCCAGAGGACCATCCGGTCCAGGTACTCGGTCGCGAGAAGGAGCTTCCCGTCTGCGGAGAAGGAGAGGCCAGTGGTCCTGCCCTCCCCGACCACCTTTGTCTGCAGGCGCGTCGCCGCATCCCACAGCTTGATCCCCTTGCCGCCCGAGGCGAAGGTTGTCCCGTCCGGAGCGAAGGCCACCACGGTCGTATCGCCCATGTAGCCCTTGCCGTGGGTGAAGGTCTGGAGCAGCTTCCCCTGCTGGAGGTCCCAGAGGAAGAAGGCATCAAAACTCCCCGTCAGGACTCGCCGTCCATCCGCGGAGACCGAGAGATTGTTCACGATCGGCGCCTTGTGCCGGATCCCTTGGGCCAGGCCATCACCCTTCGACGTGAGCACGGGCTCGGCCATGCAGGAGGAGAGCAGGAGCGCCAGGGCCGCGCTCAGGATCGATCCTAAGAAACCATTTGCATGGTTCGTTCGGCGCATGCCCATCGTAACCCCCAGAGGCCTTGGTCCGGTTCTATGCTGCTCACGATGATTTTCCAGGTGGTTCCAATCTCCTCCCAGGGTGGTCAGGTGTCAAGCCGCCCCATTCGTCCTGGACCTTCCAGCACTGGGCACCTTTATAATGCAACTTCCCGAACTCGGTACTAGCTGGCGATGTGGTTGAGCGCCGCCCAGCCGGCCCACATGATCTCGATGCCGATGCACAGCAGGATGAAGGCGAACATGCGCATGATGACCATGGAGCCCACCTCGCCGAGCATGGACAGGACCTTGGCGGCGTTGCGGTAGCATAGGTACACCACGAACGCGGTGAAGGCCACGCCGACTACGGCGATGGTCGCGCCGGCCAGGTAGAGCACGGGCGTGCGCGGCAGGTGGACCCCCAGGGCGATGGAGGCGGCGATGGCGCCCGGGCCGGTGGTGAGGGGAAAGGTGATGGGGAAGAAGCTGCGCTTGGCGATCTCGGCATCGCTCAGGTCGGTGTTCTGGTCCACCACGGCCTTCTGCACGTCGTTTCCCCCCCTGCTTCCCAGCAGCCGCCAGCCGGCCGTGGCCAGCATCAGGCCGCCGCCAAGGCGGACGATCTGCAGGGAGATGCCGAAGACTTCCAGCACATAAGTCCCCACCAGCATGGACACCACCAGGACGTACCAGCTGTTGATGGCCACCCGCCGGGCCATCTTGCGCACCACCAGCGGGTTGGTCCCCGCGGTGGCGATGAACACCGGCGCCCCGCCCAGGGGATTGATGATCGGCAGCAGGGTGAGCGGAACCAGCGCCAGGGACTTCAGGAAGGACACAAAGATCACCACCGGATCTCCCATCAGGCCCAGAACACCGGCACCAGCCCCGCCACCCCCAGCCCGCCCAGCAGCGCCAGGCTCCAGCGGCCCGCCTTGCCATGGGCGAAGGAGAAGGCGTAGCAGCCCTTCACCAGGTTGTTGCAGGCGGCGGCGATCAAGATGCCGATGGCCGCCACCTGGAGGGGGGCGGTGGCACCGGCTTCATGGGTCATGCCCATGATGAAGGGGTCCACGTCGGTCACGCCCATGAGGGCGGCCAGGGAGTAGATCCCGCCCTTGCCCAGGTAGGTCAGGGCCAGGTGGGTCGCCACCAGGATGGCCAGGAACAGGATGGCGAACAGGAAGGCGGTGCCCAGTTCCAGGGGGTTCTCGGCCTGGGTGGCGGCGGGCGCCTCGGCTTCCTGGCCGTCGGGCAGCCGGTGCCAGAACCAGCCGCCGACGATGCCCAGGGCTGCCAGCACGCCGAAGGCCGGGGTCAGGCTCCTGGCCAGGGGCGCGTTGAACATCCACACCAGGCCCATGATGCGGAGGTACATGAGACCCGAGGCGGTGAGGATGCTGCCGGAATACTCGTGGGGATTGTGGCCGCCGGCGGCGCGCTTGGCCAGCACCACCGTGGTGATGGTGCTGGAGTAGACGCCCCCCAGCACCGCGGAGAGGTAGATGCCGCCCCGGCCCTTCACCAGTTTCAGCAGCAGGTAGCTGGCGTAGGAGATGCCGCTCACCGCCACCACCACCAGCCAGGTCTTGAACGGGTTGATGCGGAAGGAGGTGTACTCATGGTTCTGCACCATGGGCAGGATGACCCCGGTGAGCAGCAGGAACTTGGTGAAGGCGATGGTCTCCTCGGGCGCGATGCGCTCGGTGAGGCCCTCCAGGGCCACCTTGAATTCCAGCAGGAGCAGGCTCGCCACCACCAGCGCCCCGGCGAACCAGAGGAAGCCCGCGTGCACCAGCGCCCCCACCAGGTAGATCAGCAGCCCGGTGATCTCGGTGGTGATGCCGGCCTCGTTGGCGCCCTGGAGCTTGTGCCAGTACGACACCACCATGAACGCGCCCACCACCATGAGGCCCAGGAGCAGGACCACGCTGTTGTCGTGGCCGAGCAGGGCCACCACGTAGCCCAGGAGGCCCAGGAGCGGGAAGGTGCGGACCCCGCCGAAGACTTTCTTCCCGCCGCGCTTGGTCTCCTCCCGTTCCAGCCCGATGAGGAACGACAGGAACAGCACCAGCAGCATCTGATAGGCGTCGACCGGGAGCAGGGAGAGCAGATGGTTCGACAAACTGGACCTCGGCTGGGGATGGCGCGCCTGGACGGAACGATGTGCGAACTGAAGCGTTATGCGGTTCTAAGCATAAGAAGTCAGCCGCGATAAAGGAGTTGCCGTATGGCCTAGAGCGCGCTCTGCAGCACAGTCAGGATCACCGTGTTGACGATGTCCTCGGCGATCTTGTAGCCGATGTTGCCGGCGTTGAGATCGGGGAACACCAGCACGTTGGCCTGCCCCGCCACCTTGGAGCCGGGGAACTTCTTCAGGCCGATGGCCGGGATCATGGCGGCGTCGAACTGGATCTCGCCGTCCACCATCAGGCCGGGCCGCTTTTCCCGCACCTGCTTCAGGGCGGCGCGGACCTTGTCCACCAGCGGGTGCTCGGCGCTGCCGGCGGTGCTGAAGGAGAGCATGGCCACCTTGGGTTCCACCCCCAGCATGGCCTTGGCGGTGTCGGCGCTGGCCAGGGCCACCTCGGCCAGCTGCTCCGCGTCGGGGTCGGGCAGCACGGCGCAGTCGCCGAACATCATGGCCCCCTTCTCGCCGAACTGGGGATCCGGGTGGATCATCAGGAAGGCGGAGGATACGGTCTTCACCCCTTCGGCGCAGCCGATGGTCAGCAGGCAGGCGCGCACGGTCTCGCCGGTGGTGTTGAGGGCCCCGGCCACGAAGCCGTCGGCCTCCCCGGTCTTCACCATCATGCCGCCGAAGTAGAGGGGGGTCTTCACGGTCTCCAGGGCCTTCTCCTGGGTCATGCCCTTGTGCTTGCGGGACTCGTAGAAGGCGCTGGCCAGGGCGGCGGTGCCGGGATCCTTGGCCGGGTCGCGCAGGGTGACGCCCTGGAGGGAGACGGACAGTTCCTTGGCCCGGGCCAGGACTTTCCCGGGGTCGCCCAGCACGGTGATGCGGCAGATCCCTTCCTGGACCAGCTTGCCGGCGGCGATGAGGGAGCGGTCGTCCACCCCTTCGGGCAGGACGATGTGCCGGCTCAGGCTCTTGGCCCTCTCCCGGAAGATCTTGAACCAGGCTTCGTGGTTGGCGTTCATGGCGGCTCCGTTGTAGGGTCCAGTTTACCAGGGGCGGGGTTGCCGGGGCGCGCTCAGTCCTCCAGGGTGCGCACGCGCACGGTGAGGCCCAGGGCGGGATTCTCCAGGACCATGGCCTCCCCTTTCCGGTTGACGGTCCAGACCACCCGGCCCCGGCACAGGAGGGTGCGCCGGGCCCCGTCCAGCTCCAGTTGGAGCCCCGGCCCCAGACTGGCGCGCAGGGCCTCCGCGGGCCACAGGGTGAACTGCACCAGGGCCGCCAGCGCCCGCGGGTCGAGCCCCGCCGGCAGGGGCACCCGGGTGTCCACCGTCACCGCCCCGCCCCGGTCCTGGACCACGAACAGGGTCTGGCCCAGCGGGGTGGAGACCACCAGGCTCATGACCCCGCCCCGGTTCTCGATGGCGGCGATGGCCGTCTCCTGGCGCCCGCCGGGGAAGGTCATGACCATCTCCTGGGTGGCGAAGAGGTCCGGCCCGGTTTCCGGCAGGCACAGCCGGAAGGTGACCCCCGGCGCCAGGTGGACGCCGGTGTCGGCGGGCCCCCGGCACCCCGCCAGGAGGAGGGGCAGGAGCAGGGCGAGGGGGCGGAAGGCTCTCATTGGCACCATTCTCCCGTCTCGACGGCAGGAACGTGGACGAATATTCGCGCGGGGCCCGTAGAATGGCCAGATGGGCGGGCGCAGGCAGGAACGGCAGGAGCAGCAGAGGCGGGAGGCGTTGGAGCGGGCCATGGCGATCCCGGAGCCCGGAGCCGAGGCCCTGTTCTTCCACGACCACACAGAGCTGGTGCGGGGCCTGGGCGAGGCGGTGGAGCGCTCGGGACTGGCGGAGGCCCTCCAGGCCCTGGCCCGGCACATGGAGGAAGACCGGGACCACTGGCTGCGCCGCCTGGAGCGGATCGAGGCGGACCCCGCCCTGCGCGCCCGGCGGGCCGCGCTGGACCAGGACTACCTGGACCTGTTCGCCGCCCATTTCGGCCGCTGGGGCGCCGCGGGGCCCCAGGGCGAACGGATCGCGCAGCTGGAGGCCGCCCTGCTCCTGGCCGCCCTGCGCGGCGCCGAGCGGCTCTGGGTGCGGGGCGGGGGGCGGCCGGTGCTGCCGGTGCTGGTCCAGGAGGCCCTGGCGGTGCTTTGGCCGGCGCTCTATGGGCATGCCCGCCGGCACCTGCCGAAATAGTTAGGCAACGCGTCAAAATAATCTGTTCTTTTCAGATTATTTTGCTGCGGTGCCTTATGCCGGGACTCGAATCGAATGTCCAGGTTATTTTGACGCGTAGGCCTACTGGGCCAGCAGCGCGGCTTCGGCCCCGGTGAGCGGGGCGTCCATGGTCTGGTGCTGGAACACCAGCTCGGTGCGGTCCCCGGCGGCCTCGTCCACCCGGATCCGGTCGATGAAGCGGCCCCCGTTGAGGCGGATGTGCTTGACGAAGGCCGCGGCCTGGGCGTTGGGCGTCAGGTTCACCTCCCAGCGCTCGGGCCGCCCCTCGCCGGTCACGGTGAAATAGGCATCCAGGGCATGCCAGTCGCCCTTGGCCAGCGCCTGGAAGATCTGCCCCATCTGCGCCACCATCGGCGCCTCCCGGGCGCTCTTGCGCTCCCGGCTGCCGTCGCCGTTCACCACCAGGAGTCCCCTGGGGCCCATCACGTAGGTGAGTGCCACCGGATGCTGGAGCGCCCAGATCACCCCCTTGTCCCGGTCCAGGACCAGGCTGCCGCTGGCCTTCAGGGGCCGGGACAGGGCGGCCAGGGTGCGGGTCTGGCTGAAGTCCAGGTGGATGCAGGCGGCTTCCGCCAGGTGGGCGGTGAGGCCGCTGGGCATCTGGCCCTGGAGGACCGCCCCGGGCAGGAGCAGGAGGAGCAGGAGGGCCAGCTTCAGCTTCACGGGTAAAGGCTCCATCGGCAGGCCTGCAGGTCGGCGCAGAGGGCGCGCAGGGTGGTGTCCAGCGGCCGGTCCTCCTCCAGGAACGGGAAGCCGGCGCCCATCTCCGCCAGGGCGGCCAGGGCTTCGGCGGAGAGCCGCTCCA
Source organism: Holophagaceae bacterium (assembly GCA_003165415.1). Lineage (GTDB taxonomy): Bacteria > Acidobacteriota > Holophagae > Holophagales > Holophagaceae > Mesoterricola. Next base: position 23,070 of record PLUC01000208.1, read on the forward strand.
GGGCCGGGACCCCCTGCCGGCGGCGCAGCTCCAGGCCCTGGAGCGTGGCCAGGACCAGGGCCGCGGCCACCTGTCCGGTGAGCTCCAGCACCCGCAGGCAGTCCCGGGCGGCGATGGTGCCCAGGCTGACCTTGTCCTGGTTGTGGGCCTCGGTGGAACGGGAGAACACCGAGGCCGGCATGGTCAGCTTCAGGGCTTCCGCCGCCCAGGCGCTGGAGCCGATCTGCACCGCCTTCAGCCCGTGGTTGATGGGGGCCCTGGCGGCTTGGGCCCCCGACAGATTCCCGGGCAGGCCGTTGTTGTAGCGCGTATCCACCAGCAGCGCCAGTTGGCGGTCCATGAGGTCGGCCAGGTTGGCCACCGCCACCTTCAGCCCGTCCATGGCGAACGCCACATGGCCGCCGTAGAAGTGGCCGCCGTGGAGCATCAGCCGCGCCTCCCCGTCGAACAGCGGGTTGTCGTTGGCGCTGTTCAGCTCGTTCTCCAGGTCGCGGCGGATCCAGGGCAGGGCGTCGCGCAGGACGCCGATCACGTGGGGCGCGCAGCGGAGCGAGTAGCGGTCCTGGAGCCGCAGGGCGCCCGCGTCGCCGCCGCCCAGATCGGCGTAGATCCAGGCCGCCGCCTCGCCCTGCCCGGCGTGGGGCTTGAGCTGGGACAGCCGGGGGTGGAAGTGCTCCCGGTTGCCCTGGATGCACGCCACCGACAGCGCGGTGAGCCGGCAGGCCAGGCGGCTGAGGTGCTCGGCCCGCTGGTAGGCCAGGCAGGCCAGGCCGGTCATGACCGCGGTGCCGTTCATGAGGGCGAGCCCCTCCTTGGGCGCCAGCTCCAGCACCGGCAGGCCGGCCTCTTCCAGGGCCGCCCGGGCGGGAACCACGGCCCCGTCCCGGAGCGCCTCGCCCTCGCCCATGAGCACAGCGGCGACGTAGGACAGCGGGGTGAGATCGCCGCTGGCGCCCACCGAGCCCTCGGCGGGAATCCGCGGCAGGATCCGGTGGTTGATGAGCGCGGCCAGGGCCTCCAGCAGTTCGAAGCGCACGGCCGAATAGCCCTGGGCCAGCGAATTGAGCCGGGCCAGCAGTACCGCCAGGGTCTCCTCCGGATCCAGGAAGCGGCCCAGGCCGCAGTTGTGGTAGCGGGTGAGCTGCCGGGGCAGTTCCAGCAGCAGCTCGTGGGGGATGGCCACGGTGCAGCAGTCGCCGTAGCCGGTGTTGACCCCGTAGACTTCCGTGCCCTCCCGCAGCAAATCGCCCAGGAAGGCCCGGCTGGCCTCCACCCGGGCCCGGAAGCCGGGGTCTTCGGACAGCACCACCGGGCAGCCTCGGGAAACCCGCAGCACCGCTTCAAGGGTCAGCCGGACAGCCCCCACTTCCACCGCACCCTCAACGGGCGGATCAGACGGCAAAGAAGTTGAACCACTCGAAGGGGGTTGCGCCACCCTGGACCTCCAGACCTTGAGCATAGCGCGCCGGCACCCGGGGCGGGCCGCGCAGCATCCAGGCGGCAGCTCAGGGCGGAGCCGGGCGCCCCGGTTCCGCCTGGAACAGCCTGGCCAGCGCCTGGGGGGTCAGCTTCCCCCGCCCGTCGTAGGGCAGCTCCTTAGGGAAGCGCCAGCGTTTGGGCAGGGCCATGCCTTCGAACCGGAGGGCCAGGTGCGCCCTGAGGGTGCCCACCAGGAGGGCGCGCTCGGCGGGAGCCCCGGGCTTGAGCACCGCCACCGCCCCCAGGGTGGGCCGGATCCCCTCCAGCAGCACCACCGCGGCCCGGGCCACCCAGGGGTGGGCCTCCAGGGCCTGTTCCAGTTCCGGCAGGGAGATCCGCTTCTCCTCCAGCTTGATGGTCCGATCCAGCCGCCCCAGCAGGCGGAACCGCCCGCCCGGGACCGCTTGGGCCGCGTCCTCCATGCGCAGCGGCTCGGGGCCGGCCCGGAACGAGGTCACCACCAGCGCCCCGGCCTGGAACGCCAGCGCCACGTCCGCGAACGGGGTCCAGTCCGGCCCGTCCTGCTCCTGGCGGCGCCAGGCGATGCCCCCGGTCTCGGTGCTGCCGTAGACTTCCGCCACCCCGCCCGGCACCCGCCGGGCCCACACCGCGGCGTCCGCCGACGCCAGCGGCCCGCCGGAAGAGAAGACCACCCCGGGCAGCCCGGACAGGGTGTCGAGATCCAGCAGCTGCGGCAGCCGGGACAGGTGGGCCGGACTGGCCGCCACCGCCGCCGGACGCAGCCGGGCCAGGGCCCGGCGGAACTCGGCGGGATCCCCCACGGGTTCGGTCAGGAACGGCCGACCCGCCGCCAGCGGCCAGAGCAGCCGGAACAGGCAGCCGTAGATGTGGTGGTGGGGCACGGTGCCGACCATGGGCCCGTCCGGCATCAGGTGGCCGAAGGTCCGCTCCAGCATCGCCACCTCGGCGTCCAGTTGGGCCAGACTCCTGGGCACCCCCTTGGGTTCGCCGGTGCTGCCGGAGGTCCAGAACTCCACGCTGCCCTCCAGCGCCGGGACCGGCGCGGCCACCGCGCCGGCGCGGGTCTCGCGCAGCACGCCGTCCGCCTCCCGCTCCAGGCCGCGCAGGGTCTCGGGCTGGAAATTGGGCGGCAGGACCACCGTGCGTCCCGCCTGCAGCAGGCCGAACAGCCCCGCCGCGAAATCCCAGGCATCCGGGCAGGCCAGGACCCAGCGCCGGCCCCCGGCCCGGCGGGACCCGTCCGCGGCCCAGGCGGCGGCCGCGGCGAACTCGGCCCAGGTCCTGGGGGCCGGCCCGGCGGCGGGATCCAGGCGCAGGGCCACGGGATGGTCCGGAGCGCGGGCCTCCCGGAACAGCTGGCAGAGTGGCAGGAAGCCCATGCCCGGGTCAGGTCCCGGCTTCCAGGGGCCCCTGGCCGCTCCCGGCCACGAACGCCACCAGGCTGCCCACCGTGCGGAAATGGTCCTTGAGCGCGGGATCCTGGTCGGCCGCCTCCACCCGGAAGCGCTTGCGCAAGGCGATGCCCAGCTCCAGCGCGTCCACGGAATCCAGGCCCAGGCCGCCGTCGAACAGGGGCTCCTCGTCGCCGATGGCTTCGGGAGTCAGGTCTTCCAGGCCGAGGGTGTCGATGATGAATTGCTTCATTTCCAGGGGGGTGATGACCATATCGTTGGAATTCCAGGGAAATCATGGAGGGTGTTGTCCAATCATATACCAGGAGGCGGCCACCCATCGTATCCTCGCAGCCATGGCCTCCACCTTCTACTGGCACGACTACGAGACCTTCGGACTGGATCCCCGCGCGGACCGGCCGGCCCAGTTCGCCGGCCAGCGCACCGACCCGGACCTCAACCTGGTGGGGGAGCCGCTGGAAAGCTGGTGCCGGCTCAGCCCCGACTACCTGCCCGACCCCGCGGCCTGCGGCCTCACCGGCATCGGGCCGGGCACGGTCCAGCGGCTGGGAGTGTGCGAACGGGACTTCATCGGCGCCATCCACCGGGAGATGAGCGTGCCGGAAACCTGCAGCTGCGGCTACAACAGCCTGCGCTTCGACGACGAGCTGACCCGCTGCACCCTGTACCGCAACCTCCTGGACCCCTACGCGCGCGAGTGGCAGAACGGCAACAGCCGCTGGGACCTGCTGGACGTGCTGCGCCTGGCCCGGGCCTTCCGCCCCGAAGGCCTGTGCTGGCCGGACGGGGAGGACGGCAGCCCCAGCTTCCGCCTGGAGCACCTCGCCGCCGCCAACGGCATCCCCCATGCCCAGGCGCACACCGCCCTGGCCGACGTGCGCGCCACCATCGCCCTGGCGCGCAGGCTCAGGTCGGCCCAGCCCAAGCTGTGGGAGTTCGCCCTGAAGGCGCGGAACAAGCACTGGGTCCGGAGCCAGGTGGACCCCGGCCATCCCCAGGCGCTCATCCACGTGTCCGGGATGTTCAAGGCGGCCCAGGGCGCTTTCTCCTTGGTGTGGCCCCTGGGCGATCTGCCCGGCCGGCCCAATGAGATCGCGCTCTGGGACCTGCGCCACCCGTTCGAGCCCTTCCTGGACCTGGCCCCGGACGCCCTGCGCCGGCGGCTGTTCCAGAGCGGCGAAGCGCTGGCCCAGGAAGGCCTGACCCGCCTGCCCGCCAAGACCCTGCACTGCAACCGCTGCCCCATCGTGGTGCGGGACCTGCGCCTGCTCACGCCGGCAGTGGCCGAGCGCTGGCAGGTGGACCTGGCCGGCGCCCAGGCCCTGGGCGCGCGGCTGCAGGCCCACGGGGCGTTCCGCGCCCGGGTGCTGGAGGCCCTGGCCGCCAGCTTCCCGGAGGGTTCCCAGGATCCGGATTTCGCCATCTACGCCGGCTTCTTCCCCAGCCAGGACCGCGCCTGGCTGGACCGCATCAGCCGCACCCCGCCCGCGGCCATGGCCGCGCTCAAGCCGGCCTTCACGGACCGGCGGCTCGGGGAACTCTACTTCCGCTACCGCGCCCGCAACTGGCCCGAGACCCTCACCCTCCCCGAACGGGCCCGCTGGGAGGCCCATTGCCGGGCCCGGGTGGAGCAGGCGCCGGCCAAGGGCCTGCTGGACCGCTGCGGCTTCCGCGCCGCGCTGGCGTCATGCCGGGCCCGGCGCCCGGACCAGGAAGAACTCTGGCGGGAGCTGGAGGCCTACGAGCTGCAGAGCCTATCTCGATAGGAGAAGGGGTCGAGAGGGTGCCCAGCCGCGTTTCCAGCAAGGGAGGCTCCGAAGGCCGATGCAGGACATCGGTCGAGGAGCGTGACGCAGTCTGGAGACGCGGCTGGGCACCCTCCCGGAGGGCGAGGCCCCTTCCCCTACCGAGATAGGCTCTTAGTGGACGCCTTTGCCCCTCAGTTCCAGCGCGAACTTGTAGTCCTCTCCCTGGATGTGCTTGACCAGCCAATCTTCCAGGAAATTCATGACCGGCAGGGTCAGGGTGGCCTTGCCCTGCTGGAACTGGTCCACCAGGTCCGCCACCTGCATCACCAGCGCGGCATGGATCGCCTTGTGCTGCACGGCGCCGGAATAGCTGTGCTGGGCCATGAGCTGCTCTTCCATGGCGAAGTGGCTTACGGTGTAGTCCTTGAGGAAGACCAGGATCCCGCCCAGCTCATCCTTGCCTTTGCCCTGCTTCATGGCGCCGTGCAGCCGGTTGATGATCTCCACCAGGGACTTGTGCTGCTCATCGATCTTGCCGTGGCCCGTTTCAAGCTTTTGGTCCCAGACGATCAGAGCCATGGAATCCTCCAAAGTCACGCGTGACACCCTGACGCAAGCTGGGGGATGCGCCATCCTCCAAGGCCGGCAGCAGATTGCTCAGACAATCCTGACAGCTAGGTTATGCCCACCATTTAACAAACAATACCTAACATTGTCAATCCATAGTCTTGGTTTGGCCGCCGGAGGGTGGCAGGCGGCCGTCCAGCCACCTCCGGGCGCCGTCCCCCAGGATGTCCCGGTGCATGCGCATGGGCTCGCCGAAGAAGGCCGCCCCCACCCCCAGGTCCACCCGGTGGGTGGCCAGGAGATCCATGGCGTCCCGGGGCTGCCACAGGCCCTCGGCGAAGACGATCCGTGCCCCTTCTTCCCCCGGCTCGCCCAGGAGACGGGAGAAGTACTGCATGGCCACTTCCCCCTCCCGGGCCATGTGCGACCCGATGACCACCACCCGCAGCGTGTCCCAGTCCCCCGGGGCCATGGCACCGCGGAACCGGGAGACGGCGCCGTGCAAGGCCTCCAGTTCCAGCGCCGCCGCCGTCTCCGCGTTGGCCAGGACCAGCGGTGCCATGGCCCGGGCGAAGGCGTCCAGGCGGCCGGGAGCCAGGCCGCCCGGGCCGAGCCGATCGTCCAGGAGCTGGAGGCTGGCGTCCAGGATCCGCTCCTGCCGGTCCAGGACCGGCGGAGCAGCCCACTGCTTCAGGTCGGCCCGGGCCGCCGCCGCCAGGGCGCGCAGGTCCGCCGCCCGTTCCCGGGTCCCGGGGTCCCGGGCGCCCAGCAGCAGGTGGAGGGCCAGCGGCACATGGGCGACCGCCTTGAGCCGGTGGTAGAGCGCGGGCCGGATGGGCGCCTCCGCCACCTTCACGTTGTTCCGGTACAGCAGCAATTGATCCCCGGCCACCATCAGGACCGTCCCGCTCCGGCTCAGGCTTTCCGCCTTGGCCTCGGCATAGGTGGCCCGGAAGGCGACGTTGAGCTTCATCAGGGGGTCCTGGACTTCGGCGGGGGAAGCCCCCAGGATGCCCGCGGCGGCCCAGGCGAGTGCGATGCTTTTGATGAAATGCATAAAAATATCCTATATCCGCGGCACCAGCTTGTGGGTGATCAGGTGCAGCAGGTGCGCATTGCCGAGGGAATCCTCCCTCATGATCAGGTTGACCGTGGTCTCCACATCGCCCATGGCCCGGTGGGCCGTGCCGGCGCGGATCTGCAGCCGGGCCGCCAGGTGCTGCAGGCGGGTGTTCTCCAGCGAGGCGTAGAGCTTGCGCCAGGGAATCCCGCGGCAGGAGCAGCCCCAGACCAGCGCATCCGCCCCGGGCACCAGCTGGCGCACGAAGCCCTTGTCGAACCCGCTGTTGTGGGCCACCACCAGATCCGCGTCCGCCAGCATCCGGGCCACCCTTGCCGCATCGATCCTGCGCCCCTTCACCATGGCGTCGGTGATGCCGTGGATNNACCGCGATCTCCACCAGCCGGTCCCGGGAGGGGTAGAGCCCCGTGGTCTCGGTATCCACCACGGCGATTCGGTACGAGTGGGCCAAACGACACCTCGGGGCACGGGAAAGCCCTGATCATCCCACCGCACCCCCGCCCAGGGAAGCCCGGAACCCGTTGGCAGAACCCGTGAGCCTGGGGCATACTTCCAGGAAGCGCCGGCCAGCCCCGCTGCCACCGGACCCACGCCGCTTTAGCTCAGCTGGTAGAGCACCCGCCTTGTAAGCGGAAGGTCATCCGTTCAAATCGGATAAGCGGCTCCA
>PLUC01000066.1 GCA_003165415.1 Holophagaceae bacterium
AAAGTCCAAACTGCAGAGCAGCCGTCAGGTCGCTTGCGACCTTACGGCTGCTAGTGCCCAGCCCAGACGCCCAGTCAAACCGAGGTCCCACGGTGCTAGACTGGCCAGGAGAGACCCATCCATTCCAGTCCTTCCTACCCTTGTGAGCGTTCATGTTCAAAGTCGTGTTCAAAGGCAAGCACATCGGCGAGATCGCCCTGGAGCGGGAGGCCTCGATCCTGTCGGCGGCGGCCAAGGGCGAGGTGGACCTCACCCATCGCTGCGGCGGCCACGCCCGCTGCGGCACCTGCGTCATCACCGTGGAGGACGGCGCGGCCCACCTCACCCCCATGGGCACGGCGGAGGCGCGGATCCTGAAGGTGCTCAAGGCCAATCCCGACCAGCGGCTGGGCTGCCAGGCGTGGGCCCAGGGGGATGTCACCTGCAGGATTGATTAATTACTCCTTTTGTTAGATCAGCCGCTCCCCGTCCCAGCGGAGGACGACCAGTTCCCTTAGGGCGCAGGCCTTGACCCCCTGCCCGTCCAGGATGGCCAGGCATTCCCCGGTCCGGCGGCGCACCGAACGGTAGACGATCCCGGCCTCCCCGCCGGCCTTGACCAGGCGGCCGAAGGCCTGGGGCGGGCCGTACTCCTCAGGCCGGTGCAGGTCGTCATGCCCCTTGCGCACATCCACATAGTCGCCACCCACCCGGATGGCCAGGACCTCGAAGATGCGGGCGGCGCCGGGCGGCTCCCCGCTGTCCCGCAGGGCCCGGCCATGGTGGAAGGCGATCTCGGCCCGGCAGGTGGCCAGATTCTTGCCGGCGTTGACCGAGCGGAAGCTGCCGTCGCAGAACCGGCTCCGGGGGCCCCGGCCCGGCATCCGCAGGCAGGCCCGCAGGTGGGGCAGCCGGTCGGCGTTGCCCGGACCCGGTGGCCAGGGCCGGAACACGCCCACCCGGGCCAGGAGGCCGGCCAGTTCCGGCCCGTCCGCCGGCGGCACCATTTGGGACAGGGGAGAGACCGAAAGGAACTTCAGCTGGTGCCAGGGATGGTTGAGGAAGTGCGCGTGGATCAAAACAGCCCCATGGAGGCGGTCTTGAGGTAGGAGAGGGTCTCCAGGAGATCCTCCATGCGCCCGTCCAGCATCCGGTCCAGGGGGCGCCGGCCCTGGAAGGCCGGGGCCCGGTTGGCCCGGGTGAGCCAGGCCACCCCGTCGGGAAAGACGGCTCCGGCCATTTCATAGATGCCCAGCACCAGGGCCATCCGGTCCAGCTTGTCCCCGTCCACGTCGCGCAGGTCGTCCTGCTCCTGGCGCTTGAGCCACACGGTGTAGGTGCTCTTGGCGATGCCCAGGAGGGCGAGGCGCTCCCTCACCGGCAGCGCCAGCCGCTCGGCCACCGCCAGGAAGGTGCGGAAGGCCAGGGCCGAGGGGTCGGCCGCACCGGGCATGGCGGGGATGCTTTCCGCGAACATGAACTGCCTCCTGGCCCCCAAGGTAGGCCATTTCGGGCCTGATACAACAATTTTGGCCCGAGGCTTTTGCCTTTCGCCTTACAGGACTTAGCACCGTTAGATTGCGTCTTGATTAGGCATTCGGCTTGGCATAAGCAGCCGTAACGGAGCAAGCTCCGTAACGGCTGCTAAAATGAAGAAATGGAGTCAGCCCCATGCCGGAATTGCCGCTCGAGCCTCTTGAACTGCGGGTCCTGGGGGTTCTGCTGGAAAAGGAGCTCTCCACCCCCGAGTACTATCCTCTGACCCTCAACGCCCTGGTGAACGGCTGCAACCAGTCCACCAACCGCGACCCGGTGCTGCAGGTGGATGCCGCCGCCGTGGAGGCGGCCCTGGACGGCCTGCGGGACAAGCGCTGCGCCGCCACCGTCCACGCCGCCGGCTCCCGGACCCTCAAGTATGCCCAGCGCCTCACCGAAGCGCTCAATCTGTCGGTCCAGGAGGCCGCCATCCTGGCCGAGCTGCTGCTGCGCGGGCCCCAGACTGCCGGCGAGTTGCGCAGCCGCTGCACCCGGATGTACGCCTTCCAGGATCTGGTGGAGGTGGACGCCGCGCTGTCGCTCCTGCAGGAGGCGGAGCCGGCGCCGCTCGCCCTGCGCCTGCCCCGGGCCCCCGGCACCAAGGAGACCCGTATCGCCCAGCTCCTGGGCGGCCCGGTGGAATGGCACGAACCCGCCGCCGCCGCTGCCCCGCGGTTCGACCGGGTCGAGCAGCTGGAGCGGCAGGTGGAGCAGCTCTCCGCCGCCCTGGCCGCGCTGCGGGGGGAGTTCGACGCGTTCAAGGGGCAGTTCTGATCGCCGGCAGGAACAGCTTGAACACGGAACCCAGGCCGGGCTCGCTCCGCACCCAGAGCCCGCCCCGGATTATGGTTCAATCCCGGGCAGGACCAGCAAAATAATTGAACATGCCAATCAATCCAGCAGGAACCCCACCCCCTGCCAGACCCGCACCTTGGTCTTGCCGTCGGCGGCCCGGGCGGGGTCGAACACGATCCGCTTGGCCGCGTCCACGCAGGCGGCATTGGCCTTGTCATACCATTCGCCCGTCCCCGGCAGGCCCTGGAGCAGCCGGGAGTCCAGCACGTCGCCGCTTTCGCTCACCAGGACGTTGACCACCACCACCCCGCGGCTCACATGCTTGGCCTTGGGGGTGACCCGGCTCAGGTTCAGGGGGCGGGCCGGGACGATGTCGGGGGTGATGGGCACCAGGGTGCCTTCGCTGGCAGGGGCCGCCTGCTTCTCCTTGGCCTCGGCCACGGCGCTGCGCAGGGTCTCCACGCTGGCCTGGGAGGCGGCGAGGTCCTCCTTGGCCTTCTGCAGTTCCTTCAGGATGATGTCGGCGCTGCCCTGGTTCTCGGCCAGGGCGCTCTTCATCTGGTCCAGTTCCTTGTGGATGCTGTCCGTCTCCTGGCGGGCCATGTCCCGGCTCTTCTGGGCGGCGGCCAGGTCCTCCTGGAGGCTCTCGGTGGCGGCCAGCCGGTCCTTGAGCTCGTCCCGCTCCGCGGTGAGCTTCTTGAGCTGCGCCTGGAGCTGGGCCACGGTGACCTTGGGCTTGGCGATGGCTGAGGCGGACACTCCGGACATCACGATGACGAAGGCAGTGATCAAGGGGATTAAGACGCGCATCGGCCCTCCGCTGAAGGAAGCCCTCACCGCCCGAATTCCGGCTGGGAGCCTCCCGATTGTTTTTGTACCTTGAGGATCCCACGCTTCAGCAGCTTGGAGAAGATGGCCAGGCATTCATCCTGGGGAAAAGGCGAGATGGAGATGATGTCGTGGATGCTCCAGACCGCGTTGACCCGGGTGGCCAGGAAGGCCTCGTTGGGCCCGAGCTGCGCCTGCATCAGGTCCTCGATGGTCACCGCCAGCTCCGGCACCAGGCGCTCGTCGATGGCGTTCTCCTGCAGCAGGTGCTCCACCACCTGGAGCATGCGGGTGGCCTCCTGGAGTTTGGGCTGCTCCTGGAGCAGCTGCCTCAGCTCGCCCTGGGCCTCTTCCAGCTTCTGCTTCTCCACCAGCTGCCGGGCCCGCTGGAGCTGGAGGCTGGAGTGGTCGCCCAGCTTGCCCCCGGGCTCGAGGATGTTGACCATCCCCTTCTCGAAGAGGTCGAACAGCAGCTTGTTGGCCTTGAACTCCGGCACCCGCATCTCGATGACGAGCTGGTCGATGGTCTTGTAGCTGTCCAGCCGGGACAGCATGTCCGCGTCTTCGGGGGACAGGGGCAGCCGGTCGGCGATGGCTTCGGGGATGGCGGCCAGGACCGCGTCCCCGCCCTTGATCACCTTGCGGATGCGTTTCCATTCGTCCATGCGCCGGGCGCCCTCCAGGACGATGCCGGTGACGTCGAGGGTGAGCAGCATGGATTTCTGCAGGGGGGGCTGGCCGTCATGGAACTCGAAGGTGCCCATGGGCCACAGGAAGGTGTCGAAGATCGACTCCTCCACCTTGAGCTGGACGATGCGGCGGATCTCCACCTCGGTCACCAGCTGGCGGTTCACCAGGATCCGCCCCAGGAGCTGGTTCTCGTCCTCCTGGGTGGCCAGGGCTTCGCGCAGCTGCTCTTCGGTGATCCGGTTGAAGGCGAGCAGGTACTGCCCCAGGTACTCCCGCGGATCCGAAGACCAGACGCTGGTGATCTTGCCGTCCTGGAAGGAGACCCGCTTGGTGTGGAGGAAGCCCTTGAGCTCAAGGATGCCGGACTTCTTGCCCACCGCCAGCCACTGGAGGATGTCCTCCAGCCCCATGGTGGAAAGATCGCCCTTCAGTCCCATCAACCCGCTCCGCTGCCTGCTGCCACGAACATCCGCTTCCCCGGGCGCCTCCGGGAGCACTCCCCATTGTCATCGGAAACGGGCCCCGGCGCTACAGCGATGCGATCACCTCGCGCAAGGCCCGGTTCAGGAGCACCGGATGGTGTCTCGCCATCTCCGCCTCCGGATCGAGCAGGGGCTGGGCCATCACCGGCACCCCGCACAGGGTGGCGGACGGGGCCAGCAGCGGCGAGCCGCCCTCCTTGAGATAGCGTCGCAGGAGCGCGGCGGGCAGGGGCGCGGTGTTGGCGACCACCACGGTCAGGGCGATGCCGGCGAAGGCCTGGATGGCGGCCACGTGGGCCTCCAGGTCCATCCCGACGCTTTCGCTCGGCTCGGTCATCAGGTTCGCCACGTAGATCACCGGCAGGCCGGCGCGGACCACCGCGCTCTTCAGCTCGTGGATGAGCAGGGAGGCGATAGTGGAGGTGTACAGGCTGCCCGGGGCCAGGAGGATGAGGTCGGCCTGGAGGATGGCCAGGACCGCCTCGGGCAGGGGCTCGGCGTCCAGGGGTTCCACCCAGAGCCGGGCCAGGGGCGGATGGGCCGTGCTCACCGCGGTCTCGCCGCGGTAGCTGTGCCCCTCCATGTCCTCCGCCCGGAGCACCACCGGCACCACCGTGGAGGGGTACAACCGCCCCGCGGTGACCAGCACCCCGGAAAGCTGGCGGATGGCGTGCACCCAGTCGCCGGTGAGGTCGGCCATGGCCAGGAGCATCAGGTTGCCCAGGGAGTGGCCCGCCAGCGACCCGTCCCCCTTGAACCGGTAGTTCAGCAGGTCGGACAGGACCGACTCTTCCCGGGTGAGGGCCGACAGACAGTTGCGCAGATCCCCCGGGGGGATGACCCCCAGCTCGTCGCGCAGGCGCCCGCTGGACCCCCCGTCATCGGACACCGTGACGATGCCGGTGAGCTTCCAGGGATCCCGGGAGCGGCACGCCTCGGGCTTGACCGCCCGCAGGAGCGCCGCGAGCCCGGTGCCGCCCCCGATGGCCACCACCTTCAGGGGCAGATCGGCGTGCAGGGCCCTTCCGCCATCCACCTTAGATCAGACTCGAGGCAGGGTCGCGAAGGGCCCCGAATGCCTCAGGCTGTCGAAATCCGGTTCCAATCGGAACTGGAACAGGATATCGGCGTCGAGTTCTGCCGCCTTGGCCAGGGCGTCGGCGGACTCCTGCCCCTGCCCGGCCTGGGCGTGGGCCACCGCCTTCAGGTAGTGCAGCTTGGCCCGCTCCGGGTGGGCGGCAAGGGTCTTGTCCAGCAGTTCCAGGGCCGCCGCCGGGTTCTTTTTATTGAGCAGAAGCTGGGCAGACAATTCCGCGGTTTCCCGCCCCGGTTCTCCCTGCTCCTGGAGCCGGGCCTGGATGGCGGTCAAATATCCCCGGGCCGTGCGGCCCAAGTTCAGGCGTTCCTGCTTCATCGCTTCCGCCTGAACCTCGGTGAACACCGCGGCGGCCTCGACCAGCCTGCCCGCATCCAGGTGTTCAAGTCCTTCTGAGAACAACTTTTCCACCGGCTTCACCGCTTCCGGGGCCGATGTTGCGGGTGTCTTGGTCTTGGTTGCCATGCTAAGTCCCCTGATGAATCAACGTAAACAACTATACTCTAAATAGGGCGGACTCCCGGTTAAGCATCCGCGTGGAGATCCAGGTCATCAAGCCGGCCAGCACCAGGGTCATGGCGAGGGCAACCAGGTATTCGAAGCCATTGGCCTGCTGGCTGAACAACTTGCGGATGGCCAGGCTGACATTCAACACCGGCACGTAGGGCAGCCAGGCCAGCTTCTCGATCCCCGGGGCCATGGAGAAGACGCCCAGGAACACCACCACGAAAATGCCCGGGGTGAGGGCGGTGGAGGCCTCCAGGGTGTTCCTGGCCTGGATCCCGCCCAGCAGGATGAAGTTGGCGAAGAACAGCCCCAGCGGCACCATCAGCAGGAAGGTCAGGCCCAGGGCGGACGGGGTTGCCAGGGCGGCGACGCCGGTGACGGCGGCCGGGTGGGCGTCGGCCGTGGCCACCAGGCGCCCCACCGACAGGGCCATGCTCAGCAGGTTGACCAGGGCGGAAAGGATGCCGATGGAAAAAATGTACAGCAGCTTGCCGATGATGATCTGGGTCCGGGGCAGCCGGGTGGAGAGCAGGCTGAGCAGCGTGCCCCGCTCCTTCTCTCCGGCCGTGGCGTAGATCCCGTGCTGCATGGCGCCCGCGTACATCATGATCATCAGCAGGTAGGGCAGGAAGGAGCCAATCAGTTTACCCAGGAACAGGCTCATGCCCCCCGCCTCCACCGTCTCCAGCTTCACCGGCACGGCCAGCTGGGGGGAGGCCCCCAGGCGACCGAGGCGCGCCTGCACCCACACCGTCTCCTGCCGTCCCAGCAGCCCCTTGAACCGGTCCAGGGCCAGCTTCGAGGATTCGTCGCTGTCGTCGTACAGGACTTTCACCGCCAGGGTTTCCGAGCGGGCCAGTTTCGCCGCCCCGTCCGGGTCCACCTCCAGGGACAGTTCCACCTTCTGGTCCCGGAGGGCCTGCCTGAGGTCCCCGGGCGGGCGGGGCACCACCTGGAACAGCTTGGGCTCGGCCCGCAGCGGCTGTCCCAGCACCTGGGAAGGGTCGGTCAGGCAGACCCGGCTGGGCCGCCCGCTCCGGGCGGCGGCATCCTGGCTCCCCAGCCTGCTCATCATGAAAAAGATCACCGGATAGAGAATCAGCGGCATGACGAAGGTGAAGAACAGGGTCCGGCGGTCCTTGGACAGCTCCAGGTACTCCTTCTTGAGGATGAGCAGGGCGCCGTTCATGCGCGTGCCTCCGCCAGTTTGAAGAACACTTCGTCCAGGCTGCCGACCCCCCAGCGGGCCAGGATCTCCCGGGGCGGAGCGTCACCGTGCAGCCCGCCGTCGAAGATGATGCCCACCCGGTCGCAAATGGCCTCCACCATGGGCATCACATGGGTCGACACCACCACCGCGCGCCCCTCGGCCTTCATGACCCGGAGCAGGTCCAGGACGGTCTTGGCGGTGAGCACATCCAGGCCGGTGGTGGGCTCATCGAAGATCACCACCCTGGGGTCGTGCAGGAGCGCCCGGGCGATGGAGACCTTCTGCTTCTGCCCCCCGGAGAACCCCTCCATCCGCACATCGGCGAAATCCATCAGGTCCAGTTCCTCCAGCAGGTGCATGCCGCGGCGTTCCGCCACCCTGGCGTCCAGCCCCTGGAACTCCCCGAACAGCCTGAGCAGTTCCCGGGGGGTGAAGCGGCTGTAGACGCCCAGGTCGGTGGAGAGATAGCCCACCAAGGCCCTGGCCTCCTCCGGCCGGCGCACCGTGTCCACGCCGCAGACCTCGATGCGGCCCCGGTCCGGCCGCATGAGCCCGGCGATCATGCGCAGGGTGGTGGACTTGCCGGCGCCGTTGGGGCCCAGCAGGCCGTAGATCTCGCCGGGCCCCACCTCCAGGGAGATGCCCCGCACCGCCTCGATCCGCCGCTGGGCGTGGGTGCGCTTGTCCTTGACCAGGAAGGTCTTGTGCAGGTCCTCCAGGCGGATCATGGGAACCCCGCGCCCGGCCCGGCCAGCAGACCGGTCCCCAGCAGCAGCGCGCCCAGGCCCAGGCAATAGAAGGCGAACGGGTTCAGCCTGGGCCTGCGGGTGAACCGGTCCAGCAGGCCGATGGCCAGGTAGCCCGAGAGCGCCGAGACCACCACGGCCACCGCGCAGGCCGGGCCCGGGTCGATGGAGCCGGGGGGGAAGGCCAGCTCCGGCGGCAGCGCCTGGTGCCGCAGCAGCGGCAGCAGGAGCCTGGAGCCCTCCAGCGCGGCCGCCCCGGCGATGGTGGGGATGCCCAGCAGGAAACTGAACCGCACCGAGGCCGGCAGGCTCAGGCCGCCCAGAACCCCCACGGAGAGGGTCGACCCGCTGCGGGACAGGCCGAACCCGCCGCCCAGCCCCTGGATGGAGCCGACCGCCAGGGCGTCCCATGGCCCCACCGCCCCCAGCTCGCGGCCGGGGCGGCGCCTGGCCCTGGCATTGGCGGTGAAGAGCAGCAGGGCCGTCAGCAGCAGGCCGGCCCCGTAGACCCAGAGGTGGTCCTTGGCCGCCTGTTTCATGGGACGGGTGGCGAAGCCTAGGGCCACCGTCGGCACCATGGCCACCAGGAGCCACCCGGCAAGCCGGAGGCCTTCCGCATCCCGGCCCAGGAGGCCCCGGGCCATGCGCGCCAGCTCCCCTCGGAAATACACCACCAGGGCGAGCAGGGTCCCCAGGTGCAGCAGCACGTCGAAGGCCAGCGGCATGCTCCGGCGCAGCAGCAGGTGCTCCGCCAGGGTCAGGTGGGCGGTGCTGGAAACCGGGAGGAACTCGGTGATGCCCTGCACCAGGCCAAGCAGGACGGCGTAGAGCAGGGTCATGGGCAACTCCGGGGGCGGCGTGCCCCCAGTGTAGACGGAGCGGCCCTGGGACGGGGCGCCGGCCGGACGGATTCATGGTTCAATGATCGCCGTAAACAACCCCTTCCTAAAGGAAGGAGCTTTCCACTGCACCAGGACGAGCCCGATGCGCGAATTCAGGACGGTTTACAACGCCCCTTGCCGAACTGGAAAGTCCAGCAAACCTGGCTATGTTCCGACTCGCATTGACGTCGCTGTGTGCCAGGTTCCCACAGGTACAGGTAAAGCGATGCTTCACCCGTGTTCCAAGTCCTCCACAGGCGTTGCATGTCTGGGAGGTGTAAGCCGGTTCCACGAATTCCACCTTGAGACCAGCGGCTTCGGCCTTGTACTGGACAAAGTCCTGAAGCTGGCGGAAGGCCCAGCGATGCAGCCTCGTCCTCACCCGGCGCCCTGCCTTGACATGGTCCCGGATGTGGGTGAGATCCTCCATGCGGAGGGTGGAGGCCCCAGCTTGAAGGGCTTGCGCGACGATGGTTTTGCTGACCTCATGGTTAACATGGCGGACATGCCGCTGCTCCCTGCCAGAGACAGCCTTCAGCTTCCGTTTGGAAGCGCGGCTGCCGTTGGACTGGAGTCGGCGGCGCTTGGCAAGGTATCGATCCCGGTCATGCCGGAGCTTGCCGGTGACCAGAAGCTCCTTCTGAAGGGCTCCACAGGCAATGCCGACGGTAGCGCGGCCCGCGGGGGTAAAGAGGCTGAAGGCCTTCCCCTTGATCGAATACGTACGGTGATCAAAGTTGACGGAGGTGGGCGAGAAGTGGAGCGCAGGGACGGGCTGGTCCTTGGGGATGCCTTTGTTGGCTCGAAGGGTCTTATAGGCATCGGCCACCCGATGGATGGCCTGACAGACCATCTGGCTGCCAAGGGTAGGAAAGCGTTCCCTCATCGGGTAATAAACCAGGTGGTGGAGGGCCACGCGGTTCCAGCAGCGATGCTCCTGAACGAACGGAATCATGGCCTCGCAAGCTTCGGCGAAGAGGGTCGCCAGAACCGAGAACGACTCCGCTTGTTGAGGCGTGGCGAGGAGTTTGAAAGAGCCGGTTCGTTTCATTTCGCTATTTTTTCGTCAACCCGAATGCGTGTCAAGCATCCATTCCTTCCTGCCCTAAAGGACGGGGTTTCCTGGACAAACCGATGAGAATCCTGGATTTCCGCTCCGATACCGTCACCCGCCCCAGCCCGGAAATGCGCGCGGCCATGGCCGCCGCCGAAGTGGGGGACGACGTGCTGGACCGGGACCCGCTCATGGATGAGCTGCAATGCCGGGTGGCCGACCTCCTGGGGAAGGAGGCGGGGATCTGGACCCCCACCGGCTGCATGGCCAACCTCATCGCCCTGATGCTGCACCTGCGCCCCGGCGACCGCTTCCTGGCCCCGGCCCAGGCCCACGTGCTGGGCTCGGAGCTGGGCACCGGAGCCTGGCTGGCGGGCGGTATGCCCGAAGCGCTGCCCTGGGAGGGCGGCCCCGGCAGGATCACCCCCATGCAGGTCTGGCGCGCGGCCGGGAACCCGGGCCCCTACGATGCCCTGCGCACCACCCTGCTGTGCCTGGAGAACACCCACCATTTCGCCGGCGGCGCCTGCCTGACCGCGGCGGAGCACCATGCCCTGGTGGAGCAGGCCCAGGCCAAGGGGCTCAAGGTGCACCTGGACGGCGCCCGGCTTTGGCACGCGGCAGCCGCCCTGGGGGCCTCCCTGGAGGCCCTCGCCTGGGGCGCCGACACCGTGAGCGTCTGCCTGAGCAAGGGCCTGGGCGCGCCCATGGGTTCGGTGCTGTGCGGCACCCGGGACACCGTGGCCCAGGCCAGGCGCGTGCGCAAGATGCTGGGCGGCGGCGTAGGCCAGGGCGGGGTGGTGGCCGCCGCCGGCCTGGTGGCCCTGGACTACCTGCCCCGGCTCCCGGAGGACCACGCCAAGGCCAGGCGCCTGGCCAAGGGGCTGCGGGCCATGGGCTTCACCGTCCCGGAGCCCCAGACCAACATCCTGCTGGTGCCCGTGCCCGACGCCCCCGCCGCCGTCTCCATCCTGGAAGAGGCCAAGGTCCGGGTGCTGCCGGTGGGCGGCGCGCTCCGCTTCATCACCCACCGCGACCTCAGCGGGGCCGACATCGCCGCGGCCCTCGCCCGCATCCAGCCCATCACCGACCGCCTGGTCACCACCTGGGAAGGCAGTAGGCCGATGGTCTAGCACCGTTGGACCTGTTCAGGACGCAGCGGCCGTTCCGGGCACTAGCAACCGCAGCGGAGCAAGCTCCGCAACGGTTGCTAGCCAGTGGCGGCAAGTTCGTCTAGCTTGGAAAGATCAAGTGACGATTGCCGATGACCAATCCGTTCGATCCTTCCAACACGCCCATCTACGTTCAGCCCTGGCCGCTGGTGCCGGTGCTGGGGCGGCTCACCCTGGCCGCGGCCATCGGGCTCTTCGTGGGGCTCGAGCGCGAGCTCAGCGGCAAGGTGGGCACCCGCACCTTCGCCCTCACCAGCCTGCTGGGGTGCCTGGCGGGCCTCATGGGCAATCCCATGCCGGTGGTGGCCATGGGTTTCGTGGCCACCATGGTCGTGATCATGAACTGGCGGGAACTGACGGTCCGCGCCAAGCTGGTGCTGACCACCTCCGTGGCGCTAGCCATCGTGGCCTTCTGCGGCATCCTGTGCGGCCAGGGACACCTGTTCACGCCGGTGGCCGGGGGGGTGATCGCGGCGGCCCTGCTGGCGTGGAAGCGGCCCATCATCGGGTTCGTGCGGGGGATCACCGAGAAGGAAGTGCGCGCCGCCATCCTGCTGGCGATCATCACGGTCATCGTGCTGCCGGTGCTGCCCAACCAGCCGGTGGACCCCTGGGGGCTGGTGGAGCCCCGCTCCAACTGGGTGAGCGTGGTGATCATCGCCGGGCTGGGGTTCGTGAACTATGTCCTGTTGCGGCTGCTGGGCCCCCGGGGGATGGAAATCACCGCCTTCTTCGGGGGCCTGGTCAACAGCCGCAAGGTGGTGGTGGAACTCATCACCCGCCTCAGGGAGAGCGGAGGGATGCTGGTGCCCGTGGCCTACCGGGGCATGATGCTCGCCACCGCCGCCATGGCCTTGCGGAATATCCTGGTGGTCATCATGCTGTCCCGGCAGGCGGCCCTGAAGTGCCTGGTGCCGCTGGGGCTCATGCTCCTGCTGAGCGTGGTGTTCTGGAAGCTCCACCCCACGCCGGCGGATTCAGGGGAGGCGCCCATCCTCGCCCTGGAATCCCCGTTCCGCCTGTCCGCGGCCCTGGAGTTCGGCGCGGTCTTCCTGGTGCTCAACGTCATGGGGGCCCTGGCCCAGCGCACCTTCGGCGCGGCGAGCTTCTATTTCGTCAGCGCCATGGGCGGGCTGCTGTCCAGCGGCTCGTCCATCGCCTCCGCCGCCACCCTCATCGACCACAACGAAGTTTCCATCATGACCGGCGTGAATGGCATCGTCATATCCAGCGTCACCAGCATCCTGGTCAACATCCCCCTGGTCACCAAGATGGCCGCCGATGCCCGGTTCAAGCGGCAACTGATGTTCGCCCTGGTCCTCATCGCCGTAGCCGGCCTGGCGGGAATCGGCGTCAACCACCTCCTGTGATCACCGCCAGAACACGCCGCCGCGGAACTTGAGGTCCGGCGCGTTCAGCCAGGTGGCCTGCCACGGGTTTCCCCCGAGGTGGGAGAGCAGCTGGGCATTGCCGAAGATGTCCACATAGGCCACGAACTCCCAGTTGCTCGGGGGCACCAGGGAGACCGGGTCGGAACCGGCCGGCGGAGCCGCCGTCAGGCCGCCGCAGGTCAGGCGCTGCGCCCGCCAGGCGCCATCGAACCACAGATCCTGGAGGTTGCCCGCCAGGTCCCGGTAGGTCACGTGCCGGGTGGTGCCGTCCACGATTCGCGCGCAGGGGTTGCCCAGGGCCAGGGGGGCGTCGGTGCGGCCCCCGGCGTTCAGCTTCTGGTCATGCCATGAGCCGTCGAACCAGAGGTCCTGGATGCCTCCGGCGAAGTCCCGGTAGGAGATGTGGCAGGCCCCCCCCGCCTCCAGGGCCGCGGGGTCGCCCCCGGCCGCCGGGGCCTGGGTGGCTCCGCCGAGGTTCACCTGGATGGCATGCCATTGGCCATCGTTCCATAAGTCCTGGACGCTGCCGGCGCCATCCCGGTACAGGACGTGATGATGGCCTCCATACACCAGCTGGACCGGATCACCGGCGGCCATGGGCGCGCTGGTGGCCCCGCCCTGGTTCAGCCGCTGGGTGTGCCACTGCTGGTCGAACCAGAGGTCCTGGACGTCGCCGGCGAAGTCCCGGTAGAGCACGTGGAACTTGCCGTCCACCTCGGCTCCGCTGGGATCGCCGGCGGCGGCCGGGGCCAGGGTGCCGCCGCCGTTGTTCAGCTGGTCCACATGCCAGCGGTCCCTCTCCCGGTAGCGTTCGAACCAGAGATCCTGGATGCCGCCCAGGGTGTCCCGGTAGGTGAAGTGGCCCTGGGGTCCGGTGCGCTCCCTGCGCCTGACGGCGGTGGCGGCGGGATCCCCCGCGGCGGGCGGCCCCTGGGTGGCGCCCCCGTTGTTGAGGCGGTTCCGGCCGCAGGTGAGGTTCCCATCCGGATCCCGCAGGATCGCCGGGAAGGTCCGCCATTCCGCGAAATAGTCGCTGAACAGGCAGGGCCTTCCGACCACCGCCTGGGCTCGGCAGGGAGGAGCGGCCAGAAGCATTCCAGCCAGGAGGAAAACGGGTTTCAGGTGCATGGGATGATGGCCTCCTGCCCAGGCCCTCCCCGGTTGCCCCCGACGATGGGCCCCCGCATGGATTCCGGCCTGTGGCTTGAAATGGGTTGATTAGATGGTAGGTTCCACTCCCCTGAATGGAACCGTGCTTCCCCCTCGTTTGCGCAGCTCGTTCCAGATGAGGGCTCCGGCCCCCAGGATCGCCGCTTCGGTGCCCATCACGCCGGACGGCAGGAGGGCCACCTTGCCCTTGAAGGCCTTGGGAAGGTTCTCGTCCATGGCCTGCCGGGTGGGATTGAAGATCAGCTCCCCGGCCCCGGCCAGGCCGCCGAACAGGATGATGGCTTCGGGGCGGGTGAACAGGACCATGTCGGCCAGTTTGGAACCCAGGATCCGGCCGGTGATGGCGAACGCCTCCAGGGCCAGCGCGTCGCCTTTCCGGGCGTGTTCGAACAGCAGCTTGGAGGTGAGCTGGTCGAAGGGGATGCTGCGCAAGGCGGAAGGGGCGCGCCGGGTGGCCATGAGTTCCGTGGCCGTGCGGGTCATGCCGGTGGCGGAGGCGTAGGTCTCGAGACAGCCCAGGAGGCCGCATCCGCACTCCCGGCCGGAATGGGTGGTCACCGGCAGGTGGCCCAGTTCCCCGGCCATGCCGTCGGCGCCGTAGACCACTTCGCCGTTGACCACGACCCCGCTGCCCACGCCGGTGCCCAGGGTGATGGCGATGAAATCGCGCATGCCCTTGGCCGCGCCGAACAGCATCTCGCCGATGGCCACGGCGTTGGCGTCGTTGGTGGTGGCGATGGGGACCGCGCAGTAGCGGCCCATCTCCCCGGTGATGTCCACGAAATCCCACTTGAGGTTGGCGGGGCTTTCAATGGTGCCGGTGAAATAGTTCGCATCGGGGGCGGCGAAGCCGATGCCGGCCAGGGCATGGCCGGGGCCCAGGCTGGACAGCAGGGCCGCGGCGTTCTCGTGCAGCCGCCGGAAGAAGTGCCCCACCGGGAACTGGGAGTCCGTGGCCATGACCCCGGACCCCAGGCACTTGCCCGACCCGTCCACGTAGCCGTAAGCCGTTTTCGTCCCACCGACGTCGACGCCCAGCACCAGATCCCCGGATGTTTCCATGAAGCCCCCCCACGGAACCATCATAGCCTCCCTTGCCCGGCCTTAGGCCGGTGGCCGGCGAGGCCGTAGTAGGCGATGTAGGCGTAGCAGAGCGCCGGCAGGGCGAAACCGGCCCGGATCCCCTGCCAATCGGCCAGGAAACCCTGGGCGAGGGGCACCAGGGCCCCGCCCACCACGGCCATGCAGAGGATCCCCGAAGCCTGGCCCATCTTTGCATCGCTCAGGTCCCCTGAATGTGGACCTGTATCGTGCAAAGATCCGCCCAGGTCCTTGATGGCGAGGGTGAAGATGGTGGGGAACATGATGGAGTTGAAGAAGCCCACGGAAAGGATGGCCCACATGGAAACCAGGCCGTGGGTGGCCATGGCCGCGATTACCAGGGCGATGGCGGCCAGGGCGTTGCCGGCCAGCACCTTGGGCGGGGGCAGCAGGCGCATGACGGCGGAGCCCACGAACCGGCCGACCATGGCCCCGCCCCAGTAGAACGCCACGTAGCGTGCGCCCTGGGCCAGGGTGATGCCGCCGACGCCAGGCTGGCTGATGTAGTTCACCAGGAAGCTGCCGATGCCCACCTCGGCTCCCACGTACAGGAAGATGCCGACGGTGCCGAGCACCATGGGGCGGTGCCTCCATGGACTGGCCGGGACCGCCTTCCGGCCCGAGGGGCGGGCCTGGGGCCCGCCCCCGGGCAGGCGCAGCAGGACCGTGAGCAAGGCCAGCGCCACCAGGACTCCGGCGAGCCCGAGATAGGGCGCCTGCACCGCCTCGGCCCCCGCGCCGTCACAGGCCACCCTGGACAGGATCAGGGCGGAACCGAACAGGGGCGCCAGGGTCGTGCCCAGGGAATTGAAGCCCTGGGTGAGGGTCAGCCTGCTGGAGGCGGTTTCGGGGCTCCCGAGCACCGCCACGTAGGGATTGGCCGCCACCTGCAACAGCGTGACCCCGGCCGCCAGGAGGAAGAGGGCGGCCAGGAACAGGCCATAGGCCCGGCTGCCCGCGGCTGGATAGAAGAGGAGGCAGCCCGCGGCCATGGTGGCCAGGCCGGACACCATGCCCCTCTGGTAGCCGATGCGGTCCACCAGCCAGCCCGAGGGCAGCGACATGATGAAATAGGCCGAGAAGAAGCTGAACTGGATCAGCATCGCCTGGGCGTAATTGAGGGCGAACACCGCCTTGAGGTGCGGCACCAGGATGTCGTTCAGGCAGGTGATGAACCCGAATATGAAATACAGCGAACCCAGCGCCACCAGCGGACCGGTGTAGGAGACTCCGCCGTTTCCGCCCTGGAGCCGCCCCTCGTTGACGAAGGGAAAGTCCTCCTCACGTTCCAGACCCCTGGCCTCATCCATGCATGCTCCATGATTAAACTTAAAAATTAACATTTATAATTATATAAATGCTAAAACTTAATGTTTGTGCCCTTCCACCGGGAGTATACGCAAAGATGGATGCCGATTACAGGCAAATTGCAGAATATTTTAAAGTCTATTACCTGCAGGGAGATGGCCAGCGGAACGGCCCCCAAGCATGGATCCCGGCCCGCGTCCCCACCGCGGAAGCGGGACCGATGGCCTGAAATTCATTGATTTTCGTCTGTTTTTTTTGGCACTGTCCACGCTTCCCCGGCATCAGACCAGGCATCACCGCGTTCCAGGAAAGTTCCTGTGCCGCCCATCTCATTGTGGGGAGCCCCATGTCCATCTTTTCCAGACCTATGAACCTGTTCCTGGCTTTCGCCATGCCCCTCCTGGCGCTCCAGGCCGCAGAGCCGGACCCAGGCGCGGAAACGGCCTTCCTCCAGCGCGTGCTGGAGCGGCGCCCCCGGCTCGGCCTGGGCGGAGCCGACGACTTCACGATCAAGGACCTCTGCATCGATCCGGACGGCGCCCGCCACGTGCGCTTCCAGCAGCGCTACCGCGGCCTGCGGGTATGGGGCGGCGAAGCGATCCTGCACCTGGACGCCGGGGGCGCCGAGAGCCCCATGACCGATGCGCTGGTGCGCGGCATCCAGGTGGAGGTGACGCCCAACCTGGACCAGGCGGAGGCCCTGGCCATCACCGATGCCAGCGAGGCGCCTCGGGGCTCCTACGCGCGCGCGCCCGCCGTGGAGCTCCTGGTCTACCCGGCCGCGCAGCTCCAGCGCCGTGCCGACGCCGGCGATGGCCGGAACGCCAGGGACTTCGCGCCCCGGGTCACCCGCTTCCACTTGGCCTACCACATCCGCCTGGAACTGCAGAACGGCGCCCCGGAGACCCGGCACGACGACTACCTGGTGGACGCCCACACCGGCGCGATCCTCAAGAAATGGTCCACCCTGTTCACCGTCAAGGGCCAGGGGGTGCCCGCCAGCACCACCGGCAGGTCCCAGTACAGCGGCGAAGTGGAGTTGGGCAGCCTCTCCGCCAAGTGCGGCTATGTCATGGCCGATCCCACCCGCGCGACCATCTCCACCCGCGATCTGGCGGGCGGGACCAGCGGCAAGGGCGTGCTCTATGTGAGCCAGGAAGGCCAATGGGGCGACGGCGCGAACTACGACCCGAGCCGGGGATCCAAGTCCCCCAACGGGCAGACCGCGGCGGTGGACGCCCACTACGGGCTGCAGACCACCTGGGACTTCTACCGCAACGTCCTCGGCCGGGACGGCATCGACGGCAAGGGGCGCGCCGCCTACAACCGCGTCCACTATGGCTCCGGCTATGACAACGCGTTCTGGGACGACGACTGCTTCTGCATGACCTATGGCGACGGAGAGACGTTCAAGTCGGTCACCGCCCTGGACGTGGTCGGCCACGAAGTGTCCCATGGCCTCTGCCACGCCACCGCCGACCTGGATTACGAAGGGGAATCCGGGGGCCTCAACGAGGCCAATTCGGACATCTTCGGGACCATGGTGTACCTGTACGGGAACGCGGCCCACGGCCAGGGCCCGCGGTTGCCGGCGGAGGGGGCCCGCTGGACCGTGGGCGACGACCTGGAGACGCCGGCCTTTCCCACTCCCCTGCGCTACATGTACAAGCCCAGCCTGGACGGCTTCAGTCCGGACGCATGGTCCCCGGACCTGGACTACCTGGACGTCCATCTGAGTTCCGGCCCCATGAACCGCGCCTTCTATTTCCTGAGCCAGGGCGCCAGCGCCAGGAAGAAGGACGACAGCCACAGCGAATACCTGCCAAAAGGCATGCGCGGCATCGGCAACGACAAGGCCCTGCGCATCTGGTGGCGGACCCTGTCCACCTATCTCACGCCCAGGAGCCGGTACCAGGATGCCCGCCAGGGCGCCATCCGCGCCGCCGCCGACCTCTTCGGCAAGGACAGCCCGGAAGTCCAGGCGGTACGCCTGGCCTTCCACGGCATCAACGTGGACGGCCATAACGCCATAATATATTCAAAAGGCGAGGATGGGCGGTGTCCAGCCAGTTCGGCAACTGGCCAGCATGGACGATGAACACCCGGTCGATTCATGGGACGTGGCGTTCCAGGGAACGGAGGGAATATATTACCTGAAAAGCACAGGTAATTTTTGCGCGGTCCCTAATCGTTCCGGGGCAGGACGGCGCGGGCGGACTGGACCCCGCGCCGCAGCAGCCAATCCATCACGGGCTCCATCTGGGTGCCGTGCCCGAGCAGGACGCTGCCGTCTCCGCTGTTCAGGGACAGCCGCTGCTCTTCCCACAGGAGGCTGGTCTCGGAAACCGGGAAGGCCTTGGGGTTGGTGATGGGGTTGTCCCTGCCCAGGAGGTACAGCCAAGCGTAGCGCTGGGCCCGGGGGTTCAGGAAGATCACCCGCTCCGCCGCCTCCAGTTCGCCGGGAAGCCGCCCCAGCAGGAAGGGGAGCAGGAAGCCGCCCAGGACTGCGGTGAGCAACAGGATCTGGAGGATCGAAAGGTTGAGGAAGACCAGCAGCGGGCTGAGCAGGAACAGCACCACCCAGATCCGCACCGCCCATTTGGCATAGTTGGGCAAGGGGAGACGAATGCTCGATCGGTCGGGCGTACCGGAGTCTGGTCGCATGCCTCCATGATACGCCGCAAACCGCTTCCTGGGAAAACAGTCTGGGCTACCCCGTTTTTTCCAGCAGCCGCAGGAGCGCCCAGCGGGCCACCGGCAGGCTGAGACTATTGCCCAGAAGGCGGTAGCGCTGCTCCAGCCCCATGTCCGGGGGGAACCGGAAGGCCTCGGGCAGACCCATGAGCCTGGCGATCTCCGCCGGGGAAAAGCGGCGGATGCCCCGGGGTGTCTTCAGGAAGGAGCCGCTACCCACCAGCCGCTGGCCATAGCCCCCGATGAAGCAGGCGCTGCGCCGGGATTCCGGGGTGGCCAGATCCAGCCCCGGCCCGTGCCGGGCCAGGACGGCGGGATCCAGGTAGAGGGCGGGATCCTCCACCGGGTCCAGGAACCGCTCCAGGGCCACCGGGGCGATCCCGGGCGCCGCCTGGGCCGCCAGCGGCCGGTGGGAGGCCAGGATGAACACCCGGGGGCGCAGGTTGGGAATGCCGAAGCTGGTGGGGCAGAGCTGGAGGGTGAGCTGGCTCAAGCCCAACTGCCGGAGCCTGGCGCTGAGCAGGTCGTGGGCGGGGGAGCCCAGGAATCCCTGGACGTTCTCCAGCACCAACCGTTCCGGCGGGGCCTCCAGGAGCACGTCCATGAGGTGGAGGAAGGCCCGGCAGCGCGGGTCCGCGAGCCCTTCCCGATTGCCCATGCGGCAGAAGGGCTGGCAGGGCGGGCTGAGCAGCCAGGTGTCCGCACCCAGGGCCTTGAACACTTCCGGCCTGACCCGGGCGATCTCCCGGGCCAGGGGCGCGCTGCCGTGGTTGAGCTGGTAGGCGGCGTTGGCGGCGGGGCTGATGTCGTAGGCGGCCGCCACGGTGCCCAGCAGGCCCAGGGCATACCTCCAGCCGCCGATGCCGGAGAACAGCTCCAGGACCCGCACTCCTGCCTAGTACCGGTATTGCTCGGGCTTGTAGGGGCCCGCCACCGGCACGTCGATGTAGTCGGCCTGTTCCTGGCTGAGCACGGTGAGCTGGGCGTTGAGCTTCCTGAGCTGCAGCCGCGCCACCCGCTCGTCCAGATGCTTGGGCAGGGTGTAGACGCCGATGGGGTACTTGCCGGGGTTGGCCCACAGTTCGATCTGGGCCAGGGTCTGGTTGGCGAAGGAGGAACTCATCACGTAAGAGGGGTGGCCGGTGCCGCAGCCCAGGTTCACCAGCCGGCCCTTGGCCAGCAGGATGATGCGCTTGCCGTCGGGGAAAATGACGTGGTCCACCTGGGGCTTGATCTCCTCCCACCGGTAGCGCTCCAGGGAGGCGATGTCGATCTCGCTGTCGAAGTGGCCGATGTTGCAGACGATGGCCTGGTCCTTCATGGCCGCCATGTGGTCGTGGCCGATGACGTGGCGGTTGCCGGTGCAGGTGACGAAGATGTCGCCCTTGTCGGCAGCGTACTCCATGGTCACCACCCGGAAGCCTTCCATCGCCGCCTGCAGCGCGCAGATGGGGTCGATCTCGGTGACCCACACCTGGGCCGACAGGGCCCGCATGGCCTGGGCGCAGCCCTTGCCCACGTCGCCGTAGCCGCAGATCACCGCCACCTTGCCGGCGATCATCACGTCGGTCGCCCGCTTGATCCCGTCGGCCAGCGACTCCCGGCAGCCGTACAAGTTATCAAACTTCGACTTGGTCACCGAGTCATTCACATTAATCGCCGGCACCAGCAGCTTGCCGGCCTCCATCATCTTATAGAGCCGATGCACGCCGGTCGTCGTCTCCTCGGTGACACCGCGAATCGAAGCGGCGTTCTGGGCGTACCAGCCGGGCTTGGTCTTAAGCCGCTGCTTAATCGCGGCGAACAGCACCTCTTCC
>PLUC01000162.1 GCA_003165415.1 Holophagaceae bacterium
AAACTGCAGACTCCATGTCCGGGCTCTGCCCGGGCATGGAGTGGGGGAGTCTGAGGGGGGACGGAGAGCGAGCATCGCGAGCGGGCGGTCCCCCCTCAGTCATATCATCGCCCCAGCCACCGCCCCAGGTATTCCCAGCAGGCCCGCTGGGTGATGTCGAAGCCTTCGCCTTGGGGGATGAGCAGGTGCAGTTGGAACGCGTGCGCGCGCCCCAGCCGGTCGGCGCCCAGGGGGGTGAAGGCCAGGCCCGCCCTGGACGCCAGGGCCATGGCCCGGGGCAGGTGGGACGCGGAGCTCACCAGGGCCATGCGCCGCCATCCGTGCCGGGCCTGGAGCCGGGCGTAGGCCTGGATCTCGTCCCGGGTGTTCCAGCACGGTTCCGGCACCGGGAGGATGGCGCCGTCGGGGATGCCCACGGCCCGCCACAGGGCCCGGGTTTCCTGGCCCGCGTCCCGGAGGCCGGACACTCCGTCCCGGGCGGCCCCGCTGGTCACCAGCAGCCGGGCCTTGCCGGCGTGCCAGAGCCTGGCCGCCAGGAAGACGCGGTCGCCGCTCGGGCCCAGTTCCGGGTCGCCAGCGGGATCCTGCTCGCTGCCGCCGCCCAGGACGAACACGGCGTCGAAGGGCTCCAGCGCCGCCAGGGACACCGGGGCGACACGCCGCTCCAGGCTCCCCATCAGGGCCCGGCCCAGGTACGGGCTGCCCGCGCAGGCGTAGAGGACAGCGATGCCCAGGCACAGCCCGGCCGGCGCCCGCTGGCGCCGGCGCAGGCAGAGCAGGGCCGCGGCCAGGATGAGCAGCCAGATCAGCCCCGCCGGCATGACCAGCAGCGCCAGGGTCTTTTCCAGGGAGAACAGGGTCATGGGGCCGCCTTATCCGATCTGGATGAGCCCGGCCGCCAGGGCCTTGGGGAAATCCGGATCCGGGGCCTGCAGGGCGGCGATGGCGGCGTCGGGATCCCCGGGACCGGGCAGGATCCCCTGCAGGCGGTTGCGCCCCTTGTCCTTGGCGCCGTACAGGCTCTCGTCGGCCAGGCGGAACACCTGCTCCCAGCCCAGCCCCTCGGGCCGTTCGGGGTGGAAGGGGAAGATGGCGTAGCCCACCGAGCAGGTCTGGCGGAGGGTCTGCCCCCCGGGGAGGACGAAGGTGTGGCCGGCCATCTGCTCGTGGACCCGCACCGCGATGAGCGGGGGGGCCACCCGGTCCGAATCCAGGGCCAGGATCAGGAACTCCTCACCGCCCCAGCGCAGCACCAGGTCCGGCTTGCGCACGATCTCCTTCAGCAGCCTGGCCACCTGCAGCAGCACGGCGTCCCCCGCGGCGTGGCCGTGCTCGTCGTTGACGCGCTTGAACAGATCCAGGTCCACCAGGATCAGGCTGATGCTGCGCCGGTTCAGCGCCTCGCCGGCGTCGGCCAGCCACCGGCGCAGCACCCGGGGCGTCTCCTCCTGCATGAACTCCTGCAGGTAGCGGCGGTTGCGCAGACCCGTGAGGGGGTCCCGCAGGGCCAGGTCCTCCAGGCGCTGGGTCAGCACCAGGGTGTCGAACAGGGAGTGGTGCACCTGGAACGCGGTGGCCATCAGCGCGCACATGTAGCCCAGCATGGCCACGGAGAACAGGTAGCCCATGCCCGGGGGCGGCCGCAGGAACCCGGCCAGGGCCAGGCTGCCCAGGGCCGGGATCATGGTGGCCCCGTAGCTCGAAGGGCTTCCGGCCATGGTGATGCAGGCCAGGGAGTAGAGCCCCACGAGGCAGAGGGTGAGCAGCAGGAAGCGGCCGGGATACAGGTGCGGCAAGGCCGCCAGGACCACCCCGCCCAGGAGCAGCCCGAACCCGGCCGCCGCCCCGGTGAACAGGGCGAAACGGGGGTTCGGCCGGCGCATGGCCGGCTCCAGCTGCGCCCCCCGGAACACCAGGACCACCCGGCCCAGGGCCGCCAGCGCCAGGGCGGAGCCCAGCCACCGCAGCCAGCCCGGCGCCGCCAGCTGCTCCCTGAGGACGAGGTACAGGAAGCCGAGGAAGGCCAGGTGGATCAGCACCGGCACCCGGTTCCGCCGGTACAGGTCCCGCACCAGCGCCGTGTGCACGATCCTGGTGTGGAGGCGGTCGCCCGGGGCGAGGGTGAAGGGAGTGATCCAGTTCATTTCTTGGTCTTTCGATGCGGGGCCTGACCCGCTTGGAAAAAGATGGGCGCTCCAGCCATTTGACAGTACCCCGAGGGCACCGGCAAGGATTTCCCTTGCGGTCATGCCGCCATCGGCCGAATAGTTGGACTCGGATCTCCGGGGGAGGCCTCCATGAAACTAGCAGTCCTGGGTGGCAGTCTGCGGAGGGAATCGCTGAACCGGCGCCTGCTTGAGCACCTGGCCCGGAGCCTGGAGCAGAGGGGCCACGACCTGCGCACCCTGTCCGGGGACGCCCTGCGCCTGCCCCTGTTCGACGCGGACCTGCCGGCCCCGGCCGAGGTGCTGGCGCTGCGGGACGCCCTGGAGGGGATCCACGGTCTGGTCATCGTCTCCCCCGAGTACAACGCCGGCATCCCCCCGCATCTCAAGAACGCCGTGGACTGGCTCTCCACCCTCGCCCCGAACCCCTTGAAGGGCCTGCCGGTGCTGCTCGCCGCGGCCTCGCCCGGCGCCTTCGGCGGCGCCCGGGCCCTGCTTTCCTGGCGCCCGGTCCTGGCCAACCTGGGCGCCCTGGCGCTGCCGGTCGCCATCACCGTGCCCCTGGCCGACAAGAACCTGGACGCCAACGGCGCCCCCCTGGAGGCCCGGGCCAAAGGGGAAATCCAGAAGGCCCTGGCCTCCTTCCTGGAATGGACCGCCCGCCTGCGAGGAGAACCCCATGATCCGCTTCCGCCCAGCTGAAACCCGCGGCCACTTCCAGTTCGGCTGGCTCGACACCTGGCACACCTTCTCCTTCGGCGAGTACTTCGACCCGGCCCACCACCAGTTCCGCGCCCTGCGGGTGATCAACGAGGACCGGGTGCAGCCGAACCAGGGCTTCGGCACCCACGGCCACAAGGAGATGGAGATCCTCACCTGGGTGCTGGAGGGCGCCCTGGATCACCAGGACTCCATGGGCCACCGCCAGACCCTGGAGCCCGGATCGGCCCAGGCCATGAGCGCCGGCACCGGGATCCGCCACAGCGAGTTCAACGGCTCGGCCACCACCGAGGTCCACCTCCTGCAGATCTGGATCCTCCCCGGCACCCCCGGCCTCACCCCCCGCTACCAGGAGGCGGCGTTCCCGGATCCGGAACTGCGCAACCGGCTGCGGCTCATCGCCAGCGGGGACGGGGCCGAGGGTTCCGTGGTCCTGCACCAGGACGTGAAGGTCCTGGTGGCTCGGCTGGATTCTGGGGCATCCGTCGAATACCCGTTCGGGCAGGCGCGTCATGGCTACCTCCAGGTAGCCAAGGGCGCCCTGGAGTTGAACGGCACGCCCATGAAGGCCGGCGACGGCGCCGAGTTGTCCCAGGAAAGCATGGCCATGCTTGTGGCTTCGGCCCCCAGCGAGGTGCTGGTGTTCGACCTGGCCTGAAACTTCACCAGGCCCTGATGTTGTCCCGGTGACAGGGGGGCCCCGGTGGCGTGGTAGCCCTTCATTCACCTTTGCGGAATCCGATGGGCTTTTTCTTGGGCAATGGTGGCGCCATGAGTTGCCGAATGGCATCGAACACCGCCTTGAACTGGGAATCATATTTCCGCTCAAGGCCATCCAGCTTCCTGGCCAGTTCGTGGTGAGTGGACAGGATCTCCCGGAGCCGGACGAAGGCCCGCATGATCTCGATGTTCACCTGGACGGCCTGCTCGCTTTTGAGCACGCTGGAAAGCATCGCCACACCTTGTTCAGTGAAGGCATAAGGCGCATACCGCCGACCACCACGGCCTTCGGGTTTTGAGGTCACAGATTGTGACCTCAAATATTCCCATTCCTCGACTCCGAGCTGGAACATGAAGTCCTCTGGGAACCTATCCAGGTTCCTCTTGACCGCCTGGACCAGCACCTTGGTCTCGACGCCATACAGCAGCGCCAGATCCTCGTCCAGGAGCACCTTTTCACCCCTGATGAAAAGGATGGTCTTGGTGATCCGTTCAACAAGGGCGTGCTGGACTGGCATCTGAACTCCAGGGGGCAAGGGGGACCTGCCATTGTGCCAGCTCCCCCTTGGGATGCCAGGGCGGCATCTCAAGATCCAGGTGCCCTCTGCTCTTCGCGAAGTGCTGCTGTTCGACCTGGCCTGAAACTTAATTCACCCGCATAGCACTGGTTCATAAATAGACGGCCTCCCTTCGCGAGGTTGTCAGCCTCAATGCTTGTGGGTGAACCATGTCCTTTTTGCATACGCCGGGCCGATGCCTCCAACCGATCCTGGCCCTCCTGTTCGCGCTTGGCACCACCCTGGGCCCGGCCCATGCCTCTGGAAAAGCCAAAGGTAAAAAGAAGAAGGCGGCCACCGGCCGAGCGGCGGCCAAGCATGCCCCCGCGCCGGTCCCCGCTCCCGCAGGGACGGTCCCAGTCCCGCCTCGAACAACCGGCCTATCGCCCCAGGACACCCTGAGGCTCCAGGAAGCCTTGAGGCTCCGGGAACGCGAGAGGCTCAAGGCGGCCATGGGCATTTCGTCAGGCCCCGGCGCCCCTGTCCTGGCCCGTGGGTACCGGGAGTTCTCGGTGGCGGTCCAACCGGGGGTCTACCAGCGCGGCGACCACCCGTTCTTCAACGTGCGCGCTTCGGACCAAGTGGGAGATATGAAGTTCCTGCGTTACCACACTGAGGCTGCCCAAGGCGCACAGGCCCGATGCATCGTGAGCACTTCCGAGGGCCATCTGGCCTGGCTGAGCGGCGAGGGCAACCTGATCAATGTCCTGCTGCCCACCGGCGGACATTGGCAGTTCCCGGCCAAGGACAATGACGCCATCCGGATCCTGCTCCGGGATGCCAAGGGCCAGCTCTGGTACTTTGGCGACCAGAACTGCGGCCCCCTCTCTTTCGCACCGCCCATCTCCGCCCGGGCCGGATTACAACTCCCTTATCATCAGCAATATTCTCGCTATGTCGAGGCCGCCTTCGGTCAAGGCTCCGGGCCTGTGTGCGTGGCTCCAGGAGAGGGGGACATGCTCGTGGGAGCTTCCCGGCAGGCGCTTTTCACCACGCTTGGAACGGCCAGGAAATTGAACTTCCAGATACTTGACCCGGCCCAGGTGCCGACGGCCGTCGCCTGGGAACCAACCCAGCAATCCATGGTGTGCGTGCGCCCGGATCGCGACCGGTTTCGGAAAGCTGGTAGGTCAGTGGGAGATGTAGT
Source organism: Holophagaceae bacterium (assembly GCA_003165415.1). GTDB lineage: Bacteria > Acidobacteriota > Holophagae > Holophagales > Holophagaceae > Mesoterricola. Next base: position 5,310 of record PLUC01000162.1, read on the forward strand.
GCTCCAGCTGGCCGATGATGAAGGTCTGCTCGGAGATGGTCTCCTTCACCAGGTCGCCGATGGACAGGAACCCGGCCACCGACCCGTCCTCCGCCAGCACCGGCAGGTGCCGGATGTGCCGGTCGGTCATGATCGCCATGCAATCCTCGACCGTCTGGGCCAGGGTCACGTAGATCACCTTGTCGCTCATCACGTCCCGCACCGGGGTGTCCTTGGAGTCCAGGCCCAGCAGGACCACCTTGCGGGCGAAATCCCGTTCGGAAAAGACCCCCACCGGCTTGCCGCCCTCCAGGACCAGGAGGGCGCCGATGTCGTGCTGGGCCAGGACGCTCAGGGCCCGGAAGACCGTGTCGTCGGGCCCGATGGAAATGAGGCGGTGGGGCTTGGCGTTGAGGATCTGCTCCAGTAGCTTCAAGGGGCCTCCTGCGGATGAGGGTAAAGGATAAGCTATCCCTGGCCTGAGAGGGATGAGAAAAAAACTACCCCAGGCCGTAAGCCTTGATCTTCTGGTAAAGGGTGCTGCGGGGAATGTTCAGGCGCTTGGCGGCCCGCTCCACGTGCCCGCCCTCCTCCCGCAGCACATTGCGGATGTGGTTCAGCTCCACTTCCCTCAGGGTCAAGTGCGTGTCCACGGCCGCCTCGGTCCCGCCCCCGGTGCGCGGGCTGCTGGCGAAATCCAGGTCGCCCTCGTCGATGCTGGCGCCGGTGGCGCCCAGCAGGGCCCGCTCCAGGACATTGCGCAGCTCTCGGATGTTGCCGGGCCAGCCGTGCTTCTGCAACTGCAGCAGGGCGGCCCTGGTGAATAGCACCGGGTCCCGGCCCCACTCGTCGGTGAGCCGGTTCATGAGGTTCTGGGCCAGGGCCGGGATGTCCTCCACCCGCTCGGTGAGGGGCGGCATCACCAGCTGGATCGCACTCACCCGGTAGAACAGGTCGGCCCGGAACAGCCGCTCCTGCACCAGCCGCTCCAGGTTCTGGTGGGTGGCGGCGATCAGGCGGAAATCCACCTTGCGGTCGTGCACTTCGCCCAGGCGGCGGAACCGCTTCTCCTCCAGGGCCTTGAGCAGCTTGGGCTGGATCTGCAGGTCCATGTCGCCGATCTCGTCCAGGAACACCGTGCCCCGGTGCGCCGCCTCCAGCAGGCCCACCTTGGCCATGACCGCGCCGGTGAAGGCCCCCTTCTCGTGGCCGAACAGTTCCGTCTCCAGGAACTCCCGGGTGAACCCGCCGCAGTTCAGCTCCAGCATCGCCTCCGAGGCCCGGGAGCTGTGCCGGTGCAGCCACCGGGCCAGCTCGCTCTTGCCGCTGCCGGTCTCGCCGGTGACCAGGATCGGGCTCTCGGCGGCGGCGGCCCGGCGCGCCTGTTCTTCCATCCGGCGGATGGCGGGGCTCAGGCCCAGGAACAGGTCCAGGGCCCGCCTGGGCTGGTCGCGGGTGGCGTTGGCCAGCTCCCGGCGCCGGTTGCGCTGGTTCTCCACAGTGCGGTCCAGCACCACCAGCAGGGCCGGCAGGTTCAGGGGCTTCACCAGGAACTGCTCCGCCCCCAGCTGGATGCTGCGCACCGCCAGCTCGATGCTGCCGTGGGCGGTGAGCAGGATGATGGGCACCCCGGCGTCCACCGCCTTGAGCCGGGGCAGCAGGTCCAGGGCGTTGCCGTCCGGCAGCGAGTAGTCCAGGGTGACCAGGTCGTAGACGTCCCGGCGGTACTTGGCCTCGGCCTCGGCGCAGGTTTCGGCTTCATCGGCCTCGTAGCCGTTGAGTTCCAGGAAGTCCCTGATGGCGAAGCGCACGGCCGCTTCGTCATCCACCACCAGGATTTTCGGTTTCGCCATGATTACCTCACGCCGGCAGGGTGAACGCCAGCCGCACCCCGCCGCCGGGGCCAGGAACCGCCGTGAGGCTGCCGCCGTGGTGCTCCAGCACCCGCCGGGCCACCGGCAGCGCCAGCCGGCCGAAACCCGAGGCGCGGTAGTAGAACGGCTCGAACAGCCGGGACAGGTCCACCCCCCGCAGCTCCAGGCCGGGGCTGTCCACCCAGCCGCTGATCACCGGCCGGCCCTCCTGGATGCCGGCCCCGGCGCGCACCGTCACCCGGCCGCCCCGGGCCTGCTGCCCCAGGGCCAGCCGCACCAGCCGGCTGAAGGCCATGCCCAGCCCTTCCTCGTCCATCCTGAGCGCCGGCAGGGGGCCATCGAACACCAGCCGGAGCTCGACCCCCGCTTCCACCGCCCGGGGCCGGTGCTGTTCCACCGCCTCCCGCAGCACCGGCTCCAGGTTGCCGCCGGCCAGGACCATGGCCCTGGGCGCGCCGTAGTCGTTCAGCTCGTCCACGAACGCGCCCAGGCGGTCCAGGCTGGCCCGCATCACCGTCTGGTACTTCGCGGCCTCCTCCAGCTTGCCCAGGCGGGCCTGCATGGCTTCGAGGCTCCCGGAGAGGCCGAAGATGAAGTTGCGCAGCTCGTGCACCAGGCCCGGCACGAAGGAGCTTCCGGACGGCCCCCGGGAGCAGGAGCGCTGCTCTTCGGGCGGCGGGATCGGCTTGGCTTCGGCGGCTGGCACGGGAACTCCGGCCGAATAGCATAGCGCGTCCTAAACCATTGCAAGCAATGGGCCAAGGGTCCGCACGAGCGCGACCCGCCTTCCGCGCCTTTGGATTCCTCAATGCCAAATCCGCCGGGAGCCGATAACCTGATCAGATGCCTGTTCTTTGGGTCACCGATCATGAGCTCGACCAGCTCCGCCCCCTCCCCGAGGCCCTCCTCATGGCCATGGGCGCCATTGGCCAGCCCTCGGCCCGGAGCCACCTGGCCCAGACTCTGGTGCGGGCCCGGGTGGCGCCCCAGGCCGAGCCCTGGATCAGGAACCCCGCCGGGATGGCGCCGGTGCTGAACCTGCTGCGGGATTCCGGGCTGGCCAGGGAGGTCAATGGTTTCTGGACCCTGACCCCCGCCGCCCAGGAAGCGGTGTGCCGCCGGGCCCACCGCAAGGGCCAGCTCAAGGCCCTGGCCGCCGCCGGCCAGGCCACCTACGACTCCGGCAAGCTGCTCCTGGACAGCCTGGGCCGGGACCTGGCGGCGTTCCGCCTGGCTTTCCTGGAGGGTCGCCCCGAGGACTGGCTGGCGGCCCACGAGCGGCTGCGCCAGACCCACCACGCCGCCCTGGGCCAGCGGGACCCCCTCTCCCTCATCTGCGGCCAGCCCTTCGACCCGGACTGGTTCGAGGCCCTGCCGCCGGCGCAGCAGAGCCACGCGGCCTGGGCCCTGCTCTACGACCAGGTGGTGCACGGCCAGCCCAACCCGGACTTCAGCGACTGGCTGGAAGCCCGCAGCCGGACCCGGCTGAGTCCCGTGGGGCCCATGCTGGAATACCTGATCCTCCAGGGGCGCCTGGAGGAGGCCGAAGCGCTGCTGCAAAGGCTCAGCCCCGCCCAGCGCGAACTCACCCCCATCGCCCTGCTGCGTTCGGCCCTGGACCTGGCCCAGGGCCGTCCGTCCGCGGCCGCCGCGGGGTTCCAGGCGGTCCTGGCCGTCCTGGGCAAGGGCTCCCGGCGCAAGGCGGTGCACCTGCCGGGCCTCATGGACCTGTTCTGCATCCTGGCCTGCATCGGCCTGGACGGCGAACTGGGCCTGACCGCCGCCGCCGAGCGCCTGGAGCTGCTGGAGCGGCGCCAGGCCGCCGATCCCCTGTCCAGCCTGCTGGACCCGCTGCGCCGGCTCCTGCTCCAGCGCCAGGGCCTGCCCCGGCCGCTGGAGCCGCCCGGCCGGAACGAGGCGCCCCGCCCCCCGTCGCTCCTGCCGGCGCCGGCCCTGGCCGGCTTCGCGGAAGCCGTCTGCGCCTATCTCTGCTCGGAGCGCCTGGACCTGGAGGCCCTGGACGCCACCCAGGCCCGCCTGGCCAGACTGCCCCTGGGCCTGCTGCACCGGGAACTGGCCGAGCTCCGGCGCCGGGCCAAGGGCGGCATCAGTGGCGCCCCCTTCCCGTTCCTGGACCTGGTGCCGCACAGCGAGACCTGGGAAAAGGCCCTGGAGGACCTGCACGGCCTGGCCCGGCCCACCACCAGCCGGCGCCCGGGACGCCTGGCCTGGTGGGTGTGGCGCGATCCCGAGGCCCGCAACCCCTATGTCATCGAACCCAGGGAACAGCGCCGGGACGCCAGGGGCCAGTGGACCCGGGGCAAGGCCGTCTCCCTGAAGCGGCTCAAGGAGGAGGGCCGGGCCTGGAACTTCCTGCTGCCCCAGGACCAGAGCCTCATCAGCTGCATCCGCGAGAACTGGCGGGGTCACGAGCTCAACTACGAGGCCGCGCTGCAGGCCCTGGTGGGCCATCCCCTGGTGTTCTGGAGCGAAGCCGAGGTGGACGCGGCCGCGCGCATGGAGATCGTCGCCGGCCAGCCGGAACTGCACGTGACCCGCAAGGGCAAGGTGCTGGAGCTGCGGCTGGACCCGCCACTCCAGGAGGGCGAAGTCATGGTCCAGGCCGAGGGCCTGTTCCGGGTGCGGATCATCACCATCACCGCCGCCCACCGCAAGCTGGCGGACATCCTGGGCGACGGCCTGACGGTGCCGGCCGGGGCCGAGACCCAGGTGCTCCAGGCCCTGCGCGCCGTCGCCCCCATGGTGACGGTGCACTCCGACCTTACCGTGCGGGACGAGGCGGCCCGCCAGGCCGGCCTGGTACGGGTGGACGGCGATCCGCGCATCTTCCTCCTGCTCATGCCATTCCACCAGGGGCTGAAGGCCCAGCTGCGGGTCGAGCCCCTGGCGGGCTGCGGCTACCACGTGCCCGGCGAAGGCGGGGCCAGCCTCATGCTGGAGCGCCAGGGCGAGATGCGCCTGGTGGCCCGGGACTTGGCCCAGGAGACCGCCGCCGCCGAAGCCCTGCTGGCGGCCCTGCCCACCCTGCCCCTGGACGAAGGGCGCAGCGAATGGATGCTGGACGACCCGGAACGCTGCATGAACCTCCTGCTGGAACTGGAGGCGGCCAAGGGCCTGGCCACGGTGCAGTGGCCCGAAGGCGGCCGCCTGAGCCCGCCCCGGACCCTGGGCCTGGAGGCCATGAGCCTGACCGTGAAGCGCAACGGCAACTGGTTCGACGCCGAGGGCGAGCTGAAGCTGGGCCAGGGCCAGGTGGCGAACCTGCAGGAACTCCTGGCGGCCACGGAAACGGGCGGCAGCCGCTTCGTCAAGCTGGGGGACGGACGGGTCTACGCCCTGGCCGAGACCTTCCGCCGCCGCCTGGACGACCTGCGCGCCCTGGGCGACCAGCACGGCCTGGGCATGCGCCTGCACAGCCTCAGCGCCCTGGCCCTGGACGGCCTGGGCGAAGAGCTGGGCGCGCTCCACACCGACCAGGCCTGGAAAGGGATGCTGGCGCAGCTCCAGGGCGCCCTGGGCCCGGAGGCGGAGCTGCCGGAGGGCTTCCGCGCCCAGTTGCGCCCCTACCAGCTGGAAGGCTACCAGTGGATGCGGCGGCTGGCCGCGGCGGGCCTGGGCGCCTGCCTCGCCGACGACATGGGCCTGGGCAAGACCGTGCAGACCCTGGCCCTGCTGCTGGCCCGGGCCGGCGGCGGCCCGGCCCTGGTGGTGGCCCCCACCAGCGTCTGCGCCAACTGGGAGAGCGAGACCGAGGCCTTCGCGCCCCAGCTCAAGGTGCAGCGGTTCGGCGAAGGCGACCGGGAGGCCGCGCTCCAGAACGCCGGCCCCTTCGACGTCTTCCTGTGCAGCTACGGCCTGCTCCCGCTGGAGGCCGAGCGGCTGCAGCGGGTCCCATGGAGCACCGTGGTCCTGGACGAAGGCCAGAACATCAAGAACGCCCTCACCAAGCGCAGCCAGGCGGTGATGGACCTCCAGGCCGGGTTCCGCCTGGTGCTGTCCGGCACCCCGGTGGAGAACCACCTGGCCGAGCTGTGGAACCTGTTCCGTTTCCTCAATCCCGGCCTGCTGGGCAGCATCGAGCAGTTCCGCAAGCGCTTCCAGGAGCCCATCGAGCGCGACCAGGACCCCCATGCCCTGGGCCGCCTGCGGCGCATGGTCTCGCCCTTCCTGCTCCGACGCACCAAAGGCCAGGTGCTGAAGGAGCTGCCGCCCCGCACCGAGATCGTCCTGGAGCTGGAACCCAGCGAGGCCGAGGCCTCCTTCCTGGAGGCCCTGCGGCGCCAGAGCCTGGCGGCCCTGGACGGCGGCCCGAACCAGACCCTGCAGGTGCTGGCCGCGCTCATGCGGCTGCGCCGGGCCTGCTGCAACCCCGCCCTGGTCCAGCCCGGCCTGGCCATCCCCTCCAGCAAGCTGGAGGCGTTCCTGGACCTGGTGGAAGAGCTGCTGGAGAGTGACCACCGGGCCCTGGTGTTCAGCCAGTTCGTGGACCACCTGGCTCTGCTGCGCCAGGCCCTGGACGCGCGCGGAGTGACCTACCAGTACCTCGACGGCAGCACCCCGGTGCGCAAGCGCGCCGCGGCGGTGAAGGCGTTCCAGGCCGGCGAGGGCGACCTGTTCCTCATCAGCCTGAAGGCCGGCGGCACCGGCCTCAACCTCACCGCCGCCGACTACATCATCCACATGGACCCCTGGTGGAACCCCGCCGTGGAGGACCAGGCCTCGGACCGCGCCCACCGCATCGGCCAGACCCGCCCGGTGACGGTCTACCGGCTGGTGCTGAAGGGCACCGTGGAGCAGAAGATCCTGGGCCTGCACCAGCACAAACGCCAGCTGGCCGAGGACATCCTCAGCGAAAGCGCCATGGCCGCGAGCCTGGACGCCGGCACGCTGCTGGCCCTGCTCAAGGACGCCTGAGCGTCACGAATCATTCCCCTCGGGGCGCCCTTGAAAAAGATAGCCGGAAGCTGACCCGGAAACGGCGCGTTCCCGGCTACAGGCATCCCACCGGAACCACGCTGACCCCCGCCGTCAGCGGCAGGCGCATGCCGGCCAGACAGATCAGAGCCCCGGGACCCACCTGGTACCCGGCCGGCCCCAGGTGTCCCAGCGCTGCGAAACTGCTCACGGCGTCCCTGCCGGGCTGGGCGGTCTTCCTGATCTCGATGGGGTAGAGCGTCTGATCCTGGTGGATCAGCAGGTCGATCTCCTTCTTGTCCTTGTCCCGGTAGAAGTAGAGAGGGGCGCGCAAACCGTTGTGCCAGTAGCTCTTCAGGATCTCGGTCACCGCCCAGGTTTCCAGGAAGGCGCCGTTCATGGCGCCGGCCTCCAGATTCTGGGGGGAGGACCACTCCGTCAGGTAAGCGGCGAGGCCCGTGTCGAGCAGGTAGAGCTTGGGGGTTTTCACCAGCCGCTTGTTGAAGTTGGAGTGGAACGGCTCCAGCAGGTAGACAATCCCGGAGGAACCCAGGATCGACAGCCAGTTCTTGCCTGTGGCTTGGCTCACGTCGGCATCGCGGCATAGGTCCGACAGGTTCAGGAGCTGGCCGGTACGGGCCGCGCAGGCCCGCAGGAAACGCAGAAAGGCCCCCTGGTTGCCCACGCTGGCCAGGTCGCGCACGTCCCGCTGGAGGTAGGTCTGGATGTAGGAGCTGTAGAACAGGTCGCGGTCCGGCGCCGGATCCTGGTTCAGGGCCGGAAACGACCCCAGCCAGATCCTCTGGAACAGTTCCGCGAGCCCAAGGGGGGGGTGGCCGTCCCGCTCCTTCAGGCGGGCTTCCGTGGGCAGGAAGGGGGGCAGGAAAGGCGTGCCCAGCAGTTCAGCCTGTGAGAACCCCAACAGGTTGACCACCCCTACCCGCCCGGCCAGGGATTCCGAAACGCCCTTCATGAGATGGAACTGCTGGGATCCCGTGAGCCAGAACAGGCCGGGCCGGCGCTCCTGATCCGCCAGAAGCTTGATCATGGGCAATAGCTGGGGCGCGTACTGGATTTCGTCGATGAGCGCAGGCGGCTGGAAACGCTGCAGAAACAGCCCGGGATCCGAGCGGGCGAGTTCGCGCACCAGGGGGTCGTCCAAGGTCACATAGGTCCGCTCACCACCAGCCAAGTGCCGAAGGAAGGTGGTCTTCCCGATCTGCCTAGGCCCCGTCACCAGCAGCACGGGCCACTGACCGGAGGCATTCCCAAAAAAAGGTTCGAGGGTGCGGGGAAGGTAGGTCATTCGTCTAATTCTAAAGTCCACTTACAAATTGGACAAACTCGAGGCCAAAGTCAACCGCCCGTGACGATGGCGATGCCCGACCGGGTCCCGATCCGGCTGGCGCCGTTGGCGACCATGAGCTGGGCGTCCTCCCTCGACCGGATTCCGCCGGAGGCCTTGACCCCCATGGCCGCGCCCACGGTCCGGCGCATCAGGGCGATGTCCGCCGCGGTGGCGACGCTGCCCGCCACGAACCCGGTGGCAGTCTTGACGAAGGCTGCGCCGGCCTGCTTGCTGAGCCGGCATGCCAGGATCTTCTCGACCTCGGTGAGCAGGCCGGTCTCCAGGATGACCTTCACCGCCCGGCCCCGGGCCGCCCCCACCACCCCCCGGATGTCCTGCTCCACCTGATCGGGCTCCCCGGACTTGAGGGCGCCCAGGTTGATGACCATGTCGAGCTCGTCAGCTCCCAGGGCGACCGCTTCCGCCGCCTCGTAGGCCTTGGCCGCGGTTGCCATGGCGCCCAGGGGAAAGCCCACCACGCAGCACAGCTTCACCCCCGAGCCCTCCAGGAGCGAGCGGCAGCGGGGCGCCCAGAAGGTGTTCACGCAGACCGAGGCGAAACGGTAGTCCCGGGCCTCCTGGCAGAGTTGGCCGATCTCCGCGGCGGTGGCGTCGGGCTTGAGCAGGGTGTGGTCGATGATCGCCGCCAGATCGTGGTCGTAGCTCAGCTCCGTCATCGTGGGAATCCTCCTGGGGGCATTCTACGGCAATACCAGGCTTGCCATTGGCCAAATGGCGCATATCATTTGGTCAAATGACCGAGGACGTCATGGACAAAGCCAAGACAAAAACCGCCGCCCCCCCGGGGCCCTCGATCCCGGACAGTGGATACTCCCTGGCGAACCCCTTGTCCCTGGTGAATCTGATCCGTGCCGGCGTGCCCTGGAGCCTCTACCGGGGCGTGGTGACAAACCTGGGCCTCACCGACCAGGTCGCGGCCGGAGTCCTGCACATCCCGCCCAGGACCCTGGCCCGCCGCAAAGGCGGCCGTCTGGAGCCCGAGGAGGGCGAACGCCTGATGCGCCTGGTGCGGCTGGTGGCCCAGGCGACAGAGGTCCTGGGTTCCCAGAAGAAGGCCGTCCGCTGGCTGGAATCCCCCAACCGGGCGCTGGGCGGCGCCATCCCCATGTCTCTCCTGGACACCGACGTCGGCACCCAGGCCGCCGAGGCCGTACTGACGCGCATCGAATACGGGGTGTTCTCCTGATCATCCACCGGCTGGTCAAAGCCAAGCACGCCGCCACCGCCCTGGACGGCGAAGGGGCGCGGCGGGTCGGAGGCCGCTGGAACCCCCCTGGGGTCCCAGTGGCCTATGGCGCCTCCAGCCTTTCCCTCGCGGTCCTGGAACTGCTGGTCCACGTGGACCCGGCCGACATCCCGGATGACCTGGTCGCCATCCAGTTCGAGCTTCCGGATGACCTTGCCGTCAGCCGCTTGCTGCCGGCCGACCTTCCCGATGACTGGAGACGTGAGACGGGGATAGCGGCGCTCCGCTCCCTGGGGGCGCGCTGGATCCAGGCGCGGCGAACGGGCATCCTGATGGTCCCCTCGGTGATCGTGGGGGCCGAGGCGAATGTCCTGGTGGACCCCCAGCATCCCGATGCCGCCAGGATCAAGGCCATCGTCCGGGAATCGTTCCATTTGGATCCGAGGCTGCGCCCATGAGCATGACCGGCAAGGAACCCATGATCTTGACCGCCCAGCGGGGCCGGGTGGCCCTGCGCATGACCTGCGTGCCCATGGGCAGGGACCTGGCGGTGACCCTGTGCGGCGGCGACGCCCACATCGGCGCGGTGGCCGTCAGCCAGCCCCGCCCCAGCCACGAGGCGGGCGGCGCCGTCAGCGCCACCACCTCGGTCATCGCCCTCCTGGGCCACAAGGAAGACGACCTAGCCCGCACCCTCGCGGGCAGGTTCGCGGCCCGCCTGGATGCGGTGGTCTCGGTGGCCTGCGGCATCCACCTGGACGCCATCCGCGCGGTGGAATTGAAGGACGTCCTGGAAATGGCGGAGGAACTGACCGGGGAGGCGATCTCCCGGATCACGGCTCCATAGACAGGCTGGGCTCGGCGGCGCTCAGCATGCCCTGCCGGATCCGGCCGCCGCAGTGCCGGGCCACCAGTGCCATCAGTTCTTCGCCGATCGCCTCCAGTTCGGCCCGGGTCACCGGCGGCAGGCCGTCCAGGTTGAACTGGACGGCCGTGGTTTCCGGCAGGGTCAGGCTGTGGTTGGCCTGGCGCCAGCTCCAGCGGCGGGTCAGCACGGTCTCGCCCTCGGCGTAGATGATCTCCCCGGCATCGGGGTGTTCCGGCTGGTCGGTGCCGAAGGGCACGAAGCGCTCAAGCCCCGTGGCGGGCCGCAGGCAGTAGCCCTGGGCGGCATGGTCGATGGCGTGCCCGCCCATGGGCACCAGATGGCGCAGCGACAGGATGTTGCCGATGTCCACCAGGGCGTTGATGGATGGCAGCTGCTGGCCCTTGAGGGCGCGCCGGGCCATGGCCTCCACCGAGCAGCGGAAATCCTTCGGATTGATGCCCTGGGCCTTGAAGGCGGCCCGCCAGCTGGCGATCCGGGGGTGCGTGGTGATCTCCTCCGGCTGCAGCCGCTCCCGCACCGAGGCCTCGGCCTCGCGCAGCAGGGCCACCAGCTCCGGGGACGAGGGGCCGTTGCGGACCCCGTGGGCGACCACGACTCCGCGCAGGTAGTGGGGAAACCGGGCGAAAACCTCGGCGGCGACGGCACAGGTCCTGGCTGCCATGATCGTTATTTCAGTTTTTCCAGCACGCTGGCGCTGCGCTCGGAGACCTGGATGATGTTCTGGTTCACCTGGTTGATCTCCTGGGTGAGGTTGCGCACCGCGTCCACCGACTTGCCCAGGTGCTCGGCCACCACCGAGAAGCCCCGGCCGTGGACCCCGGCCTTGGCCGCCTCGATGCTGGCGTTCAGGGCCAGCATCTGCATGTTGGACATGATCGAGTTGATCCGGCTCACTACGCTGGTGCTGGTTTCCAGGCTCCGGCTCAGGTCGCCCTGGATGGTGCCGACGATCTCGGAGATGTCGTTGCGCACCGCGTTGGCGTTCAGGTTCAGGACGTCCACCATCATCCGGCTGGTGATGGGCGTGATCAGCCGGGTGGCCGTGCCCCGGAGCCGTTCGCGCAGCATGGTTCCCAGCGCCTCGTCGCCGGTGGTGTCGAACAGGAAGTCCGGCAGGTTGTCCCGGATGGCGGTCTCGGCATCGGTGAAGGTGGAGATTCCCTGATCGTGGGCCTCGATGATGCCCGGAGCGGTGGTATTGGCGTCCACCACGAAGGTCACCTTGGTCACCTTGTTGTTGCCGAAGAACTTAAGCAGCCCCAGCCCGCCGCGGCCTGCGCCGAAGATGCCGATGGAAAACACCCGTTCCCCGAACCATTCGCTCATGTGCACCGCCTGACTGGAATGCACCATCCTACCTCATTTCGTGAGCCCGGTGATACGGCAGTATATAAGTGGTAGTACGGTGATGGATGCCCCGGCCCTGCCGCACCGGCCGGAGCCTGTTCTTTGCCCTCCCCAGACTTTGATGAGCCACACATGCACCCCACCCTGTTCGACCTCATTCCCCGGGACGGCGACGTCACCAGCGACGACCTGCTCGGCCGGTTCCTGGAGTATGCCGAAATGCGGGGCCTCACCCTCTACCCCGCCCAGGAAGCCGCCATCCTGGAGCTGTTCGAGGGGAAGAACGTCATCCTGAACACCCCCACCGGCTCCGGCAAGTCCCTGGTGGCGGCGGCGCTGCACTTCAAGTCCCTGGCAGAGGGCCGGCGCTCGGTCTACACCTGCCCGATCAAGGCCCTGGTCAACGAGAAGTGGCTGGCCCTCAGCCGGGAATTCGGCCCCGAGAACGTCGGCCTCAGCACCGGCGACGCCAGCGTCAACCGCGACGCCCCCATCCTCTGCTGCACCGCCGAGGTGCTGGCCAACATCGCCCTGCGGGAGGGGGCCGACACCGATGTGCAGGACGTGGTCATGGACGAGTTCCACTACTATGCCGACCGGGAGCGGGGGGTGGCCTGGCAGGTGCCCCTGCTCACCCTGCCCCGGGCACGGTTCCTGCTCATGTCCGCCACCCTGGGCGACACCAGCTTCTTCGAGCAGGAACTGACCCGGCTCAACGGCCTGCCCACCGCGGCGGTGAAATCCACCGTGAGGCCGGTGCCGCTGGAGTTCAGCTACGCCGATTCGCCCCTTTCGCTCACCCTGGAGCGGCTGGTGGAGAAGGACCAGGCGCCGGTCTACCTGGTCCATTTCACCCAGCTGGAGGCCGCCCAGAGCGCCCAGGACTTCACCAGCCTCAACCTCTGTTCGAAGGAGGAGAAGGCCGCCATCCAGCAGGCCATCGAGACCTTCAAGTTCAACAGCCCGTACGGCCCCGACATCAAGCGCTGGCTGCGCCACGGCATCGGCCTGCACCACGCCGGCCTGCTGCCCAAGTACCGCATCCTGCTGGAGCAGCTCGCCCAGAAGGGCCTGCTCAAGATCATCTGCGGCACCGACACCCTCGGAGTTGGCATCAACGTGCCCATCCGCACCGTGCTGTTCACCCGCCTGTGCAAGTACGACGGCCTCAAGACCGGGATCCTGAGCGCCCGGGACTTCCACCAGATCGCCGGCCGCGCCGGGCGAAAGGGCTTCGACGACGTGGGCTGGGTGGTGGCCCAGGCCCCGGAGCACGCCATCGAGAACCTCAAATTGGCCGCCAAGGCAGCGGCCGGCGGCAGGAAGTTCGTCAAGCGCCAGCCCCCCGACAAGAACTTCGTGAACTGGGACAAGCAGACCTTCGAGCGCCTCCTGGCCGCCCAGCCGGAGCGGCTGGTGTCCCGGTTCCAGGTGACCCACGGCATGCTGCTGAACGTGCTCAGCCGCAAGGGCGACGGCTGCCGGGCCATGCGCGAGCTGATCCGCACCTGCCACGACTGGGACACGGTCAAGGACGCCCACCGCAAGCGCGCCTGGCAGTTGTTCCGGGCCCTGGTGGCCCGGAACATCGTGGAGTTCACCTCCGAACCCGGAGCCCCCAAGCTGCGGGTGAACGTGGACCTCCAGGACGACTTCTCCATGAACCAGACCCTCTCCCTCTACCTCCTGGAGACCCTGCCCCTGCTGGACCCGGAAGCGCCCGACTACGGGCTCAACCTGATCACCCTGGTGGAGGCCATCCTGGAGAACCCCGAGATCATCCTGCGCAAGCAGCTGGACCGGGTGAAGCAGAAGAAGCTGGCCGAAATGAAGATGGCGGGCATCGAGTACGAGCAGCGCATGGTCGAACTGGAGAAGCTGGAGTACCCCAAGCCCCAGCGGGAGTTCATCTACGGCACCTTCAACGCGTTCGCGGCCCGGCACCCCTGGGTGGGGGAGGAGAACATCCGCCCCAAGTCGATCGCGAGGGAGATGTTCGAGCTGTACTGCTCCTTTTCCGACTACGTCCGGGACTACGACATCCAGCGTTCCGAAGGGCTGCTGCTGCGGCACCTGAACAGCGTCTTCAAGGTCCTGACCCAGACCGTGCCCGACGCCGCCAAGAACGAGGAGGTGCGGGAGATGGAGGTCTACCTGGGCGCCCTGATCCGCCAGGTGGATTCCAGCCTGCTGGACGAGTGGGAGAAGATGCGCGACCCGAACTTCATGCGCCAGGAGACCCAGGAACTGCGGCCGCCCGGAGCCGAGGAGGCGGACCGGGACATCACCCGCGACCCCAAGGCCTTCACCGCCGCCATCCGCAACCGGGTCTTCACCTTCCTGCACTGCCTGCTGGTGCTGGATTTCGAGGAGGCCGCGGCCCAGCTCGGCGAGGAGCCCGCGGACGAGAACTTCGAACCCTGGACCCCGGACCGGCTCAAGGCCCTCATGGACGGCTACCGCGCCGACCACGGCAGCTTCCGCCTGGACCCCGAAGGCCGCAACGCCCGGCACACCTATGTCCTCCCGGCGGAGGACAAGCGCACCTGGCGCATCCAGCAGATGCTGGTGGATCTCGACGAGACCAACGACTGGGTGGCCGAGTTCGAGGCGGACCTGGAGGCCTCAAGGGCCGCCGGGGCACCGGTGCTGCGGCTGATGAGACTGGGCAGCTATACATAGAACGGATCGGACCTGCCTCAGGCGCCCCGCTGCATGATCTGGCGGGCCGATTGGATGAGGAAGGCGCTCCGGCTCATTCCATGCGAGGCCGCATAACGGTCGATCCGGGCCAGGGCTCCCTTGGGGGCCGAGATGTTCACCCGGATCATCGGCTCCTCCGCTGGGACTTCGACAAGGATGGCCACGGCCCCACGGTTGGCCGGATCCGCCAGGAGGGCTTCTTCCAGCGTCATGGAGTCGGGCAGGCTATCCCCATCCTCGAGGAGCCCCTCAACGTGAAAGGGGAGGGCTTCCTGGGCCATGACGCGGGCCTCGTCCAACGTGCCGCCTGCGGTGAGGCACCCCGGAAAATCCGGGAAGGTGACGGTAAAATCACTGTCCGGGTCCTTGTGGATGAATGCGATGTAATTACGCATGGTGGCTACTCCATTGGGCTCTTCAACCCCGCCTGCTTGAGGATGCTGTTTTCGGTGCCCTTCTTGAGGTCCTTCCTGGGGTGGGGGACGGTGACACGACCAGGCTTGGTCGGGTGCTTGAATTGATGATGAGAACCACGGATGGTGAGCATCACCCTGCGCAGGGAGGGCCGGAGCTGGCGGATCGTCAGCATCCTCTACGACTCCCCGACCCTGCTGGGGGGTCTCTCCCCCGGACCCCCGGGCAGGGCCTGATGGCGCCACAAGGCCCAGCCGGCAAGGCCGATGGCGCTCACCGCCGCCCCCACCACGGTCACCCCCGCCCATCCGCCCAGGCCGTAGGCCGAGGCCGACAACAGCGAGCACACCGCCCCGCCGATGAAGTAGCAGGTCATGTAGCCGGCGGTGAGGCGGTTGCGCGCTTCCGGGCGGATCCGGTAGATGGCGTGCTGGTTGCTGATGTGGATGGCCTGGGCGGCCAGGTCCAGCAGCAGGATCCCGGCCACCAGGGCGGCCAGGGACCGGTGCCCGCAGGCCAGGACCCCCCAGGAAAGCAGCAGTAGCGCCAGTCCCCACCCGGTGACCCGCTGGCCATGGCCCCGGTCGCCCAGCCGCCCCGCGCCGGAAGCGGCCAGGGCCCCGGCCACCCCCGCCAGCCCGAACAGGCCGATGGTCCCGGCGGAATAGCCGTAGGGCGGCGCGGCCAGCAGGAAGCTGATGGAGGTCCACAGCACGCTGAACGCGCCGAAGGCCGTGGCGCCGAACAGCGCCCGCAACCGGAGCACCGGCTCGTCCCGGAACAGGGTGACCACCGACCGCATCAGCGCGAGGTAGGACAGCCCCAGGGGCTCGTGGTAGCGCGGCAGGACGCGGCGCAGCACGGCCGCGGTCAGGATCATGGCGACGGCGCCCACCCAGTAGATGAGCCGCCAGGAGCCCAGGTTGGCCAGGGCCCCGGCTACGGTGCGGGCCAGCAGGATGCCCAGGAACAGGCCGCTCATCACCGTGCCCACCACCTTGCCCCGCCGCTCGGGCGCCGCCAGGGTGGCGGCGAACGGCACCAGCAGCTGCGCCACCACCGAGAACAGCCCGGTGAGCCCCGTGCCAACCAGCACCCAGGCCATGGACGGGGCCATGGCGGTGATCAGCAGGCCCGCCGCGGACAGCAGGGACATGTACACCACCAGCCCGCGCCGCTCCACCAGGTCGCCCAGCGGCACGATCAGCAGCAGCCCCAGGCCGTAGCCCATCTGGGCGGTGGTGACGATGAACCCGGCCCGGGCCGGGGATGCCCCGAATGCCTTGGCGATGGTGGGCAGCAGCGGCTGGGCGTAGTAGTTGCAAGCCACCGCCAGCCCGGTGGCCGCGGCCATGATCAGCACCAGCAGGGGCGACAGTTCCTTCTTCATCGTTTGCGGAAGATGACGATGCGGTTGGAATTGGTGCCGGCCGCGTTGTTGTCCACGCCCCAGATGTGGGCGGTCTTGGTGAAGGCCTGCCGGTTCACCAGCACGCCCAGGCCCGCGAACCCGGCCGCCGTGCCCATGGGCAGCACCGCCTCCTCCAGACGCAGGGTGCCCCGCTGGATCTCCCCCACCTCGAAGGCCACGTGCCCGCCGGGCCGGGTGACCCGGTGCAGTTCCCGGAACACCTCCGTCATGACCGCCACCCAGGCGTCCAGCTTGCGCGACATGGTGATGCCGTCCGCCACCGCCAGGGCGTCGAGCCCGTTGAACCAGCAGCGCAGCCAGTTGTCCCCGGCGTATTGCACCACGTCCAGGAAGGGCGGCGAGGTCACGGTCAGGGCCACCGACCCGTCCTCCAGCTCCGGGGTGCGCCGGGCGTCCCGGGTGAGGAAGCGGGCCGAGCCGGCCGCGTCCAGGAGGTTGGCCCGTTCCGGCCCGGTGAGCCCCTTCAGGAGCTGGAGCGTCTTCTTCAGGATCAGCTCGCGGGTGTTCCGGTAGGGCGGCGTCTGCCCCCGCTTCTGGTTGATCACCCGCTGCTTGGCGGCGCTGGCCGCCTGGTTCGGCGGCAGGGTGTAGACGCTGAAGAACCCGGGGCTGTGGCCGGTGAGGCGGTTGGTGGCCACCATGCGGATCCACCGGTCCACGCCGTCGTCCAGCCCGTCCGCTTCCCGTTCCAGCAGCCAGGCCCGCAGGGCGCGCAGCTCGGCCTCGGTGTCCGGGTGGTAGAACATGGAAAGGTCCACGCCGTCGGATCCGGCGCCGCCGGAAGGGATCCGCTCCAGGCGCCGCGCCACCGCCTCCGGGTCCGGCGGCTCCAGCCGCGGAGCCGCCAGCACCCGGGACAGCGGACTGATGTCGTTGCTCGCCACCCGGCGCCCCAGCAGCGCCGCCTCCACCGCCGTGGTGCCTCGCCCGGCGAAGGGATCGTAGACCAGCTCGCCGGCCTGGGTGAGCTTCTCGATGAACAGCCTCGGCAGTTGCGGCTTGTAGCAGGCCCGGTAGCTCACCTCGTGCAGGTTGGCCGCCTGCCGCTGCCGTGCCGTCCAGAATTCCCGGGTGAGCACCGCATAGCCGGTGCCGGCCACCCGCAGTTCGCTCCACTCCCCTTCCTCGTCCGGCGCGAAAAATGCCAGCGAATGCCCCTTTGCCGCAGCCGAACCCATTGCCACCTCGAAACGTCCAGAATATCCGGGAATGGAGTACCCTTATCCCTCGGAGGGCGTGGATGCGCTTCATCTTTGAGCAGGTGCGAGTGGGGGGGGACCGCAATTTCGGGTATCTGCTGGGCGACCGGGAGGCGGGCGAAGGGATCCTGGTGGACCCCTCCTACGACCCCGAGCTCATGGTGTCCAGGGCCCAGGCCCAGGGCCTCCAGATCACCTGTATCCTGAACACCCACGGCCACTCCGACCACAGCAACGGCAACACCGCCGCCAAGGCCCTCACCGGCGCGCCGGTGGCGGGCGGGCCGGGCCACCCGGGCCCCCTGGACAAGGTGCTGGCGGATGGCGACCGCATCGGTTTCGGCGACTTCAGCCTGCGCGCCTGGCACGTGCCTGGCCACTGCCCCGACCACCTCGCCTTCCTGACCGAACCCTTCAGCGCCGGCCTCACCGGAGACCTGCTGTTCGTGGGCAAGGTCGGTGGCACCGGCAGCGACGCCGACGCCCGCCAGGAATGGGACAGCCTGCACCGGCTGCTCATGGACTGGCCGGCCTACGCCACCCTCTGGCCCGGCCACGACTACGGCGCCCGGCCCAGCTCCACCGTGGCCTGGGAGCGCGCCTCCAACCCCTTCCTGCTCTGCCCCGATGTGACCGCCTTCCTCCGGCTCAAGGCCGACTGGCCGGCCTTCAAGGCCCGGAACGGATTGAAATAGTTGAACCTCCTTCCAACCTGTGACGGCGGTCACAGGCAATAGACAACCTTGATATCCGTCAAGGCGCCCCCGCCCCGGATTCGAAAGACTGGCCTTCAAGACGCCCCGCTCCCGGGGCCGCCCCTTGGAGGATCCCACCATGTTTTGCAATCAATGTGAACAGGCCCAGAACGGAACCGGCTGCACCGAATACGGGGTGTGCGGCAAGGACGCGGATGTGCAGTCCCTCCAGGAAACCCTGCTCTACGGCCTCAAGGGCATGGCAGCCTACGCCCACCACGCCCGCCGCCTGGGCCGGCAGGACGAGGCGGTCAGCGCCTTCATGGAAGAGGCGCTGTTCGCCACCATGACCAACGTCAACTTCGACGTGCCGACCCTGGTCCAGTTGGTGCTGAAGTGCGGCCAGCACAACCTGCGGGTCATGGAAATGCTGGACGAGGCCCACGTGGCCCGCTTCGGCAAGCCCCGGGTCACCGAGGTCCCGGTGGGCACCCGGCCGCAGCCGGGCATCCTGGTCTCCGGCCACGATCTGCTCGACCTGGCCCACCTGCTGGAGCAGGTGGCGGGCACCGACGTGCTGGTCTACACCCACGGCGAGATGCTGCCCGCGCACATGTACCCCGCCCTGGGCGGCCACCCCAACCTGGCCGGCCATTTCGGCGGCGCCTGGCAGCTGCAGAAGCGCGAATTCGAAGCGTTCGGCGGCGCCATCCTGGTCACCACCAACTGCGTCCTCGAGCCCAGGGAGAGCTACCGGGACCGGATGTTCACCACCCGGGCCACCGCCGTTCCCGGCAGCAGGCGGCTCGAAGGGGACGATTTCTCCGAAGTAATATCCCGGGCCAAGGCCCTGGGGCCGCTGCCTCTGCGCACCGGCGCGAAAATCCCCGTGGGCTTCCACCACAGCGTGATCCTGGACGCGGCGCCCGCCATCCTGGACGCGGTCAAGACCGGCCACCTCACCCACTTCTTCCTCATCGGCGGCTGCGACGGCGCCGAGCCCGGCCGCAACTACTACAGCGACTATGCCCGCAGCGCGCCCCAGTCGTCCTTCATCCTGACCCTGGGCTGCGGCAAGTTCCGGATCATGGACCACGACTACGGCACCCTGCTGGGCCTGCCCCGGCTGCTGGACATGGGCCAGTGCAACAACGCCTACGGCGCCATCAAGGTGGCCGCTGGGCTGGCCGAGGCGCTGGGCTGCGGGGTCAACGACCTGCCCCTCACCATCGTCCTCTCCTGGTTCGAGCAGAAGGCCGTGGCGGTCCTGCTCACCCTGCTCCACCTTGGGGTCAAGAACATCGCCGTCGGCCCCGCCGCGCCCGCCTTCATCAGCCCCAACGTGTTCAAGCTGCTGCAGGAAGCCTACGGCCTCAAGCTGATCGGCGCCGACGCCCGGGCCGATCTGGCCGCCGCACTGGCCTAGGAGTGTGACCAAGTAATGGTCCGGGTCCC
>PLUC01000246.1 GCA_003165415.1 Holophagaceae bacterium
GGCCGGGGGACCCGAAATGGGTCGGCGCGAACCCGGGGCACCGGAACGAACGATTCCGGAGCCACCGGCAGGGAATGATTGGACAGGACGAAAAGTCCAAACTGCAGTAGCAGCCGTTGCGGAGCTTGCTCCGCTACGGCTGCTTGTGCCCGGAACGGCCGCTGCGTTCCAAACGGATCCAACGGTATTAGTAGGAGCGTTGACGCCGCGGATCCTTCCGGGTGGGGGGATCCGCGGCGGGGATGGCGGAAGCGGGCAGGTCGGCGGGTTCGGGGAATCCCGGCCGGGGCCGGCGGGCCGTGTCGGGGGTGGGGGCATTGCCTGAATGGCCCAGGCTCAAGGAGATCTGGGCGATCCGGTCGATCTTCTGCAGGGCCTCCTGCACGTCTGGGGAACGCTGCTCCAGGTTCGGCGGGTCCTGGCCGAGCGCCGGCTCGAACTTCACGAACCCTCTGGCCAGGAGGCTGACCGTGGATCCGTTGGCCATGCCGCCGGGGGTGGTAAGAGCGTCCAGGGGGCTTGGCCCGGAAGCGGCGGCCCGGGCCACGGCGGCCTTGAGTTCGGAGACGCGGCTGGCGGCCTCCGGGGTTTCGGACCGGGCCGGGGCCGGGCTGGCCTCCTGGGGCTCGGGGCCATCCTGGAGCGGAATGGGGAGCGACTGGGCGGAACGCGCCTGGACGGGGAGCAGGGTGCCGGACGCCGCCGGAGGGGGGAACATGGGGTTGGCAAGGCGGAGATCCGCCGGCAGGTGCCGAGGGCTGGCAGCGGACGGGCCCAGGGCACGCCCCCCTTCCAGAGCCGCCCTGAACCCCAGAAGCAAGTCCTCGAATTGGGACACGTTTACCGGAGCTAACCCGATCGGGTTAAGGGGGGGAGAACTCACCGGCGACACATGCATGTGGTGCCTCTTTAAACAATTATAGTACCGATTCGAATTTTTGCAAAAACGATTGAGATCGGGTATCAAAAAAATTACATAATCATAAATGTATGGGGCGGGTTGGCCTTGGTTGTCAAAAAACGGGTCAAGCTCAATTTCCGTTCCGGATGGGAATCAGTCACGGCGAGCGGACCGCAGAAATCGGAATAGATTACGGCCAAGTGGGCACCCTGGCGCAATGGCTGAAATTAATGAACTAATTACCATGAAAAAATATTCGTGGCCCCAGTGAATCTTCTAACCCAACCGGCTCACTCCAGGTGGAGGCGGCAGACCTTGTTTTTGCATTAATCAATAATACAAAAATGAAATAATGCTTAGCCACCACAACGATTTGGAGAGGAGTCCCAATGAGTATACAGGCCAAGGCGCAAGCATCCAGGCGGGGGTGGCTGCGCATGATCTTCCTGAGCGCCTTCCTCTGGGTTCCGGGGAACGGGGAAGCGGAAACCATGCCCATCCGCGAGGGGACGGCCATTTCCGCCACAGCCCGGGCCATCGTCTACCGCAACCTCACCGGTTCCACCCTGGTCGGGTTCCGCAGTACGGGGCTGCTGCCCCAGGCCCAGGGCAGCGCAAAGGTCAAGAACCGGGACGGAGCCATGTGGATCAAGGCCAAGTTCCAGCACCTGGAGCCCGCCGGCCGGTTTGGGATGGAGTACCTGACCTATGTGCTCTGGGCGGTAACGCCGGTGGGCCGGCCGGTCAATCTCGGTGAGGTGATCGCACAGAGGAACGGCAAGGCCGAACTGAAGACCCACACCAGCCTGCAGACCTTCGGCCTCATCGTCACTGCCGAGCCCCATTTCGCCGTCACCCAGGTAAGCGATAGGGTGGTCTTGACCAATGTCGTGACCAAGGAGACCAGGGGCCAGGTGGAAGAAATGGAAGCCCGCTACGAAGCGCTCTCCCGGGGCACCCAGGCGGCCCCCACCCTGGGGCTCCGGGACCCGAAGGTCAGCCCCTATGTCTACCAGGCCGTCAATGCCATGGACATGGCCCGGGAGGCGGGGGCCCAGCGCTTCGCCCCCGAGGCGTTCCAGAAGGTGGTGGGGCTCATGAGTCAATTGGAGGCGGTGCCGAAGAAGTGGAAGAAGCCGGCCATCATCCTGGCCCGGCAATTGGTCCAGCAGGCCGAGGACGCGCGCCTGCTCGCCGTGAAGAACCGGGAACAGGCCGAGCAGGAGCGGCAGTGGCTGGAGGCGGAACAGGCCCGGAAGGATGCGGAAGCCGCCAGGGCCGAAGCCGATCGCACCCGGAACCTGGCGGAGGCTGTCCGGCAGGAAGAGGAGCGGGCCAGACTGCAGACGAGCCAGGATGCCCGGAAGGCCAGGGAGCGGGAGGTGAGCGCCGAGGTCCTGGCCGTGCGCAAACGCCTGAAGGAGCAGTTGAGCAGGCTCCTGGAAACCCGGGAAACGGAACGGGGCGTGGAGGTCAGCCTGTCCGACCTGCTGTTCCCCAGCGGCAAGGACGTCCTGCTGCCCGCCACCCGGGAAAAGCTGGCCAGAATCGCGGGCATCGTGCTGACCTACCCGGGAGTGCGGGTGAGCGTCGAGGGCCACACCGACAGCACCGGAACCGAGGCCTTGAACCAGAGGCTGTCCCTGCGCCGGGCGCAGGCGGTGCGAGGCTTGCTGCTCAGGCAGGGCCTCGCCCCCGCCACCGTGACCGCCCAGGGTTTCGGCGCCGGCAGCCCCGTGGCGTCCAACGAGACCCTGGCCGGGCGGCAGCAGAACCGCCGGGTGGAATTGATCCTCACCGGGGGCGGGATCGGCTTCTGACCGTTGCTGGGGCCCTTCGGGCCGACCTGAATGAGGCACCCTTACGGGTGCCTCATTCAGGTCACTGCAGTTTGGACTTTTCGTCCG
>PLUC01000077.1 GCA_003165415.1 Holophagaceae bacterium
TAATTAACACAGTAGTACTAGGAGGAGAGGGATTGATCGGCTGCGATCCCACGTCAGGGATGGTTGGAGGGCATGAATGAATTGCCTTTTCAGCCTGTCCATACTTGAATGAAAACCGGTTCGGCCCGAGAGGGCTGTCAATCTCACTTGAATACCTCGACATGAACCAAGGAAATCGTAATTGACATTTTCACCAATGGAAACGAGGCAAAAAAAAGAATAGAATTGCCTAGGTGAGACTCCCAAAGATACCATCAAATCTCGAGACTGTTGGAAACGGGTTGATAAAGCAGGGACGACGTCAATGGAAATTCACAGTTCAAGGTTGCCGATAAAAAGGGAGAGAAAAGCCAAGCCAATGTTTGCAAAAATGTTGTCATGGTTTGGTGTTTTTTGGAATGTGGTCTACCTAGCTTATACCATTTACAATATTTTACATGATTATCCAAAAAATATCATTGAATATATTTTTGTCTCTCTAGTAACAATTACATTCGGGATTATATATTTAAAAATGATAAATAAATTTAGTGTTGGAGCCTATAAAACTTCAACTATTTTGGCAGCAATTTGGTTCATTTTTTTGGTCATTAAATTTGTTATTATGAAAACAAGAGGTGAATCCATTGAGACACTTTTCGTATTGGGAGCGGTGTACACGGTTATAGTTAATGTTATTGCACTGCATCAAGTGAAAAAATTTCATAATCATTAAAGAAGCATAGATTGATTAAAAATCAGATCATACAATCGTGAGCCCTTGCAATCCGCCTGTAGCGAATTGCCGGATGTACGATACCCATGCGGGTTTGGCATAGTTGTTAAGCGGCGACCGGTAAAAAATACAGGTCCGTTCCATGCTCGAATTCCCTTGCCCGATTCGAGCATTGAGGGATTTGGCCATGCCGATCGTGGTTGACCTCCCGCCGGGGTCCGGAGGTGTGCCATCATGATGACAACCTCAGGGGCGGTCCTCTCGGTGGGAGTTCCTGCATGAAAAAGCTGATTCTTGGATCCCTTGTCATCCTCGCGGCCGGTATCCCCCCCCTGTTCGCGGGGCCGGAGAAAACGCTGCCTCCTGCGATCTACAGCCGATTGAAGAACGGCGGCAAGCTCGACAGGATCTGGATCAACCCCAAGTACGACGTGGCTAGCGGTTTCACCATCGGCAGGGTGGACACCCTTGCCGAGGGCCTCTACGCCAATACCGTGGAATATTTCCCCACCACCCTGCAGCGCCTTGCGGTTCCGGGATCCATCAACGTCCTGAACGTGACGGTCACCAACCTCACCACTCTGGAAAGGCCCACCCTGGGTGTCTATGGCGCGACCATGGAGGTCGAGGGCTCGGTGGTCGACCGGGACGGTCAGGTGATGTTCGCCTTCTCCACCCGGCAGGAAGTCACCAATATGGAAAACGTGAAGGAGAGTTGCCGGGCGATCATGGACCAGATCGCCTGGGCCATTTTCAAGGACCTCGGCAAGCGTTTCCAGGAGGCCCACCAGCTGCAGGAGAAGGCGGCCTTCGGCAACTCTAGCGGCCTGCTGCCACCCGGTCCGGCCCAGCCGCGGTCCCTGACCGTCGGCGAACGCCTGATTGAACTCGACAACCTGCGGAAGAATGGCCTCATCACCGAGGAGGATTTCAATAAGCATAAAGAGGAGATCCTGAAGGGTATGTAGCAGCGGTCAAGGCGTTCCTCGTCCAGGTTGGTGGCGACGCGGTGGAATCCTTCGTCCATGGACATTGGCGCGGCGTCCTGTGGATGGGGCCGGCCCCTTTTGCTGTCTCCTTCGGAGGCGCAGACAGGTTGTATCACGCAACCTAGGGTCTGGACTCTCGGCCTTCATGGCCAGCATGCTCCTCTTTCGAATTGAGATGATGCCCCTTCATTTCGATTTAGCCCACCACGAGGAAGATGAAGATATTGATGGCTATATTATTTATATGTCTTTATTTAGGCGCTTGGATCAAAAGTTGCTTACCGAAACCATTCTATGTGTGCGAAGGAGTTGGCGAGAGGGTCGGTGCAAATCCTGGAGGCCATGAACCGAAGATAGGTGTTTCACCATTTCGAAACCCATGTCCCTGCGATCGGGGGTTCAGCAACGATCGGAAACCGGCTAACCGAATATCGGTTGCCTGCAATTTCATGCCAGCAGCTTCCCAAAAGGAGAAGAAACAAATGAGCCGCCTACGCAACCTCACCCCTGTCCTGGCCACCTTGATGCTGGCCGGTCCCGTCCTCCACTCCGCCGACCTGGCCACCATCGGTGACACCAAGCTCAGGATCTACGGCTTCCTCCAGATCTACGGCTACGAGTTCTTCAATGCCTTCCAGACTCCCGGGAGCGAGGCTTCATCCCTGTTCTACCAGGACCCTGCCAACGGTGGATCGAGCACAATCCTGAACACCAGCAACCAGCCCGACAAAAATTTCCAGTTCGGCATCGCCCCCAGCCGGTTCGGCCTCGCCAGCACCACCCCCAGCGCCAGCCTGGGCGATATCCACACCAAGATCGAATTCGACCTGAACGGTTCCAACGACCACCTCCGTCTAGCCAACATCCAGATCGGCGGATGGACGGCCGGCAAAGCCTGGAGCCTCTGGAACGACATGGACGCCGGAGCCAACACCGTGGATTGGGCCGGCCCCATCGGCTCCGCCTGCTTCGACACCCCGCGCATGCTGTTGCTCATGTACGTGGCCAAGCTCGACAAGAACAACAGCCTTGGGATCTCCCTGGAGCAGAACAGCGGGTACAGTGACGGCACCACCTTCACCAGCGCCAGCCCCACCACCACGGGTGATGCCAAGATTCCGACCCTCGTCGTGGCCTACACCTACGCTGACACCTGGGGCCACCTGGCTCTGCGCGGTCTCGCCCAGGACTATGGCGTCTACGTCCCCTACGCCCCCGCCACTGCGGGGGGTGTCTACTCCGTCAATCCCAAGAGCGGCGCGATTACTGCATCCGCTCCCACCGCGGCGACCCCCGAATACCGCTTCAGCTCGATGGAAAGTGCCGGCATGCTGTCCGGTGACGTGAAGTTTGGCAAGGACGACCTGGTTTTCAGCCTCTACTACGGCAATGCCCTCGGCCAGTACGGCACTGGTTTCCAGGCTGTCCTGATCGACGCCACCAGCAACGAGGCCATCTACCCCTACAAGAACGTTGGCTGGCTGGCCGGCTACACCCACAATTGGACCGACAAGGTTCGTTCCAACGTCGTCCTCAGCGGTGTGAACTACAGTTCAAACGACAGCATCCCCACCACCACCGGTGCCGGTGCCTCCGACATCAAGACGGCCTATTCCGGCTTCCTCAACACTTTCGTCAAGCTCTCCAAGAACTGCGAAGTGGGCATGGAATATGTGTATGAGTCTGCCAGGGCCTTCGGCACCAACCAGGCTGTCAGCCAGGACGGCAGCCCGGATAACTCCAACATTGCCCGCAAGCTCGAGGTCGAAATGCACGTCGATTTCTAGCAAACGTCGCGGAGCTTGCTCCGCTACGGTTGCTTGTGCCCGGAACGGCCGCTGCGTTCTGAGCGGACCCAACGGTGCTAGCTCGTTGGGCTCATAACCCGAAAATCTCTATCGGCATGGGTCAGAGGGTTCGGCGACCTTTCAGACGGTTGCCATCTCGTTGGCCAGGGAGTCCATGGCCGCCTGGACGCCCCCGGCCTGGTGAGGCACGCCAGCGGCCCGGAGCCCCATCTCCACGCCCGCAAGGGTCCCCATCAGCATGAGGTCGTTGAAATCTCCAAGGTGGCCGATGCGGAAAACGGTTCCCTTCACTTTTCCCAGACCGGACCCGAAGGAGATGTCGTACCTCTCGAGCGCGATCCTGCGGAAGTGATCGGCGTCGTGCCCCTGGGGCATGAGGACTGCTGTCAGGGAGTTGGAAAATTCGCGTGGATCCAGCGGGAGGAGTTCCAGTCCCCAGCGCTGAACGGCCGCCCGGGTCGCCTCGCCGTGACGGCGATGCCGGGTGAACACTTCCTGCAGGCCTTCTTCCAGGAGCATCGCGATGGCTTCCCGCAGGCCGTACAGCAGGTTCGTCGCCGGGGTGTAGGGGAAGAATCCGCCTGCGTTCGCCTTCAGCATTTCCTCCCAGTCCCAATAGGACTTGGGCGTGCGGCAGGCCTTGCTCGCCGCGAGGGCTTTGCCGGAGACGGCGTTGAACCCGAGGCCGGGCGGCAGCATCAGTCCTTTCTGGGAACCGGCGACCGTGACGTCGACCCCCCACTCGCCGTGCTTGTAGTCCGTACAACCCAAGGAAGAGACGGTGTCGACCATCAGCAGCGCCGGATGGCCCACCCGGTCCATGGCCTTCCGGATCTCGGGAATACGGCTGGTGACGCCGGTGGAGGTCTCGTTATGGACGACCATCACCGCGCGGATCGCGTGTTCGCGATCCTCGGCCAGCCGGGCTTCCACCTGTTGCGGGTCCGCGCCGTGACGCCAGTCTCCCGCGACGAACTCCACGTCGATGCCCCAGCGGAGGGCCATGGCTTGCCACAGCGTGGCGAATTGCCCCGTCTCGAAGGCCAGGACCTTGTCCCCGGGCGAGAGGACGTTGACGATGGCCGCCTCCCAGGCCCCTGTGCCGGACCCGGGGTAGACGATCACCGGGTCCGTCGTCTGGAAGATCGCGCGGCAGCCCTCCAGCACTTCTTTCCCAAGGCTGGAGAATTCGGCACTGCGATGGTCGATGACGGGCCGGTCCATGGCGCGCAGGATGCGATCCGGCACGTTGGTGGGACCGGGGATCTGCAGGAAGTGACGTCCGGGGCGGTGTCTCATGAGGTCCTCCTACGGGTTGTGCCAGATTGCATACAATCGTATATCACGGCGGCAGCGCAAAAACAATTCCATGGCCGGGCAGGACTCCGGGGACTATCCTGGGGCATGAAAACACCAATTGGGAAATCGTTTATTCACCGGTCCGCGAACGCTGCCATGACCTCTTCGACGCCACCCAAGAATGACACCATCACGAAACCTCCGGTCGGCCTGTACGACGGAGTCCTTGTTCAGCTCCGGCAGATGATCTTCGAGGCCGAGTTGAAGCCGGAGGCGCGCATCGTGGAGAGGGTGCTTTGCGAGCGGTTGAAGGTCTCCCGCACGCCCCTGCGCGAGGCGTTCAAGGTCCTGGCCTCGGAAGGCCTGGTCGATCTGCTGCCCAACTGCGGCGCCCGGGTTTCCCGTTTCCAGGAACGGGACATCCGGGATGCCATGGAGGTGATGGGGGCGATGGAAGGCCTGGCCGGGGAACTCGCCGCAACCCGCGCCAGCGACGATGTCATCGCGGAGATCCAGTCGCTGCATTACCAGATGCACGCCCACTACCTGCGCCGCGAACTGCCCGAGTATTTCCGGCTCAACCAGGCCATCCATCGGCGGATCGTCGAGGCGGCGGGGAACGACCTCCTGACCGCGCACTACGATTCGTTGAGCCTTCGCGTGGCGCGTGCCCGCTACCTCGCCAACCGTCTTGACGAGGAGCGGTGGGCGCGGGCGATGAAGGAGCACGAGGCGATGCTCGCCTGCCTGACCCGCCGTGCCGGCGCCGAACTGCGGGACCTGCTCCGGCAGCACCTCCTGAACAAGCTGTCGAGCCTGCTGGAGCACTTCCCGGGGGCCGTGCACACCCCGGCGCCCGGGGCGGCCAAGGCCCAGGGCCCGCGCCTTCAGGGAAGGGGCTCCGGGAGGGCCAAGCGGTCGGCATGATCCGGGATTCGACCTAGATTTTGCTTGATTGCATTCAATACCCATTGGAAGATTGCACCCATATCCATCTGACCCAATCCAGTGCAACCCATGGAGGGTTCGCTTATGCGGCCCCGCGTCTTCAGAGCCACGAATATCGTCCTCGGGCTGCTTTGCCTGATGTACTTACTCACCTACCTCGACCGGGTGAACATAAGCACTGCCATCGCGTCGAACGAATTCATCAAGGAAATCCCCCTGAGCAAGGTGCAGATGGGGTTGGTCTTCTCGGCCTTCGCGTACCCCTACCTGCTGTTCCAGGTGTTCGGCGGATGGATCGCCGACAAGGTCGGCCCGCGCAAGTCGCTGCTTTTGTGCGGCCTCATCTGGTCCGGCGCCACCTTCGCGACCGGGCTCGTCCACGGGATGGTCAGCCTCTTCGTGGTCCGTCTCATCCTCGGGTTCGGCGAAGGCGCGACCTTCCCGACCGCCACCCGGGCGATGTCCTACTGGACGCCGATGGGGAAGCGGGGCTTCGCGCAGGGAATCACCCACGCCTTTTCCCGCCTGGGGAACTCCCTGGCGCCATGGCTCGTAGCCCTCCTCATCGTCACGATCTCCTGGCGCGCCTCCTTCCTCATCATCGGGGTGGTCGGCATCGTCTGGGCCCTGGTCTGGGGTTTCTACTACCGGGATGACCCGAGTTCCCATCGGGCCATCACGCCCGAGGAGATCGCCTCGTTGCCGTCCTACGGCACCAGGAGGTCGGCTGGGGTGAAGGTGCCCTGGAGCAGCCTGATCCCGCGAATGGCGCCGGTGACGGTGGTGTATTTCTGCTATGGATGGATGCTCTGGCTCTTCCTCAGTTGGATCCCGTCCTTCTTCAAGGGGCAGTTCCATCTCGACCTGAAGACTTCGGCCTTGTTCGCATCGGGCGTCTTCATATCAGGCGTGGTCGGGGACATCCTGGGCGGATACGTCAGCGACAAGCTGTTTCAGAAGACGCACGACGTCAAGCTCGCCCGATGCACCATGATCGCCGTGATGATGACCCTTTGCGGAGTCTCGCTGGTTCCGATCATGTTGACCCGGAACATCAACATCGTCGCGCTCTCGCTGAGCACCGGCTTCTTCTTCGCGGAGATGACCATCGGGCCCATGTGGGCCATCCCGATGGACATCGCTCCCAAGTTCTCGGGCACCGCCAGCGCCCTGATGAACATCGGCTCGGCCTCGGCGGCGATCGTCTCGCCGGTGATCGGCGGCTACCTCATCCAGGAGACCGGCAACTGGAGGCTGCCTTTCATCGTTTCGGTCGGCATGATCCTCGTGGGCGCGGCACTGACGTTCACGATGCATCCGGAGCGGCCCTTGAAGGACGAGGGGGAGGCGGCATCATGAATACTCCGGAAAAGCGCGCCATGGACGCGCCGGCGCTTTCCTACGAAGGCGCCACCACCATCGGGGCCATCATCCTCCCGGAGGCCGTCCGGCTGTTCACGGCCCAGACGGGCCTGCCCTTCGGCACCATCGGGGGCGCCGGCGCCGACGCGGGATTCAAGGCCGCGGTGGAGGGCCGGGCCACCTTTGGCGGGGTGGCCCGGGAATTGACGGTGGAGGAAAAGGCCCGGGTCGCCGGCCAGGTCGTGATCGGCTACGACGTCATGGGGGTCTTCGTGAACGGGGGCCATCCCGTCAAGGCCCTTACCCGCGATCAACTGAGGGAGATCTTCACCGGCCGCGCGAAGAACTGGAGCCAGTTCCAGGGGCCGGATCGACCCATCACGGTCTACAGCGAACGGCTCTCTGGCGGGCGGGCGACGGTCAAGGCGTTCCAGGGCATGGTGCTTGGGAGTGAACCCTACGGGCCGCTCAAGGAACTGGACGATGCCACGGATTGCATCCACGAGGTTGCCCAGGATCCCGGGGGCATCACGGCCTCTTCGATGTCCTTCTCCGTGCCGGGCGTCGCCGCTCTGACCATCGACGGTGCGGCGCCGACCCTTGCCGCCGTCCAGAGCGGAACCTATTCCCTCAAACGCCCCTTGATTCTCGTGACCAGGGACGTCCCTTGCGGTGCCGCCAAGGCCTTCCTGGATTTCATGCTCACGCCAGGCGCACAGGAAATCGTCGGCAGGCGATTCATTCCCGCGAGGTAGGCTTGGCGGGGACGATATGATGGGAGTATTCCAGCGGCAGCCCCAAGTGTCGAAAGCGCCCCAGATCTTCCAGGACTTTGCGCTCCTCAAGCAGAAGGCCACGAAGTCGGTGTTCGAATGCTTCGATGAGCTGGCCGAAGGCTGCCTGGTGGTCGACCAGGACGTGCGAGTGGTGATGATCAGCGAGCGCTACGCCGCCAACCTGGGGGTGGACCCGGCGGATGTCCTGGGCAAGGAGATCGAGACCTTCCTCCCCCACAGCCTCATGCGCCAGGTGGTGGTGACGGGCAAGCCCATCCTGCTGGAGATCTTCGAGACCGGCGGCCATTCCCTGGTGGTGACCCGGATGCCCCTCAAGGGCGAGGACGGGGCGGTGGTGGGGGCCATGGCGTTCGCCCTCTACAGTGACCTGGAACCCCTGAAGCCGCTGGTGGAGCGGTTCTCCCAGCTGCAGGCGGAACTGGCCCACGCCCAGCGCCGGCTGGCCGAAGCCAGGCGCTCCAAGTACACCTTCTCCTCCTTCATCGGCAACAGTCCCAATGCCATGGAGGCCAAGCGTCTGGCCCGGCGCGCGGCGCTCCTGCCGGCGCCGGTGCTGCTCCGCGGGGAAACCGGCACCGGCAAGGAACTGCTGGCCCACGCCATCCACGCCGGGGGGGCCCGGGCCGAGCACCCCTTCGTGTCGGTGAACGTGGCGGCCATTCCGGAAACGCTCCTGGAGGCGGAATTCTTCGGGGTGGCGCCGGGCGCCTACACCGGCGCCGAGCGCAGGCCCCGCCCGGGCAAGCTGGAACTGGCCGACGGCGGCACCCTCTTCCTGGACGAGATCGGCGACATGCCCCTCTCCCTCCAGTCCAAGCTCCTTCGGGTCCTGCAGGACCAGGAGTTCGAGCCCCTGGGCTCCAACCGGGTGCTGCGGGTGAACATCCGCGTCATCGCCGCCACCAGCAGCGACCTGGAGTCCATGGTCCGGAACGGCAGCTTCCGCCGGGACCTCTTCTACCGCCTCAACGTGCTGTGCATCCCGCTCCCGCCCCTGCGGGCACGCAGGAGCGACCTGGACATGCTCTGCGAACACCTGCTGGAGAAGATCGGCCGCCGGAACGGCACCATGGTCCGGGAACTGGCGCCGGAGGCCCTGGAGCGGCTCCGGGGCCATTCATGGCCGGGCAACGTGCGCGAACTGGAGAACGTCCTGGAGCAGGTCATGCTGAACTCCGAGGCGCATACCCTGGAAGCCGCCGATTTTGCCGGGCTCGCGGTGGCCATGGACGACCCGGGCCCGGCGCCGGCACCGGCGACCTTCGCCGGCGCCGTGGAGGAGGCCAAGTCCCGCGCCCTGGAGGCGGCCCTGGCCGCCTGCGGCGGCAACCGGGCCCAGGCGGCGCGCCGGCTGGGCATCGGCCGCACCACCCTGTACCGGCGCCTGGATTGGATTCGTCCAAAGACCTAGTGTGGGTCGCCTAAAATATTT
>PLUC01000163.1 GCA_003165415.1 Holophagaceae bacterium
CCGGCCGCGTTCTTCTGGGATGAGCACACCTTCACCGAAGGCACGGATGTCTCCGGCAGACCGTTCGAGGTTCCTGTAGTGCTGATAAAGCGGATGGAGGTGGCTGGAATGCTCCGGGATGGTGTTCCCGCCGTGCGGATGGACCTCAAGGGCGGGATGCTGGGGCGTATGCAGGATGTTCCGGTGGACGGGGTCCTTGGCATGAGTTCCCTCAAGGAGACTCGCTTCGTTCTGGACCAGAAGCAAAGGCGCCTGGAGTGGTGGGGCAGACGGTCCAAGGGCGGAGTCGCCCTACCCATCGCCTATGGACAGGCGAAACTCCCCTTGGTGATGCTCCGAATCCATGAGCGGGAGGCGGCCTGCGTCCTGGACACCGGCATGGCGGATGGAATAGGGCTTCCCGCAAGCTTCCGCCCCCCAGGCCGCCAGGGACAACCCGCCACCCTCCATGGCCTCTCGGGTCTCGTTTCTGCCGGGGAGATTCTGGTCATCCCTCGGGTCGAGGCCCCCCCCGGGGCCTGGCTGGAGGTTCCAGACCATTTCCAGGAGACGCAGAAGATCGGGTATATCGGATTGGAAATCTGGTCAGCTGCGCCGGTCTGTTTCGATTTCATCAGCAATCTGGCAATTCTGGAACCCGGGCCCGGTGGAGGGCTCCCCGTCCAGCGGGGCGCAGATCACCGACTCCCCCTCTGCTGGGATCGTTCGGGACCCGTGCCACGTTTGCGGGTGCTCCTGGTCAAGCCTGGAGGCCCCCTGGAGGAGGCCAAGGCAGGGGATGAAATCGTCCAGGTGGGCCCCCTCAAGGGGAAATCCCTGAACCGCAGGAACATCCAGGAATGGACCGCCAAGCGCAAAGCCCAGGTCTGGACGGTGCTGCGCGACGGAAGGCCACTGAATATCCAGGTGCCGCCGCGGTCCTCCTCGCCGTAATTAACTGCCTGATTTCTCGTTACTCACCGCCAGCGCCCGGCGCAGCGCCGGCGCCACAGAGGGAGACATGAAGCCGCCCTTCGTTCCGTATCGGCAGGGCAGCCCCATGCTCGTGGCGGCACGGTCCCAGCTCCGGGCGAAAGAGCTCCAGGCGGGGGCGTACCCGCGCATCACCGCCACGGCGGCCCATTCGTTGGCGAGCAGGAACTGGGAGGGCGTGGTTCCGGCGGCGAGGAGCAATCGGGAGGCATGGGCATAATCGGCGGGAAGCCAGAGCCCGCCCCGCCGATGCAGCCGGCGGAGCTCCCTGCGGATCCGCGCCCGGTGCCAGGCCGTTCCCGGAAGCCGCCCCAGCCGTTCGAGCTGGGCCTGCACCTCACTCCGGGCGGGGTCCAGGGCCCAGAGGGTTTCCAGGTTCTCGGCCATGGGATTCCTGCGGATCGCCTGGTGGACTTCGATGGCCGCCGCGCAGGCAGCCCCGGCCTCCGCGGGCCCCAGGCCGCGGGCCTTGGAAGGGAGGGGCGCCATGAAGTCCAGACGCAGCGCATCGGTCGCCGCCCACGGACCTCGTTCGATGGTTCCGGGATCCAGGCGGGGTGGTGAGCCCCTTTCGAACTGGGTTCCGAAACGCTGGGGGCGTTTCAGGTCCAGGAGCATGCGATCCTCGGCGCAAGCGGGAAGGCTGGATGCGAACCCATGAAAGGCGGCAAGAATCGCCAATTCCCGGGCCACCAGCCGATCGTCGATCTGGTCCCCGTGCTGGAAGAGGAGCGCCACCTCGGCGAATGTCTCAGGTTCCTTGATTTCATCATTCAGGTAGGCAAGGGCGGCCCGGCAGCGGCGGATCTTGTCCGCCAGCATCTGGCTCACGATCCCGTCGGCACCTGTGGGCTGCTGGCGGGTGCGCACGGCCTGATCCTCCTCCACCAGTTTCCTCACCAGCGAGTCGGCCCCTTCCTGGGCCAGAAGACCAAGCCCGAGCGCCGCCATGAGCGCGCCGGCCCGTGCCCCGGCGAACACCTGGTTGCCGACGACGGTGATGCGCAGGTCGAAGCGCTTGGGGATGCGCCTCTGAAAAATCCCGGGGCAGTGCTGCAGCTGGTCCAGCGCGTCGAGGTCGTCCAGGCCAAGGAGGTTGGTGCTGATCCAACTCGCCCGATCTCCGTATTCCAGACGGGGCCGGTTGAGCAGCTTGAAGACGACCTCAGGAAAGGCGGCACAGAACTGGCGAGCCTGGACGGGTGAATTGGTGATGATCGTTTCGGGGATTGCCATCCCCAGTTTCCGTGCCGTGCGGAGTTGCAGCCCCTTGTCGTTGGCCAGGGCCTCCCGGGCCGGAGGGTTCACCATGAAGCTCCGTTCGCCGAGGAATTCAAGGACCAGACGGAAGGCGCACTGGCAGGCTTCGGCCACGAAACGTGCCTGCGCACCTTCGAGCGTGGGGGGCAGCTTGAAGGGCATGGGATGCCAGATCCAGGTGGTGGTGATGCTGCCCAGATCGATGGGATCGCCATCCTGGTCCATGAGGATCCCCCCGCCGGAGGCGGAGGGATCGAACACGATCTGTGCCCGCTCAGGGTACTCGGCCTGATGGATGCGAGCCCACCTGGCACCCGAGCGATTGAGACACGCCACCACGGCATTGGCGGTGTCGTCCATGGCGTCCGTGACCACGAGGATCATGGGGGCGAACCTCCCTCACATGTCCATGATGTGGTGGGTGTCCTGGATGGAGTCCCGGCCCCCGTTGGTGACGGCCCCGTGGGTGGTGATGGCGGTCATGCCCTGGGCTCCCACGCCCCAGGCTTGGTCCAGTTCGGCTTCGGTCAAGGTCGCGATGCCTTTCACGGCCGGGACCGCCTTCCAGGTGGAAGTGACCGCATAGGGAAGTTGGGCCTTTTCGAAACGGAAGGGAAAGGGGGTGGATGCACTGGCCATGGGATCAACTCCAGGAAAGGGTGGATTGAATTGAGCGGTTCATACCCACTCGCCATCTACTGAGTGGCCCTCCCCCCGGATAGGTTTCACCCATGCAAGTCGTTTCGGTCGGCCTGGACGTGGGCTAGCGAGGAATCCAGACATGAGGAGGACCTGACCCGGGACGTCCTCGAGATCATCACGGTGTTCAGCGCAAGGCTCTAAGGCAGCCGAAGCCACAAGAACAAGAAGCTGATGCAGTCCCTCCGGGAGGCGGCGCATACCTTGTAAGGCGGGGCGAAGAGTTCATAAATTCGGATCAAAGCCGGCTTGACGTGAAACTTTTGCGGGTTGCATTCGTCAAATTTTCGTTTACCCTATCCGTCATGTCCGATCCCCTCGCCGTGTTCGTCCACCGGATCCCCCTCCTAACCACGGGGGAGGACGCGCGGGTCCTGGACAGCCAGAGCCGCATCTGCGCCTGGGCCTTCAACCAGCTGAAATCCCTGTCCGATGATCTGCGGGCCGGATATGCCCGGCTGAAGGCCGCCAAGCGGGTGGAACCCGAACGGCGGCATGCCGGATTGGATGAAACCGCGAACGAGATCGGGAGGGTGGCATTCCGCCGGACATTCGGGAATGGACCTGTGGCCAATGCGGTACGACCCACATCCGGGATGAGAATGCGGCAAAAAACGGACTGGCGCGGATGCTCCGCACCAGGAGCCTTCATCTGCCTTGCTCAGGCCCCGTCCAAGGACGGTGTGATTGGTGTTTCCATCCCCAGGGATGGCGGGAGGCGGTCCATAAGGCCTGCGCCAATGCAAATCAAACCGGGTGTCCCGACTCTACGGGACCAGCGGAGGAAACCGTTGTCAACGGTCCAATCCGTGGCGTGATTGCCCCCGATCCAACGCCTGCACAAGTTTGAGCATTATGCCTTGGAATGCATAATGAGCAGGTTTGGAGGAGCGGCATGGTTCGCCGCCACCATCGTCCATGGTCCCGCGGCCAGGATCGCCTGCAGCGGAGCCGCGTGCCGGGCGTCCAGGTTGGCCATGGCCTCGTCCAGCAATAGCAGCGGCCGCCCCGAAGCCAGGGCGCCGGTCAGGGCGATCAGCTGGCGCTGGCCGCCGGACAGGTTCCTCCCGCCGGGCGGAAGCAGGGTCCGGTAGCCCATGGGCAGGGTGTCCACCAGCAACCGCAGCCCGGTGGTGCCGGCGGTCTCCATGAGCTTTTCCGGGGGTGCGCCGTTGGAGAACACCCGCAGGTTGTCCATGATCGAGCCGCCGAAGATCCGAACGAACTGAGGCAGGTACACGAGGTCGTGGCGGACGTCCCTGGGCTCGCGCCCCGCCACCAGGACCCTGCCCTTCTCGGGAACATAGAGACCCGCCAGCAGCCGGAGCACCGTGGTCTTGCCGAATCCGGAAGGCCCGCTCAAGGTCACCTTCTGGCCGGGCTCCACCCGCAGGTCATAGCCCTGGAGCACCCAGGGTCCGGAAGCTTCGTAGCGGAACCATACGTCCTCCAGCACCGCCGGCACCGGAGCCGAGGCGGGCGGTGTACGCCGGGGGCGCGGATCGGGCTCCTGGGAGAGGATTTCCTGGGCCTTGGCCAGCTGTGGCCGCAGGATCATGAGGGTCAGGCTGGTGTTCACCACGGCCATGAATGAACTGGTGAAGCCGGTGCTGAGCTGAAGGAAGGCGAAAAGCTTCCCGACCTTCAGGGTGCCGTCCAGCAGGTGCAATCCGCCGTAGGTGAACAGACCCATGGCCAGGGCCTGGCTGACCAGGCCCATGGCCAGTCCCGAACAGAGGTTGATCCGGCCCCGGGCCAGTTCCAGGCCCAGCACGTTCCGGCAACGGCCCCGCCAGCGGCCCAGGGCCTTGCCCTCCGCCCCGGCCCCCTTGAGGGTGCCGATGCCGGCCACCAGTTCGATCAGGAGACTGTGCTCCCGGGCCGCCGCTTCCACCTGCCTGGCCTGGAGCCTGGCCTCGACGCGGCCCACCGCGACGGTCATCAGGGCCAGGAGCGCGGTGGTCAGGGTGATCACCAGGGTGGGGCCCGGCAGCAGGGTGAACATCACAGCCAGGTAGATGAACCCCAGGGCACCGCTCAGGAAGACGCCCACCGTCCTGGCGGGCAGCAGGTCCCGGGCCGCCTCGAAGCCGCAGAAGGCCTGCATGAGCTCGCCCAGGGTCCGGGTCTGCAGGAAGGGAAACGGGCACCGCAAGGCATGTTCCAGGAAGCCCCGTTCGGCGGAAACATTCACCCGGGTGGCGAGAAAGAGCAACACCCGCTCCTGGATCCAGCCGATCCAGACCTGGTGGACCGTGGCCAGGAGCAGCCCGGCCACCACCAGGCCCAGGAGGGAGCGGGCCCCGTCCGGCAGGGCCCGGTCCATGATGAGGGCCGTGATGGCGGGGGTGACCAGGGCCATGCCCTGCAGCATCAGCAGCGCCGCCCCGACCTGCAGCAGGCATTCCGGCCGGGCCAGGAACAGCGGTTTCAGCCGGGCCCAGAGGGTGGCGCCCGGGGGGAGCGCGGGCGAGAGATCCAGGGCCTTACCGGAGATCCGTTCATCCAGGGCTTCCTGGCGCAGGTGGCGGATGCCCTCGGGCGTTTCCAGCTGGAACTGCCGTTTCCGGAAGCCCAGCAGGAGGACCCAGGTGCCCTCCCGCAGTTCCACCAGGGTGGGCCGTTCCAGGAAGCGGAGGTCCCGGCCCTGGAGCTGGGCGGCCCGGCCCTGGATGCCCAGCGCTTCAAGGGTCTCGACCATCTGCTCGGGCTCGGGGCCGGCCCAGTGGCCGTCCTTGAAGGCCTGGAAGGCCATTTCGTGGCCATGCTTGCCCAGGAGGCGCCAGAGCGCTTCAATGGCGGGGAAACCGGAAAACGGCGCGGCTTCAGGCATGGTCCGGACCCGCCGCCGCGAGCAGTTCCCGGAACAGGCCGGGACGCCCCTGGAGGTCCCGGAACGTCCCTTCCTGGACGATCTTCCCCTCCTGGAGCACCAGGATCCGGTCCGCGTCCCGCACGGTGGCCATCCGGTGGGCGATGATGATCCGGGTGCAGCCGAGCCGGGCGAGGTTGGCATGGACCCGGGCCTCGGTCTCCAGGTCGAGGGAACTGGTGGCCTCGTCCAGGAGCAGGATGGCCGGATCGTGGGCCAGGGCCCTGGCCAGGCTCAGGCGCTGGCGCTGGCCGCCGGAGAGCAGGCTGCCGTTCTCGCCCACCCGGCTGTCGAACCCCTGGGGCAGGTTGCCGATGACGTCTTCCACGCAGGCCATCCGCGCGGCCTGCTGGAGCCGTTCCTGGGACAGCCCATCGTCGTGCAGGACGAGGTTGGCCCGGACCGTGTCGTCGAACAGGAAGGTCTCCTGCATGACCACCCCGACCTGGTTGCGCACCGCGGCCAGGTCCAGCTGCCGGAGGTCGCGGCCATCGAAGCGGACGGTCCCCTGGTCCGGGAGGTGCAGGCCGAGGAGCAGCCGCGCCAGGGTCGATTTCCCGGCCCCGGTCGGCCCGACCAGGGCCACCTTCTCACCCGGCGCGATCCGGACGCTGATGCCGTCCAGCACCGGGTTGCCCCCCGGGGCATAGCGGTAGGTCACGTCCTGGAGCTCGATGGCCCCCTGGAGGCGGCCTGGGTCGCCGGTGCCGGAGGCTTCGACCGCGGTCTCCAGCACGTCGTCCAGGCGCCTCAGGTGCGTGCCCAGGGACTGCAGCTGGAGGACGGCGCCCATGAGGGAGCCCATGGGCGCCGTGAACAGGCCCTGGAGCGTCAGGAAGGCCACGAACGTGCCCAGGGTCATCCGGTTGGCCAGGACCTCCTGGCCCCCCACGGCGAACACCAGCAGGCCGGTGACGCCCTGGAACAGGCCCAGGAACACGCCCGAAACCCGGGCCAGGCGCTGGAGTTCCAGGTCATTGTTGACCCGTTCGGTCATCCGGTGGGCCCAACGTTGCACCATCCGCCCCTCCGCCCCGCTGGCTTTGGTCGCCTCCAGCCCGGACAGCGCCTCGAGCAGGGCCGCGCCCTCGCGCCCCTGCGCCGCCAGCCCCGAAGCCAGCAGCTGGCGGTTGCGGTCCCAGAGCACCGCCATCATGGCGACGTCCATCAGGCTGATGGCGATGACCAGCCCGGCCAGCATGGGGTTGTAGGCGATCATCAGCGCCGCGAACCCCAGCAGCAGGAAGCCGTCCAGCAGGGCGTTGACCGCCCGGGTGCTGAGCAGGTCCTGCAGTTCGGCGTTGCTCTGGGCCCGCTGCACCAGGTCGCCCGGATCGCGCTGAAGGAAGAAGCCCAGCGGCAGCCGGAGCAGGTGGCCGAGAAACCGGCCCATGAGCGCGAAGTTTAGTTCCAGCTGCAGGCTCAGGACCACCCAGCCGCGCACCAGCCCCAGGACGCTGGTGGCGACCACCGCCGAGCCCAGGCCCAGGGCCAGGCCCCAGAGCCAGGGCTCCTGCCTGGGCACCACGACCCGGTCCAGCAGCAGCTGGTTGGCCACGGGGAAGGCCAGGCCGACTGCTTCCAGGGCCAGGGTGGCGAGCAGGATCTGGACCAGCCCGGGCAGGTTGCTGCGGAAGACTTCGCGGTATTTGGCCAGACTGGGCCTGACCCTGGACCGGGGGTCCATGGCCTCGGTGGGACTGAACACCAGCGCGGCGCCGGTGAAGCTGCGCCCCATCTCGCGCAGGTCCACCCGGCGCCGGCCATGGGCCGGATCCACCAGGGTGACCCCGGCCTTGCCCACCCGTTCCAGCACCACGAAATGGTCGAAGTCCCAGTGGAGGATCGCCGGAAGCGGCAGGAGCGGCAGCTGCTCCAGCTCCAGCCGCACCCCCTGCGCCTCCAGACCGTAGGACCTGGCCGCCCTGATGATCGCCAGCGCGCTGGCGCCATCCCGGGAAACGCCGCAGGCCTGGCGGACTTCCGGCAGGGGCGCGTGGTGGCCATGGTAGGCCAGGATCATGGCCAGTCCGGCCGCTCCGCATTCGGTGGCCTCCATCTGGGCGATGAAGTCCACCCGTTTCCGGGACCGCGGCCACCCGCTCCAGGGCATCAGCGCAGCCACTTCCGCAGCGGATCCAGCACCAGCGTGATCAGCCGCTGCCGCCTCAAGGTGAACCGGGCGTTCATCAGCATGCCGGAGCGCAGGGGGATCCCGGCCTTCTCCACCGCCCGGGTGTCGATGAGCCGCAACTCTACGCGGAAGGTCGGGACGTTCGGGAACGGGTTGTCCCCCAGGGCCTCGCGGATCTCGAAAGCCGAGGCCAGATCATCGCTGATGCGCTCGATCCGGGCCCGGACCGTCCCGTATTCCGCGTAGGGCAGCTGATCCAGCTCGAGCCGGACGTCATCTCCCAGGCGTACGAAGGCGCGGTCCTTCTCCTCCAGGAAGGCCACCACCTCCAGCGGAGCCTGCTGGGGAATGAGCTTGCACAGCGCCTGGCCGGTCTTGACCACCTCCCCGGGCTTGACCAGCATCGCCTCCACCACTCCGTCTTCGGGCGCCTCCAGCAGGGTCTGGCCGAGCATGAACGCCAGCGCCTCGGCCCGGACCTCCGCGCTCTGGATGGTCTGCCGGCGCTGCCAGAGGCTGTCCTGGCGGCCGTACTCCAGCGTGGCCCATTCCTGGGACGCTGTCTCCAGGGCCTGGTCGGACTGGCCGAGTTGACGCTCGGTCTGGGCCAAGGCCTCCCGTGCCTCATCCACCTTGGCGGGACTCAGGAAGCCTTGCCGCTCCAGTTCCAGGCTGCGCTGGAGGTTCAGTTCCGTGATGGCGATGGAATGACGCTGGCTTTGGCTCTGCTCCTTGAGCCTGGCCATGCGCGCGGCCAGCCTCCGGATCTGCTCGGCATGGCTCTGGTCCTGCAGCGCGGCCGTGACCCTGAAGTGGCGCCGGACCGATTCCACCTGGCGCCGGGCCTCCAGCAGCTGGGCCTGGACCGGCGGCGCCTCGATCCGGACCAGCAGGTTGCCCGCCTTGACCTGCTGGCCGGAACGCACTTCCACCTGGCCCACGGTGCCGTCCAGCTTCGCGATGACCACCCGGATGCCCGAGC
Organism: Holophagaceae bacterium; assembly: GCA_003165415.1. Classification (GTDB taxonomy): domain Bacteria; phylum Acidobacteriota; class Holophagae; order Holophagales; family Holophagaceae; genus Mesoterricola. Next base: position 8,920 of record PLUC01000163.1, read on the forward strand.
GGGGCCGCAGGATCCCCCGGGCCCGCCCGTTCACCTCCACCCGGCCGAAGATGGAGGCCAGGAGCGCGGTCCCGACCCCGGAGAGGAACACCAGCAGCAGGGCCCAGGTCCACGGCGGAGAGACCCGGACCAGCCCCCAGCCCTCCTCGCTCCGCAGGTGATGCTGAAGGGCCTCCTGGCGGAACAAGTCGGGCCGGTTTTCGCTCATGGTCCTCCCGCCTGCCGGCAGGGACGGAGCGGCCGGCGCTAGGGATGGAATGACAAATTAATAACAAAAGTTCCTAGCGATTTCGATGCGCGCATTTTTTTTGGGGCACCTAACAGAATTTTGAACCACCTGATGATTGCCTCGTAGCGCGGCGCTCGAGGCCATCCAACCCACCCTCATGGAGAAACCCATGCTCAGGGATACCAACCACCGTTCCCTGGAGTCCAACCAGTTATTAGCGACGAAACTACCCTTCCAG
>PLUC01000112.1 GCA_003165415.1 Holophagaceae bacterium
GAAGCGGTGAACGACCAGCTGGTGGCCAGCGTCGGCACCTGCTCGGTGATGGGAACGGCCAGCACCATGGCCTGCCTGGCCGAGGCGCTCGGCATGACCATGCCGGGGGGCGCCTCGCCGCCGGCGGTCACGGCGGACCGCGCCCGCATCGCTGAACAGACCGGAACCCAGGCGGTCCAGATGGCCCGGGACGGGCTGACCATGGACCGGATCCTCACCCCGGCCGCCTTCGAGAACGCCATGCGGGTCCTCCTGGCCATCGGCGGTTCCACCAACGGGATCATCCACCTGACGGCCATCGCCGGCCGCCTGGGCATCGACTTCGATCTGCAGGCCCTGGACCAGATGGGGCGGGAAACTCCGGTCCTGCTGGATCTGAAGCCATCGGGCCAGCACTACATGGAGGATTTCCACCAGGCCGGAGGGATGGTCACGCTGCTGCGCGAACTCAGGCCTCTGCTGCGCCTGGAAGCCCTCACGGTCACCGGCCGGACCCTCGGGGAAGAGATCGAAGGGGCCGGTCCAGGCTTCCAGCAGAACGTGGTCCGGACACTCCGCAATCCCATCTACCCCCAGGGCGCCATCGCGGTGCTGCGGGGCAACCTGGCCCCGGGCGGGGCCATCATCAAGCAGTCCGCGGCGGACCCCAGGCTGATGGAGCACGAGGGCCGGGCCGTGGTCTTCGAGAACGCCGAAGACCTGGCGCAGCGCATCGACGCCGACGACCTCGACGTGGCCCCGGAGGACATCCTCGTCCTGAAGAACATCGGTCCCAAGGGCGCGCCAGGCATGCCCGAAGCCGGCTACCTGCCCATTCCGCGCAAGCTGGCCCGGGCCGGCGTCAAGGACATGGTCCGGATCTCGGATGGCCGCATGAGCGGCACGGCCTTCGGCACCATCGTGCTCCACGTCAATCCGGAAGCCGCCATCGGCGGCCCCCTCGCCTACGTGCGCACCGGCGACCGGATCCGCCTCAGCGTGGCCGACCGCGAACTGTCCCTGCAGGTATCCGACCAGGAACTGGCCCGGCGGGCCCTGGATCATCCGGTCACCGCACCCACCGCCGGCCGCGGCTACCTCAAGCTCTTCCTCCAGACGGTGACCCAGGCCGACAAGGGGGTGGATTTCGACTTTCTGCGCCCCCCTTCCCGATGATCCACGACCGGACGGTCATACCGGATGATCGGTTCCGTCCTGAGCCGTTCGTGAGGATCGGCGCCAGCCAGTGAGTCTCGCCGGCGATGCCGCCGGCCTGGCTTCAGGGACGCCTGGGCGCGAGCGCCGCGGCCTGGCGCAGGGCCTCCATGAGGCTGCGTTCATCAGCCACCCCGGTTCCCGCGATATCGAAGGCGGTCCCATGATCGACCGAAGTGCGGACCACGGGCAGGCCCACCGTGATGTTCACCCCTGCCTCGATGCCCAGCACCTTGACCGGGCCGTGCCCCTGGTCGTGGTACATGGCGACCACCAGGTCGAAATCGCCACGCCTGGCGCGGAAGAACAGGGCGTCCGCCGGTAGCGGGCCTTCCACCGCCCAGCCCCTGGCCCGGCAGGCCGCGATGGCGGGCGCGATCTTCTCGGCCTCCTCGCCGTGGCCGAACAGCCCGTTCTCGCCGGCATGAGGGTTGATCGCGCACACGCCGACCCGGGGATTGGCGATGCCGGCCTTGACCAGCGTGTCGTGGCCGCGGACGATGGTCCGTTCCACCAGTCCAGGCTCGATCCGGGCGATGGCGTCCAGCAGGCCGATGTGGGTGGTGACGTGGATGACCCGCAGCCCGGGCGCCGTGAGCATCATCGAGACTTCAGGCGTCCCGGTGAGATGGGCGAGCAGTTCGGTATGCCCGGGATAGCGGTGCCCGGCGGCGTGCAGCGCCTCCTTGCTGAGCGGGGCGGTGCAGATGGCGTCGGCTTCTCCCGCCATCACCAGCTGGCAGGCGCGCTCGATGTAGCGGAAGGCGGCTTCGCCCGCGACGGCGGAGACCTGCCCGAAGGGGAGGTCGGCGGGCACCAAGTCCAGGTCGACCACCTCGACCGTGCCGTGCTGGAACCGCGCAGCTGCCGGGCCGTCCACCGCGCGGATGGCGAGGGCCGAGCCTACCAGGGCAGCCGCCTTGAGCAGCCGGCCAGCATCGCCCACGACCAGCGGCCGGCACATGGCATAGATCTCGGGATGGGCCAGGCTGCGCACGATGATTTCCGGACCGACGCCGGCAGGGTCGCCCATGGTGATGAGGATGATGGGGCGCGACATGGATGCTTCTCCTTCAAATGTTGAGCCGCTCCAGGCAATTGTCCGCCAGGAAGGGCCCCTGTTCCAGGTTCGGGTCGGGCAGCAGCATCCACAAGGCAAGGGGAATGACGGTGCTGACGGTCCGTTTCCAGGCCATGGCTGGTCCTCCCTATTTGATGAAGCGCACTTGGCTGGAGATCTCCCGGACGATGGGGCCCTTCTTCTCGTCGAACAGGGCCTTGTTGGTCTCGAACAGATTGTTGCCCTTGGTGTCGATGGAGATGATCAGCGGGCCGAACTGCTTGACCCGGCACACCCACAGCGCTTCGGGCATGCCCAGGTCGAGCCACTCCACCCGCTCGATGGCCTCCACCTCGGTGGCGGCGAGCACCGCGCAGCCGCCCGGGAAAACCGCGTGCACGGCCTTGTGCTCCCGGCAGCCGGCCACGGTCTCGGGGCCCATGCCGCCCTTGCCGACGATCAGCTTCACCCCGGTCTGCCGGATGAATTCCCTTTCGAAGGACTCCATCCTCATGCTGGTGGTGGGGCCGATGGA
>PLUC01000019.1 GCA_003165415.1 Holophagaceae bacterium
ATGGCCGACCGCTACACCTACCTGCCGCTGGTGGGTCCGTTCCTGGCCGGGGTCTGGCTGGTGACGGATTTTTGGCGCCGGTCGCGCCTGCCGTCCTGGACGGCCTGGGCCGGGCCGGCTGCCATCCTCTTGCCCCTGGCCCTGCTGGCCCGGAACCAGGCCAGCCTGTGGCGGGACGATGTCACCCTGTTCAGCCATACGGTGGCCGCCACTCCGCCCAGCAACTGGGTGGCCCACCTGAATCTCGGGGAAGCCCGGCTCGGCGCAGGCCGGCCCGACCTGGCGCTCCCCGAACTGTCCCTGGCCGCCGGGCAGAACCCCCAGGCGTCCCTGGCGTGCTATCTGCGGGGGGAGGCCCTCACGGCCCTGGGCCGCAGGGAGGAGGCCCTGGCCAGCCTGAGGGAAGCCATGCGGCGCCAACGGGACGACTACCGGGCGATGTACCGGGCGGCCCAGCTTCTCTCCGGCATGGGGCGCCCTGGGGAGGCGGCGGACCTCTATCAGGGCTTCCTCCAACTGGAGCCCCTGCGCCTGCGCCGGGCCTGGAGTCCGGACCGGGAGCGGGGCATTTCCCAGGAAGCCCGGAAGCGGCTCTGCCTCACCCTGCGCCAGCTGGGCCGGCCCGGAGAGGCCATCGAGGTCTGCCGGGCGGGCCTGGCGGCGGATCCCGCCAGCATGGATTTCCTGGTGAACCTGGGCCTGGCCCTGGGGGAGGCGGGCCGGCACCAGGAGGCCGTGGCGGTTCTGCGGCTCTGCGCGGCCCGGGGCCCCACCCAACCCTTCATCCAGCAGGCGCTCCAGCGGGAACTGGCGATCTCGGCCCCGTGTGGATTGCCGTGCTGCGTCACTAGGGGTGACGTCCTGCGGCATGCGTTGCGAAGATCAAGGCCGTTCCATTGAATTAACTTTTTCCACTTCCCATAATTGGACAGGAAAGCTAAGGTATGGATGCATCTGCTTCAATCATCTCAATTTCGGCACCGCTCTTGCTTCTTTTTGGGCCGGTCTTTACAAGGAGACAAAAATGAAGAGACAGTCTGGATTCACGCTCATCGAACTGCTGCTGGTCTTGGCCATCATCGGCATCATCAGCGCCATCGCCATCCCCGCCTTGCTGGGACAGCGCGCCCGGGCCCGCGACAAGTCGGCCATCAGCAACATGGACGGCCGCGTGGGCGATCTGGTCGGTCAGTATGACAAACTCAAGGAGGCCGGCCTCACCGCCTCCGCGATCCGCAACAGCCTCGGCACCTACCTCACCAAGACCAGCGGCGCCGACATGAACCCGTGGTCTCTCAACTCCGGGGCGTTCGTCACCTCGATCACCGCCGGCACCGCCTCCACCCAGAGCGGCGCCGTGGCCGCCCTCAGGACCCTGGCGGGCAACAAGACCAAGGGCAAGGCCGTCTTCCAGCTCACCCCTCCGGGATCCGGCACCCCCGGCTTCCTCGGCGGCGCGGTCCTGATCGATGGCATTGTGAACAATTCCCACACCGTGGTCAAGGTGACCGCCATCGAGTAGGTGTAGAATCAGGCCTGCCTGGGAGGGGGGTCCTCGACCCCCTTCCTTTTTTTGGGGAGCCCGATGCGGCATAACAGACTTGTGCGGTGGATCGCTCCATTGGCAGCGGGACTCTGCTTCTTCCTGATCCTGGCCGTGGAGCTGGGCCTCCACTTCAAGATGGTCGAGGCCGGGCTCTCCATCATGGTCGGGCAGGGCATGATGGTCCATCCGGTGAAGGTCTTCATCGCCCGTTTCATCCTGACCCTGCTTCTGCCCTTCTACCTGTTGTGCGCGCTCCTCCTGTGGTGCGCGGCCCTGGCCTTCGGCAGCCTGTTCATCCGGGGGTTCTCCGATACCTGGAAGGCCGGGGAAGGGTTCTTCCTCACCCTCTCGGCCCTCGCCTGGGTCCACCTCCTGCTGTGGTGGGAAGTCCCGTCCACGCTCTGGCTCATCCCCGGCCTGCGCAAACTTCCCTTCTGGGTGCTCCTGCCCCTGCTGCTGGCCATCGTCCTGGCCTACCCTCTGCGCTGGGCTTGGCGCAGGAAACTCGGCCTGCCCCGGCGGATGGCCCTGGTGGCCGGGCTCCTCCTGCTCTGGTCCGTGCTCCCGTGGGCGCCGCAGCGCCTGCCCCGGCTCCTGAGCCCGGCCAAGGGCGGTGACGACCAGGCGAAAATCCTGATCATCGGCCTGGACGGCCTGCGCGAGGATGTGGGCCAGGCGGCCACCGCCGGCTGGGTGGGCACCTCCTACACCAACGCCTACACCGTCATCCCCGCCACCCGCCTGCTCTGGCACATCCTCTGGGGCGGCGATCCCCTCTACTACACCGTGGGCCACGCCCCCCCGGCCATGGAAGAATACAATGGCAGCCCCATGCTTCCGCTGGTGGACGCCGCCAGCCGCATGGGCTGGAAGCCCCGGTTCTACATCGACGATGGCGGCACCATCGGCCTGGTGGGCCGCAGGCTGATGTTTGATGACATTCTCATGCCAGCCCCGGGCTGGGAGAATTTCGTGAACTCCAACCTGAGCGGATCCTTCCCGCTCTTCGCGGCCTGGGAGAACTGGGGGAGGGCTTTCCCCACCACCAACCCCTGGGCGCCCCTGGACGCGGGGCTGCGGGAAGCCCTGCGCCTGGGCCGGGGCAGCAAGTGGGTGATGTTCCACTCCTGCCTGGCCCATGTGCCGATCTTTCCCCGGCGGGAGGAACTGGCCCGGATTCCCCGCTGGTGGACCCTGTCGCCCTACCAACTGGAGCCCTACTACGTGAGGGAGCAGGTGACCCCGGAACGGGCCGCCCACTATGACCAGCGCCAGGATCCATTCCGCATCTACACCATCCGCATGGAAACCATCCTCAAGGCCTGGGAGCCCATCTGGAACGGGCTGGCCCAAGACCCCCAGTACGGCGGCGCCACCCGGATCCTNNGCGGCGTCCACGGCTACGACCTGGACCCCTGGGAGGCCCGGATCATGCTCAAGATCGCCGGGCCGGGATTCGCCGCCCAGGCCGGGGCGCCGCCTCGACAGGACACCGTGAGCGTCCTCTCCATCCGGGACGGCATCGCCAAGGTCCTGGAAAGCGGGAAGCCCATCACCCCGGACGACATCGGGAAGGCCTACCCCGTGGCGCCGCTGCGCTACCAGAGCCTGGACCTGTCCATGTTCACGACCGAACCGGCCGAATACCGGGTCCTGGCGGTATCTTCCCTGGTCAAGGGCACCGGCATCGCCCCCAACGGGATCTGGTTCACCCAGTACGAAAAGACCGCGGAGCAGCGGGCCGAGGATGTCACCCTCGCCTGGGGGCGAGGCCCGGACCTGGACGCCATCCGGCCGCTGAAGGCCGGGGGAGCCCACCGGTACCATTACGAAGGGTTTCGGCTCACATCGGTGACCACGATCACCGAAGATGCCTACAAGGCCGAGAAGGAGAAGA
>PLUC01000181.1:0-5882 GCA_003165415.1 Holophagaceae bacterium
CCAGGCGCAGATCGCTCTCCTTCTGCGCCGTAAAGCCGCGGATCGAAGAGCCGTCGAAGGTCAGGTTCTCATAGGACTTGAGCAGGAACTTCTTGTCGTAGTCCAGCATGTGGAAGCGGCCTTCCAGATCGGTGAAACAGACGGTGACGGCCTTGATCCGCTTCTCGTCCGCCAGGTACTTCATCCGCTCTTCCCGGATGCGGTCCGCCGGTATCCGGTTGCGGCGCTGACTCTGGGCCTGGAGGTTCATCTCCTCCAGGGTGTCGTAGGGGATTTCCAGGAAGTCGCGCAGCGGGGAGGTGGTCATGGGTTTTCTCCTAAGGGGAGGGATCTGTGCTTCCCTGATTAAGATTTACCCTAAAAGGTATCAAAATAATATTAAAATTTGCGTCAATTAGCTGGCGAGAAGAGGTCAGACGATGCGGCGGGACGCAGTTCCATCCCATTCCAGAATCACGGCGCCGAGTTCGACCCTGGAGAAAGCGGCCGCCCGGCTCCGGAACACCGCCAGGCAGCGGCCGCCGCGCCTTCGCGCACTGCGGTAGTGGACGCCGTCGAGGTCGGCGGCCCTGACCCGGCGGCCATAGCCCCAGGATGGGCCATGGCTGGCGGGATCGTGCAATCGGGCACTGCGCTCCGCGGTCGCATCCGCCATGCGGCCGTCCACCTGGAAAACCAAGTGCCGGAACACGGCCCGGGTTCCGGGAGGGGTGCCGACGGAGGCCCTGCATCCGAGGGCATGGTGGTGCTCCACCTGCGCCAGGCAGGTGGCGAGTTCCCGGCCCAGGTACAAGGCCCCGGGGCCGTGCGGTTCCGCGAAACGGCCGCCGGCGTCCCCGGCGCCGGGGGGCACCCAGACCGGGGCGGAAGGGGCGGACAGGCCGAGCCGCCGGTTGACCGCGGCCATTTCCTCGGCCGAAAGCAGGCCAGCCAGGATGTCAGACTCCGCCCGGTGCAGGCGGACCCAGGGACCGAGGATCCGGATGACGCGCAGGGACAAGGCCATCACCAGACCCGGACGCAGGCCTGCAGGTGGTCATAGGTCCGGAGCAGGCTTTCGAACCTGCCATTGAGGAGCAGGTCCAAGGGGGGGGCGCCTCCGAAGACCGGCTCGGTGTTCGGTCGGCGCAGCCAGCCTTCGGCCCCGCGCTCCCCCGGGAACGCCTGCCCGGCCAGCCCGAAGATCCCCACGAACAGCGCCATCCGGTCCAGCTTGTCGGGATCGGCCCCAGGGGCGGTCTTCCAGCCCGCCACGGTGGCCCGGGAAACCCCGAGGATGGCCGCCTGCTCCGGGAGCGTCAGGCCCAGCGCGGCGGCCACCTTGCGGAAAGCGGAAAGGAGCAGTTCGCCGTCCGGGGTTGGTGCGGGCTGAATCCTGGTTCTCAGGGCCAGGTCAGACATGGCGGCCTCCAACCCAAGCCTGGGTCAAAAAGTAGCTGGTGCAAGCCAATTTTAGACTGGATGACAACTTGAATGGAATGCTTATCCTGTTCAGCAGTACCCCTCTCCGGAGTCCAGCCATGAGCAATCCCGTCGGATGGTTTGAAATCTACGTTCAGGACATGGACCGCGCCAAGCGGTTCTATGAATCCGTCTTCCAGACGACGCTGACCAGGCTGGGAGCGCCGGGCATGGAGATGGACATGTGGTCCTTCCCGGGCGACATGAACAGCTACGGCACCCCCGGCGCCCTGGTGCGGATGGCGGGGGTTCCTTCCGGGGGCAACACCTGCATGGTCTATTTCAGCTGCAAGGACTGCGCCGTGGAGGAAGCCCGGGCGGCGGCGACCGGCGGCCGGGTTCATAAGTCCAAGATGTCCATCGGCGAGTACGGCCACATCGCCCTGGTGCTCGACACCGAAGGCAACATGATCGGCCTGCACTCGATGTAATTACCGCTTCTCCTCCAGGGCAAGCCACTCCAGCTCCAGCTCCTCCAGCCCGGCCTTGGCCGCGTCCCGGTCCCTGAGCGCCTGGTGCCCGGGGGCGTCGCCGGTGATGAAGGCGGCGGGGTCGCCCAGGAGGGCTTCCAGTTCGCGGATGCGCCCATGCAGCCCGTCCATGGCCGTCTCCAGTTCCGCCAGCCGGCGCTCCTCCTTCTGGCTGAGCCCGGCCTTCTTCTTGGCCTCGGAGCGGGTGGCCGCTTTCCGGGGCACCGATTCACGGGCCGCGACGACGGCTTCCTGGGCCCGCTCGGCGCGCAGCCTGCGGACGGAGGCGGGGTTGCCTTCGTACATCTCCCACCGCGGCTCCCCGGACGGGTTCCAGGCCAGGGTGTGGGTGCTCACCTGGTCCAGGAAGAAGCGGTCGTGGCTCACCATCAGCAGCGTGCCGGGGTAGTCCATGAGGGCCTCCTCCAGGTTCTGCAGGGTGGGGATGTCCAGGTCGTTGGTGGGCTCGTCCAGCACCAGCAGGTCCGCGGGCTGGAGCATGGCCTTGGCCATGAGCAGGCGGTTCCGCTCGCCGCCGGAGAGGGTGGCGGCCAGCCGCTTCTGCTGGTCCGCCGGAAACCCGAACCGGGTGAGGTACACCAGCACCAGCAGATCCTGGCCACCCACCTTCACCATCGACGCCCGTTCGGCGATGTTGTCGGCGATGGACAGGTCGGTCCGCATCTCGCCCCGTCCCTGGGAGATGGCCGACACCGACAGCTTGGGGTGGCGGTTGATGCGCCCGCCGGTGGGCTCCAGTTCGCCCAGCAGCAGCTTGAGCAGGGTGCTCTTGCCGCAGCCGTTGGGCCCCAGGATGGCGATCCGCTGGCCCCGCTGCAGGAAGAGGTTCAGGCCGCCGGCCAGCTCCACGTCGCTGCCGGGGTAGCGGAAGGCGAGCTCCTCCGCGCTGAGCAGGGAGTCCGAGCGGTTGGCGCCGCCGGAGAAGGCCAGGGCCAGCCGCTCCTCCTGGCGGGTGCGGTCGTGCACTTCGTCCTTGAGTTCCAGCACGTCGTTGATGCGCAGCTTGGACTTGCGGGTGCGGGCCTTGGCGCCCCGGCGCAGCCAGGCCAACTCCCGGCGCAGGCGGTTCTGCATGTGCTCGGTGAGGCGCGACTCGCGGAACTCCTTGTCCGACCGCTCCAGCAGATAGTCGCTGTAGGACCCGTCGTAGCTAGTGACGGCGCCGCCCTCCAGCTCCAGCATCCGGTCCACCACCCCGTCCAGCAGGTGGCGGTCGTGGGTGATGAGCAGCAGGGCGCCCGCGAACTGCTGCAGCCAGAGTTCCAGCTTCTCCACCTGCTCCGGGTCCAGGTGGTTGGTGGGCTCGTCCATGACCAGCACGTCGGGATCCTTGAGCCAGGCCTGGGCCAGGGCCACCCGCTTGCGCCAGCCGCCCGACAGGCTCTCCACCGCGGCTTCCAGGTCCACGAGGCCCCAGGTGGTCTGGGCTTCCTTGAGCCGGGGCTCCAGGTCCCAGCCCATATGGTGCAGGTGATGCTCGACCCCGTCCAGCTCCGCGTGCAGCCGGTCCTGGTCCGCCCCGGGCGACTGGAGCTCTTCGTGGATCTTGGCGTGGCGCCGGATCAGCTCTTTGTGGTCGGCCAGGGCGGTTTCCAGGGCGCTGCGGACGGTGGCGTCGGGCGCGAAATGAGGGTCCTGGGACAGGTGGGCCACGCGCAGGCCCTGGGTGAGCACCACCTGCCCGGAATCGGGGCTGTCCTCGCCGGCCAGCAGTTTGAACAGGGTGGACTTGCCCGCGCCGTTGCGGCCGATGAGCCCCACCTTCTCACCCATCTGCAGGCCGAAGGTCAGGTCCTCCAGGATGGGCTGGGCGCCGAAGCGCTTGCTCACCTTGACGAGACCCAGTGCGATGGCCATGCGTACTCCCCCTAAACTTTCAGCTTCTCACGACCCGGGGCGTTCGTCCTGTCCGGGTCTCCGGGGTGGCGGGAGCAGGGGCTGCCCTCTCCAGGGGAAGGAACTGGACCGGTTCACCCTCACGAAATAAGGCCCCATTGCCTCAGGGCCTGCACCAGGCCTTCCAGCTGCTCGCCCTCGGTGGTGTGGAAGCGGCTGACCAGCTTCCAGCCCTGGGCCACCTTCTGATAGCGGTGCAGCCACAGGAAGGGGCCCTCCCATGGGCCGCCGTCGCTGGCCCGGGTCTTCACCAGGAACGCCACCGTGGTCCAGGGGCCCCGGGACAGCACCCGCCGGCCGAGCTCCTCGATGCCGGTCTCGTCGTCGTGCTCCAGGATGAGGTCATCAATATCGGGAATGATCATGGCTCCATTCTACCGGCGGCTTGCAGATCAAAATAATCGGACCGGCACCAAATTGATCGGAACGGACCGAGGCCCAGGCCGGCGGTTGCCGTGCCTGGCCTCGCCCGTTTCGGATGGCACAACCTTTGCGATGCCCTGGTCCGGCTTGCGGGCGCCCCAGCGTCAGGCGACCGGAGTTCAAGCACGACTCATCGAATCCACAACCCGGAGGTGACCATGAAATTCTGCCGAACCATCCCCTTGGCATCCGCGCTGCTGCTGGCCCAGTCCCAGGTGCCCATGCCCGCGCCCGCGTCCCAGCACCTCTCCGAGGCCGCCCCGGCCCCGGTGGCCGAGCCGGTCCGGACCCATTGCTCCATCGAGGCCATGAACTACCGCCTGCTGAACGCGTCCACCCGGATCGAGTTCCAGGGGACCGCCCTGCTGCCGGCGGCCACCGGCAAGGCCAAGGTCAAGACCAGGGAAGGCATCTCGACCATCAAGGCCAAGTTCGAGCATCTGCCGGCCGCCTCCACCTTCGGCGAGGCCTGCCTGACCTACGTGCTGTGGGCGGTCTCGCCGGAAGGGCAGACGGCCAATCTTGGCGAACTCCAGGTCAAGAAGGGGACAAGCAAGGTGATGGCCACCGAGCAGATGCCGGCCTTCGGCCTGATGGTCACGGCGGAGCCGTACTTCGCTGTGACCCGGCCCAGCGACGCCGTGGTGCTGAAGAACACCCTGGGCAAGGACACCAAGGTCAAGGTCGAGCTGGTCGAGGCCAAGCTGGAGCTGGTGCCGATCCGGCAGTACGCCATGAATCTCGCCGCCGCCCCGGTCGCCACCGAGCCCCAGACTGATCTGTCCATGCAGCAGGCGCACCAGGCGGTGCGGATCGCCCAGGGGGCCGGGGCCGCCACCTACGCCAAGGACGCCCTGGCCAGGGCCACCGACTACCTCCAGCAGACCCAGCCCGGCCAGGGAGACGTCAAGGGCAGAGCCATGGCCGCCCGGTCCGCCACCCAGAGCGCCGAGGAGGCCCGGGTGCTGGCCGAGCGCGGCCAGCGGATGGAACTGGAGGCCTCGGCGCGCAAGCTGACCGAGGAAAAGCTGGAGCAGGCCAGGCAGGAGGCGGCCCAGGCGACGCTCGCCAAGGAGCAGGCGGTCACCCAGGCCAAGCTGGCCGAGAACGACAATGAGACCCTGCGCGCCCAGTTGATGGAGCAGTTCAACGGCATCCTCGAGACCAAGGCCACCGCCCGCGGGCTCATCGTGAGCATGTCCGGGGAGCTGTTCAGGACCGGCCAGTCCACCCTGGAGCCCGAGGCCCGGGAGAAGCTGGCCAAGGTCGCCGGCATCCTGGCCACCCACAAGGGCCTGCGGATCGAGGCCGACGGCTTCACCGACAGCACCGGCACCGCCGCCATCAACGAGAGGCTGTCCGCCAGCCGGGCCCAGGCCGCCCGGGACTTCCTGGTGAGCCAGGGGGTGCCGGCCGACGCCATCGTCACCCGGGGCCTCGGCGCCGAGCATCCCGTCGCCGGCAACGACTCGGCGGAGGGCCGCCAGGAAAACCGCCGGGTGGAACTGGTGGTCTCCGGGGAAGGGCTCACCGACGCCCCCGCCAGCCACTGAAGGCCCCAGGCTCCCGGGTCTCAACAGCAGAATCTAGCACCGTTGGATCCGCTCGGGA
>PLUC01000181.1:5958-25989 GCA_003165415.1 Holophagaceae bacterium
AGCAAGCTCCGCAACAGTTGCTAGCGGATCCGCGGTTCGCCCTGGTCCAGGTACAGCTCGACTTCGCAGGGCCCCGGCGGAACCATGAAGGTCAGGTCCTCCAGTTCGGTGATGCCCGCGGCGAGCTGCTCCAGCAGGGCCCGGGGATCGTGGTGGAAGGCGGCGCGGCAGGTGGGGGCGTCCCCCGGCTCGGTGAGGGCGGCCTCCACCAACGCGGCGGAGCGGCCGAACCAGGTGGCGATGTCCGCGGCGATGCGACCCTGGGCCGGGTTGGGATCGTCCCGGAACGCCTCCTTGACGAAGCCGCACTGCAGCGCGGTGATGTCCCCGGCGGGGTGGCCGTCGAGGAAGCCGGCGAAGCGCTCGAAGCATTCCGCGGCGCCGATGCCCAGGGCCGACAGGAGGATGGCGAACCAGGGCACGGCCTTGCCCTGGTTGTAGAACAGGTCGCAGGCGCGGGCCAGCCGCGCGGCCCGGTCCAGGTCGCCAGCGCCGAAGCCGGGGGAGGACAGCACCAGGTAGGGATGCTCCTGCTGGTGGACCAGGCCCAGGCCCGCGGCGGTCTCCCGCAGCCGGGTGCCGGGCAGCACCGACAGCCGGAACAGGTCCAGGTGGTTGGGCCCCAGCCCCATTGCGAAGTCCAGGCTGGCCCGGAACCCCTCCAGGGTGTCCCCGGGCAGGCCGTAGATCAGGTCGAAGCCATAGCTGGCGCCGGCCTGGTGCAGCAGCAGGATCTTGCGCTGGAAATCGGCCCGGTCCATGCTCCGGCCGATGTTCCGGAGCACGCGGTCGTCGGCGCTCTGCAGGCCGATCTGGAGGGTACACTTCACCTCCGCGAACAACCGGGCAAGCTCCCGGTCCAGGAACTCGCTGCGGATCTCGAAGAAGAAGTGGATGCCGGGGGCGGTGGCGCGGATCAGGCGCAGCACGGCCTTGGCCTGGGCCTTGTGGTAGTTGAAGGTGGGGTCCAGGACGAACACCTGGCTCACCAGGCACTGCTCGAACAGCCTGAGCTCGGCCTCCACCCGGGCCATGGGCACCCGCCGGGTGCCCGATCCGCCCCGGGATTCGAAACAGAAGTCGCAGGTGAAGGGGCAGCCCCGGGACAGCTCCCACAACTGGCCGGCATAGTCGCGCGGGTCCAGGGTCCCGTCCAGGTGGGGGCTGGCCAGGGTGGCCAGATCCTGGATGGGGGCGGGCCGGACCCCCGCGCGGATGTCCGCCGTCGCGGCGCCCTGGAGCAGCTGGCCCATGGCCGCCACGATGAGTTCCTCCCCCTCGCCCGGCAGCACGAAGTCCACGGCGGGATCCGCCTCGACCCCGGCCTGGTCCGCCGTGGCTTCCGCGCCGCCCGCAAAGACGACGATGCCGGGCCGGCGGGCTTTCAGGATCCGGGCCAGCTCCAGGGCCAGGGCCCGGTTCCACACATACATGGACAACCCCACGGCCTGGGGCTCCCAGGCCAGAACCTGGTCCGCGCAGGCTTCGGCGGATTGCCCCAGGAACAGGTCCAGGATGTGGGTCCGCAGCGCGGCCGGGTAGGCGCGTTTCAGGGCCGAGGCCAGCTGGGCCGGGCCCAGGGGCACCGCCCGCGGGGACACCTCGATGTGGATAGCCACCAGTACCAGATCCATGATCCTGATCATAGGCGGCCAACCCGGGACCCTGCGGTAGAATCATGACCATGCCCCCGTCCGCCGAAACCCCCATCGCCACCTATACCGAGCGCCTGCCCCAGGTGCGCCGGGTGTTCCGCCTCTACCCGGACCGGGTGGAGGTGGCCGCCCGGTGGACCTTCGGCCGGCGTTTCCAGATCGTCGTGAAGCTGGGGGACCTTTCCGGCCAGATCAACCGTTTCACCGTCAAGAACCGCTGGTTCCCCAAGGGGGTGATGGTCGGCTCCATCGCCGTGGCCTTCGCCCTGGTGCTGTCCCGGAGCGGCTACCCGGAACTGGTGCGGCGGGCCGCGGTCCTGGGCTGGCCGGTGGCCGGCGTCGCCTTCGTGGTGGCCCTGCTCAGCCTGCCCCGGCGCCAGTTCGTCCATTTCCCCCGGGCCAACGGCAAGCCGGGGCTGGACATCTGCAAGGCCGGCCCGGACCAGGCCAGGTTCGAAGCCTTCGTGATGGAGGTGCGCCAGCGCATCACCCGAAGTTGATCCGGGCCCCGGGTTCAGCTAGCAGCCGTTACGGAGCTTGCTCCGTTACGGCTGGTTGTGCCAAACTGCACGCCTAATAAAGACACCGTCTAACGGTGTTAGCATCATGATTCCTGTAGGAGCCCGCCATGAGTACGATCAGGACCATCCTCGAACGCAAGGGGAACAACTTCTGGTTCGTCGACCCCGAGACGAGCGTGCTGGACACCGTCAGGCGCCTCAACGAAAAGAAGATCGGCGCCCTGGTGGTCATGGACGGAGAGCGCCTGGCCGGGATCTTCTCGGAGCGCGACTTCGTGCGGCTCATGGCCGAGCAGGGCACCGCCTGCCTGACCCAGCCCGTGGCGGACGTGATGACCAGCCATGTCTACTTCGTCAAACCCTCAACCACGGTGGACGACTGCATGGCCCTCATGTCCGAGAAGCAGATCCGCCACCTGCCGGTGGTGGACGGCAAGCACGTGCTCGGGGTGGTTTCCAACCGGGACGTGGTCTTCGAAGCGATCTCACACCGGGAAAGCCTGCTCACCGGCATGGAAGTGCTCATCGCCAACCACGAGTTCCCGACCTAGGCAGCTACGCAACAATATTGATGGAACCCGGGGCGGCGGCGGCGCCGGCGGCGGCGACCGTGGCCGGGGCGTTGGCGGCCTGTTCCTGGGTCAGCACCTGCTGGGCCTGGGTGTTGCCGGCCTGGGCCTGCTGGGTGAGCTCAAACACAGGCTCGTCAATGAGTTGGGCTATGGTCGGCTGGGCCGGGGCGGCTGGCGCGGCCTGGGGTTTCTGAACGGGCGGGGTGGGCTGGGGGGGGGCTGATGTGACCCCTGTGACACTCAGGCTCGAGCTCATGGGCTCCTCCTTGGGAGGTCGATGGGTTTCCTCTCTTTGAGGGTATCGGCTGGGGAAGATAAAAAGATTAATTTTTTTCGCGCCCCGGGGGGTGGGCTAGAATCGTAATCCCCCGCCCCCGGATCCTTCTGTGACCAGACACCTCCTCACCCTGCAGGATCCCAACCTGCTCCAGCAAAAGGCCATGCAGTCCATGTTCGACTGCTTTGAGGGCCTGTGCGAGGGCACCGTGATCGTGGACCGGACTTCCCACGTGGTCTGGATCAACGACCGCTACGCCGCCCGGCTGAACGTCGACCCGCACCTGGCCATCGGCCGGGACATCGAGGAGATCATCCCCAACAGCCTCATGCGCCAGGTGGTGGAAACCGGGAACCCGATCCTGCTCGATCTGCTGGATTTCGGCGACCAGACCTTCGTGGTCATGCGCATGCCGGTGCGCGGCGAGGATGGCGAAGTGGTGGGGGCCGTGGGCTTCGCCCTGTTCAGTCACTATGAATCACTCAAACCTTTGTTCGAACGGTTCTCGGCCCTGCAGACCGAGCTGGTCAAGGTCCAGAAGAAGCTGGCCGAGGCCCGGCGTACCAAGTACACCTTCACCTCGTTCATCGGCAACAGCCCCTCCACCATGGAGGTGAAGCGGCTGGCCCGGCGCGCCGCCCAGCTCAGCGCGCCGGTGCTGCTGCACGGCGAGACCGGCACCGGCAAGGAGCTGCTGGCCCACGCCATCCACGCAGGGGGGCCCAGATCATACAAGCCGTTCGTCACGGTCAACGTGGCGGCGGTGCCCGAGAACCTGCTGGAGGCGGAGTTCTTCGGGGTGGCGCCGGGGGCCTACACTGGGGCGGACCGCAAGCCGCGCCCCGGCAAGTTCGAACTGGCGGACCACGGCACCCTGTTCCTGGACGAGATCGGCGACATGCCCCTCAACCTGCAGGCGAAGCTGCTGCGGGTGCTGCAGGAGCACGAATTCGAGCCGCTGGGATCCAACCGGGTGATCCGGGTGGATGTGCGCATCCTGGCCGCCACCAGCCAGGACCTGGAAGCCATGGCCGAGGACGGCCGGTTCCGCAAGGATCTGTTCTACCGTCTGAACGTGCTGAACATCTCAGTGCCGCCCCTGCGCGAGCGCCTGGACGATCTGGAGCTGCTGTGCGAGCACCTCCTGGAGAAGACCGGGCTGCGCAGCGGGGCGCCCGGGCGGGAGCTGAGCGCCGAGGCCATGGACCTGCTGCGGCGCCACCCCTGGCCGGGGAACGTGCGGGAACTGCACAATGTGCTGGAACGGGCGGTGCTGAACACCGATGAACACCGGCTGGAGGTCTCGGACTTCCAGGGCCTGGTGAAGGCTCCCGCGAGGACCGCGGTCCTGCCGGACGTTGCGGCGGGCTCCAGCTATGCCGAGGCCATGGGCGAGGCCGAGCGGCGGATCCTGGAGGCGGCCCTCACCGCCTGCAACGGCAAGGTGGTGGATGCGGCCCGCCGGCTGGGCATCGGCCGGGCCACCTTCTACAAGCGGATGACCGCCCTGCAGCGGCCGTCTCAATAGGGCGACGCGTCTCCCGATGGAGACTGAGGCTAACACTGCCCATCCCGACATCCTTGAAACCGGAAAAAAACGCCACGGCGGGCTTGAACGGAACGGACCCGGAATCTCCAGATAGAGACGACCCTACTCAGATCAAAACACTAAAAATTGATATTTCAGTTACTTACCGTAATGGCACGGCTCTTGCTCTGGACATGGAAAGCCCATTAATCCAGGAGCCGCCATGTCCAGTGCCGCCACGCCTTCCGTAGCCTCCCCTGGGGTCCCCCCGCGCCGGAGCAAGGTCATCGACGCCGCCGGGGCCGTGGCCTGCGTCAAGGACGGCGACACCCTGGCCACCGGCGGGTTCATCGGCATCGGCTTCGCCGAGAACATCGTCGTGGCGCTGGAGCAGCGCTTCCTCAAGACCGCGGGTCCGAAAAACCTGAGCCTGGTCTACGCCGCCGGGCAGGGGGACGGCAAGCTCCGCGGGCTCAACCACCTGGGTCACCAGGGCCTGCTCAAGCGGGTGGTGGGCGGGCACTGGGGCATGGCGCCCAAGCTCGCGGCCCTGGCCTTCGCCGAGCAGATCGAGGGCTACAACCTGCCCCAGGGCGTCATCGCCCAGCTGTTCCGCGCCATCGCCGGAGGCAAGCCCGGGATCATCACCCGCATCGGCCTGGGCACCTTCGTGGATCCGGAGTTCGGCGGCGGCAAGATCAACCAGAGTGCCCAGGAAGACCTGGTGGAGCACATGACCATCCACGGCCAGGACTACCTCTTCTACAAGACCTTCCCGGTCCACATCGGCATCATCCGCGGCACCACCGCGGACCCCGACGGCAACATCACCATGGAGCGCGAGGCCCTGACCCTGGAGGCCCAGGCCATCGCCATGGCGGTGCACAACAGCGGCGGCAAGGTGATCGTCCAGGTGGAGCGGCTGGCCGAGCGCGGTTCCCTCAATCCGCGCCAGGTGAAGGTCCCGGGGGTGCTGGTGGACTACGTGGTGCTGGCGGAGGGCCCCGAGTACCACATGCAGACCTTCGCCGAGCAGTACAACCCGGCCTACAGCTGCGAGATCCGCATCCCCATGTCGTCCATGCCGGCCATGGAGCTGAGCGACCGCAAACTGATCGCGCGCCGGGCGGCCATGGAGCTGAAGCCGGACTGCGTGGTCAACCTGGGCATCGGCATGCCCGAGGGGATCTCCGCGGTGGCGGTGGAGGAGGGCGCTTCCGACCTCATGACCCTCTCCACCGAGCCCGGTATCATCGGCGGGGTCCCCGCCGCCGGCCTGAGCTTCGGCGCGGGTTCCAACGCCGCCGCGGTGATCGACCAGCCTTCCCAGTTCGACTTCTATGACGGCGGCGGCCTGGATCTGGCCTTCCTGGGCCTGGCCCAGGCGGACCGCCAGGGCAACCTCAACGTCAGCAAGTTCGGCCCCCGCCTGGCCGGGGCCGGCGGCTTCATCAACATCTCCCAGTCGGCCAAGGCCGTCATATTCGTGGGCACCTTCACCGCCAACGGCCTGGAGGTGGCGGTGTCGGACGGACGGCTGCGGATCATCAAGGAAGGCGCCACCCGCAAGTTCGTCAAGGAAGTGGAGCACCGCACCTTCAGCGGCCCGGTGGCCCACCGACAGGGACAGAAGGTGCTCTACATCACCGAGCGCTGCGTGTTCCGGCTCATGGAAAAAGGGCTGGAACTCATCGAGATCGCCCCGGGCATGGACCTGGACCGGGACATCCTCGCCCACATGGACTTCACCCCGGCCATCGCCCCCGAACTCCGGCTCATGCCGGAATGCATCTTCCGCAATGAACCCATGGGCCTCCTAAGCATGCTGCCCAAGGCCTGAACCTGAACCGGCTGAACCGGCCAGCCTCTTCCAAGCCGAACCGTCCTTCACCCTTTCCCACTCTCACCCCAGGAGGTCCCCGTGGCACTCGCCGAAACCCCTGCCGCTCCGCAGGCCATCGATTCCAGCTTTCCACCGCCGGAGTACAATCAGATCGTGAAAGTGGCGTTCGCCAGCATGATCGGCACCTCCATCGAGTGGTACGACTACTTCCTCTATGGCACCGCCGCCGCGCTGGTGTTCAACAAGCTGTTCTTCCCCAGCTACGACCCCCTCGTGGGCACGCTCCTGGCCTTCGCCACGTTCTCCCTGGGCTTCATCGCCCGCCCCGTGGGCGGCATCGTGTTCGGCCATTTCGGCGACAGGATCGGCCGCAAGAAGATGCTCTACCTGACCCTGATGATCATGGGCCTGTCCACGGCCTTCATCGGGCTGCTGCCCACCTACGCCGTCATCGGAATCTGGGCGCCCATCCTCCTGGTCGGCATGCGCCTGCTGCAGGGCTTCGGCCTGGGCGGCGAGTGGGGCGGCGCGGTGCTGATGGCGGTGGAGCACGCTCCCGCCAACCGGCGCGGCTTCTACGGCTCCTGGCCCCAGCTGGGCGCCTTCGTGGGCCTGCTGCTCTCCACCATCGTGTTCCGGGCCGTCTCCAAGATGCCCGATGCCGCTTTCCTGTCCTGGGGCTGGCGCGTGCCCTTCCTGCTCAGCTTCATCCTGGTCGCCGTGGGCATCTGGATCCGGATGACCGTCGCCGAGTCCCCGGTCTTCAAGAGAATGAAGGAGCAGAAGCAGGAAGTGAAGATGCCCATCATCGAGGCGCTCACCAAGCACCCCAAGAACATCTTCATCGCCATGGGCGCCCGCTTCGCCGAGAACGGCCTGTTCTACGTCTTCACCGTGTTCTCCCTGACCTACATCTCCACCTACCTCAAGGTGCCCCGCGTCGTGGGCCTCAACGGCCTGCTCTGGGCCGCCTTCTTCGGGATCTTCACCTGCGCCGGCTGGGGCGCCCTGTCCGACCGGTGGGGCCGCCGTCCCGTCTACATGTATGGCGCCATCGCCTGCGGCGTCCTGGCCTTCCCCTTCTTCTGGATGCTGGGCACCAAGGACCCCACGATGATCGCTCTGGCCATCGTCATTCCCGTCTGCCTCGGCCACGCGGCCATGTATGGCCCGCAGGCCAGCTTCCTGTCCGAGATGTTCTCGGCCCGGGTGCGCTACAGCGGCGCCTCCTTCGGCTACCAATTGGCCTCCATCTTCGCCGGCGGCCTGTCTCCCCTGGTGGCCACCTGGCTGCTGGCCGTGGGCGTCGCGTCCGGCAAGGGCCCGACCTACATCGCCTACTACATGATGCTCCTGGTGGTCATCACTGTCGTCTCGGTCTCCTTCGCCAAGGAGACCAACAAGGACGTCGACATCAGTTAGCAGGCGTTACGGAGCTTGCTCCGTTACGCCTGCTTATGCCCAGGCGAACCTTGAATCCAGGCGTGATCTAACGGTGCTAGTCAAACCTCCCTTCTTCAGAAAGGCATGAACATGAGCAAAAAAGTCGCACTCGTCACTGGCGCCATGGGCGGGCTGGGCACGGCCATCTGCCAGGCCCTGGCCAAGGACGGCTACCTGGTGGCCGCCAACTGCCTCCCCGACTTCCCCCCCGCGCCCGAATGGATGGCGGCCCAGAAGGCCCTGGGCTTCGACTTCTTCCAGGTGGAAGCGGACGTCACCGACGAGGCCGCCTGCGCCCGCATGGCGGCCACGGTCACCGAGGCGCTGGGTCCCATCAGCGTCCTGGTCAACAACGCCGGCATCACCCGTGACAAGTTCTTCCCCAAGATGGACCGGGGCATGTGGGACGCGGTGATCGGCACCAACCTCACCAGCTTGTTCAACGTCACCCACGCCATCTCCCCGGGCATGGCCGAACGCGGCTTCGGCCGCATCATCAACATCTCGTCCGTGAACGGGGTCAAGGGTCAGGCAGGGCAGGTGAACTACTCCGCCGCCAAGGCCGGCTGCCTGGGCTTCACCCGGGCCCTGGCCCAGGAACTGGTGACCAAGGGCGTGACCGTCAACGCCATCGCCCCGGGCTACATCGCCACCGACATGGTGCTGGCCATCCGCGAGGACGTGCGCGAGACCATCCGCACCTCCATCCCCATGCAGCGTTTCGGCCGGCCCGAGGAGATCGGCGGGCTGGTATCGTACCTGGCTTCCGACCTGGCCGGCTTCATCACCGGGGCGGTCATCAACATCAACGGCGGCATGCACATGGCCTGACCGGCCTGAAAACAACCCAA
Source organism: Holophagaceae bacterium (assembly GCA_003165415.1). Lineage (GTDB taxonomy): Bacteria > Acidobacteriota > Holophagae > Holophagales > Holophagaceae > Mesoterricola. The sequence continues at coordinate 14,649 of PLUC01000181.1, forward strand.
GAGAAAGGAGTGAACCTTATGGGCATTCATCGAGACATCCTGGTGCTGAGCGGCGTCCGCACGGCCATCGGGGACTACAACGGCGGTCTGAAGGACTTCGCGCCCGTGGATATAGGCCAGCGGGTGGTGACCGAGGCCATCGCCCGGGCCGGAGTGGATCCCGAGCTGGTGGACCAAGGCTTCCTGGGCCACATCATCCACACCGAGCCCAGGGACATGTACGTGTCCCGGGTGTCCTGCATCCGGGGCGGCATGAGCCACCACTCCAAGGCCATGGGTGTGAACCGGCTCTGCGGCTCTGGGCTGCAGGCGGTGGTGAGCGCCGCCCAGCAGATCGAGCTGGGCGAGTCCGAGTTCACCCTGGGCGGCGGCGTGGAATCCATGACCCGCGCCGGCTACCTGCTTCCCACAGTCCGCTGGGGCGCCCGCATGGGCGACACCAAGCTGCTGGACATGATGGTGGGGGCCCTCACCGACCCGTTCGGCGGCAAGCACATGGGCATCACCGCCGAGAACCTGGCGGTGAAGTGGGCCATCTCCCGGGAGGAGCAGGACGCCTTCTCGGTGGAATCCCACCGCCGGGCCGCCCTGGCCATCGCCGAGGGGCGCTTCAAGAGCCAGATCATCCCCATCGAGCAGGTCACCAAGAAGGGCACCGTCATCTTCGACCAGGACGAGCACGTGCGCCCGGGCGTCACCATGGCCGACCTGGCCAAGCTCAAGCCGGCCTTCATGCCCCAGGGCGGCACGGTCACCGCGGGCAACGCCTCCAGCCTTAATGACGGGGGCGCGGCCCTGGTGCTGGGCGAGGCCGGCGCCGCGGCCCGGGTGGGGGCCAAGGCCATCGCCCGCGTCGTGGGCTGGGGCCTGGGCGGGGTGGATCCCGACTACATGGGCGAAGGCCCCATCGGGGCGGTGAAGGCGGCCATGCTCTGCAGCGGCCTCAGGATCGCCGACATGGACGTGATCGAAGGCAACGAGGCGTTCGCCGCCCAGGCGCTGACCGTCTCCAAGGCCCTGGAATTCGATCCGGCCAAGGTCAATCCCAACGGCGGTGCCATCGCCATGGGCCACCCCATAGGCGCCACCGGGGCCATGCTGGCGGTGAAGGCGATCTACGAGCTGCACCGCAGCGGGGGCCGCTACGCCCTGGTGACCCTCTGCATCGGCGGCGGCCAGGGCATCGCCGCCGTGTTCGAAAGAGTCTGATGCTGTTGTGGGGGGACCGCGCGCTCACTTCGTTCGCTCTCCGTCCCCCCACACCCCCACGCCATGTCCGGGCAAAGCCCGGACATGGCGTCCGTCCAGTCACCGGCGGGCTGAACGCTGGTAGAATCTCCCCGATTCCATTTCATCCAGGGAGCCGAACATGCCAGTGCAGACTGAGTGGGTCCAGTACGGTGAGCACAGCGGATATCTCGCCCGGCCCGAGCGGGCCGCGCTGCCCCTGCCCGGGGTGGTGATCATCCAGGAGATATGGGGGGTGGACCGGCACATCGAGGACGTGACCCGGCGGCTGGCCGAGGCCGGCTACGCGGCGCTGGCGCCCGACCTCTACAGCTCGGGGGGCGCGCGGCCGCTGCCGCTGCTGCGGGAGCGGATCAGCGAAGTGCAGGGCTTCATGAACAGCCTGCCGCCCGCCGCCTGGGCCGACACGGCGCTCCGGGCGGCCGCCCTGGCCGCGCTGCCGGGCCCGGAGGCGGCGCGCATCGAGGAATCCCTCGGCACCCTGTTCGGGCGCCTGGGGCAGCTGGACCGGTTCGTGCCGGCCCTGCGCGCCGCGGTGGCCTACCTGGACCAGTGCCCCGCGGCGGCCGGCCAGCCCGTGGCCTGCCTGGGCTTCTGCATGGGCGGGGGGCTTTCGGCCCTGCTGGCCTGCGAGGAGCCCGGGCTTCGCGGCGCCGCCATCTTCTACGGCAGCGCGCCGCCCCTGGACCGGGTGCCGCGGATCCAGTGCCCGGTGATGGGCTTCTACGGCGGCCTGGACGAGCGGGTCAACGCCGGCCTGCCGGCCTTCGCCGAGGCCATGGCCGCCGCGGGCAAGTCCTTCGAGCCCCATGTCTATGAGGGCGCGGCGCACGCGTTCTTCAACGACACCCGGCCGGTCTACCACGTCGGCGCCACCCGGGACTCCTTCGCCCGGCTGCTGGATTTCCTGCGGCGGACGGTCGGCACGTGACCTCCGGGGAGCCGGACCCGCCGAGGCCCTGCCTGGTCATGGCCAAGCCGGCGGGCGCCCGCTGCAACCTCGAATGCGCCTACTGCTACTACCTGCCCAAGGCTCAGCTGTTCCCCCAGGCCCCGGTGCCGCGCATGGCCGACGACCTGCTGGAGGCCTACATCCGCCAGCGGTTAGAGGGCTGCGCCGGGCCCGCCACCCACTTCGAGTGGCACGGGGGCGAACCCACCCTGCTCGGCCTGGACTATTTCCGGCGGATCGTGGCCCTGCAGCAGGCGCACCGCCCGGCCGGCCGGGTCATCAGCAACGGCCTGCAGACCAACGGCACCCAGCTGGACGAGGCCTGGGCCCGCTTCCTGGCCCAGGAGCGGTTCTCCGTGGGCCTGAGCCTGGACGGCCCGGCCCCATGCCACGACGCCTTCCGGCGCACCCGCGGCGGCCAGCCCACCCATGCCGAAGTCATGCGCGCCTTCCGCCTGCTGCGCAGCTACGGCGTCCACTGCGACGTGCTGTGCGTGCTCCATGCGGGCAACGTCGCCAGCCCGGTTCCGGTCTACCGGTTCTTCCGGGACCTGGGGGTCACCCACCTGCAGTTCCTGCCCCTGGTGCCGCCCGCGGGCACCCCGGGCCCGGCCACAGCGGCCCCCGAGGCCGTGGGCGAATTCCTGTGCGCGGTGTTCGACGAATGGATCCGCAACGACCTGGGCCGGATCGTGGTGCAGACCTTCGACGAGGCGTTCCGTCCCGCCTGCGGCCTGCCCCACGCCCTCTGCACCTTCCGCGAGACCTGCGGCGACGTGGTGGTGCTGGAGCACGAGGGCAGCGTCTACGCCTGCGACCACTTCGTCGATGCCGGGCACCTGCTGGGCAGCCTGCGCCACCAGCCCCTGGCCGAGCTGACCGCGGCCCCGGCCCTGGCGGCCTTCGGCCGGAACAAGCGAGACGGCCTGCCGGCCCGGTGCCGGGCCTGCGATGTGCTGAAGTTCTGCAACGGCGGCTGCCCCAAGGACCGGATCCTGGCCGAGCCCTCCGGAGAGCCCGGCGTCAACTGGCTGTGCCCGTCCTACCGGCGCTTCTTCCGCCACTGCCGGCCGGTGCTGGCCCGGCTGGCGGCGCACTGGAAGGCCGGGCGTCCCCTGCGCGCCTTCGCCCCCGCCGGGCGGGCCCGGGCCAATGACCCCTGTCCGTGCGGCAGCGGGATCAAGCACAAGCGCTGCTGTCGATCCTGACCGGCCGGTCCGCTTACCCCGAAAGGGCGAATTCCCCCACCGAGGACTCCTGGGTGAACCCCAGTCCCGAGGCCCGGGCGAACACCTGGGTGTCCCCGGTGCCGATGGCGCAGGGGGCCAGTCCCAGGGCGGTGGCCACCAGGTACATCTGCTGGTACAGCACGCCGGTGTTCTTTAGGATGAGCGCGTAGGCGAGGGTCTGGTACTTCCAGGCCACCCGCTGGAACCGGGCGGCGAGGGTGAACAGGATGTCCGGGGCGGACGGCGATCCCATGGCCGCCGCGGCATGGCGCGACAACTGCCCCGCGGCCTCCGGATCCGGCCAGCGCTCCAGGGCGTGGGCACCGGCGGCATAGTGGTAGAACCCCGGCTCCAGTCCGGCGCACCGGGATACGGTCAGGTACAGTTCGATCTCGTGCAGGCCTCCGCCCCCGGGGCAGGGCCCGGAAACCGCCTCGTAGGCGCGCCCGGCCCCGGGGTCCGGCGGCAGCAACCCGCGGACCCGGGCCACGTAGTGGAGGAAGGTGCCCAATTGCGCCAGAGTGATGGGATCCCGCCTGGGAGCGCGGACGGAGCGCCGGGCATCCAGCACGCTGAAGAAAGGCGGGACCTCCCGGGGCAATGTGGGCTCCGGCAGGGGGATCCCCGGCCGCTGGCCCGGCTTCAGGCCGGGGAGCGGGGCGAGGTCGCCCAGGAAGCGGAAGGTGCCGCCCACGGGTTCGGTGTGCCGGCCCTGGCGGCTGCGGCTGTGGAACAGCAGGTCGTGGAATTCCCATGGGCGCAGAACCGGGTCCCGGTCTTCCGGCAACTGGCCCCCGGCCGCGCAGGGGGCCACGGCGCCGGCGCTGAGCAGCAGGGACAGGAAGGCCCGGGCCAGGGCAGGGGGCAGATCCAGGCTGTCCGGGGTCTGGGGCAGGCACAGGCGGCCCACCCGCTCCAGCAGCTCCGGATCCCGCAGCAGGACCCGGCCGAAGCCCAGAGGACTTTCCAGGACCGCTTCTCCTTCCAGCCGGCGGATCCAGGCGAAGCGCGAAAGCCGCCAGGTCCCTTCCCCCGCCCGCTGGAAGCGGAATTCCCGGGCCAGGGGTTCCAGGGTGGCCAGCACGCGCCCGACCTGGGTGAGGGAATGGCAAATCCATCCCTCCTTTTCCACCAGGGCCAGGAGGTAGCGAAGCTCCAGGGAGGCGCAAAGCGCCTCCTCGGTGCTGCCGCCCGCGGCCAGGGCCCGCAGGAACGCCCGCTGGTCCGGACCGGCCGCGGAGAGCCGCAGCCGTCTGCCGCCGGGCTCCTCCAGCCCGGCGGCATCCTCCAGGAGCCGGACCGAGGGCTTGAGGGCGAGGGTGAGGCCGATCAAACAAAAACCGGGGTGGGATTGAGCTCGGCCTCCGGCACCGGGCGCTCCAGCCAGCCCATCGCCACCGGGACGTCGTAGAGCCGGCCCGGGGCGAAGCGGGCCCAGAAATGGCGGAGGCCGGGCACGATCACCTTGGCCACGGGCATGCCGGCATCCGCCCGGGTCAGGTCCAGCACCAGCATCTCCATCCCCTTGGCCTCCACCAGCCCCTTGCAGTACTGGATGTCCGCCAGGAGGTCGCCGCTGGCGGCGTTGGCGAAATCCCCCGGCCGCCTGGGGGGAACCCCTGGGTCCGGTGCGAGGTAGGGCCGGTTGTCCAGGGTCGCGGTGCGCAGCCAGCGCAGGGATTCCTCGTCGCCCAGCGGGGCCTGGGCCTTGGGCCCGATGCCTGAGATGAACTGGTTCAGCTCCGCGAAGGCGCGCAGCAGGGCCACGGCCGGATCCAGGCTGCACCCCAGGCCGAACAGGACCTGCCCCCGGGTCTCCCTGCGGCAGGAAAGGCCGGCGAACACGGGGATGCCCAGATCGTGGGTGAGGTCCAGGGCCCACAGGTCCCGGTCCAGGCTGTCATAGTGGGCGGCGAGGTCCGTCAGGTAGGGCAGGCCGAAACTGGGAAGATCCACGCCGGGCCTGGCCAGGCGGTTGTACCACCATATGGCGGTGGCGTCCCTCTCCACCAGCTCCAGGAACCCCTGGAGCACCGCCTCCTCCAGGTTGTTGCCGGCGGCGTTGCCGTTCGAGCACGCGCGGCAGCACCTCCGCCTGGGCTCGGGGCTGACCGCGGGGCCGGGGAAGTAGAGGAACTGGGTGGGCAGCAGCTTCTCCCGCGACCCAGTGAGGGACCACACCGGCGACCACGGGATCGGCTGGTCCGGATCCAGGGGCTCGGGAACGGAGTTGAAGCGCGACCCGCGCGTGTTCCAGGCGTCGCGCTCCCGGAACTGCCGTTCGCTGAAGCCCATCACCGCGTTGGGGTGGATGGCCCCGGCGCCCAGCTCCCGGTAGGTGGCCAGGGTCCGGAACTCCGCGCCGGTGAATTCCGTGGAATACCGTTCCAGGCTTTCGGCCAGGGCGCTGGCCTTGGCCTGGGCCAGGGTGGGGCCCTTGCCGGCGCTCCGGTGCCGGAAGCTGGTCTTGAAGCCCTCCAGGCTGTCCAGCGGGATGGCGCCGTTGGCCCCCCCCAGGCAGACCTGGAACACCCCCCCGGTCCCGGCCGGGGGCTCGACCATGGACACGATCCCGGTGATGGGGCTCACGAGATGGCTATATTTCTCCAGGGTCGCCTCAGGGGGGGCGACCCGATGGCCGCTCCCTTCGGAGGGGCCGGCGGGACGGCACACCAGACGCACCGGCCCGGGGCGCCGCTGGGGAGGATCGCCGCAGACGGGGCAGGAGGGGTACCGGACCAGGGCGTGGCTCCTGGAGACCCAGGTGCGGGTGTCCATGCTCAGCAGCCGGTCCTCCAGGTTGTGGGGGGCTCCGGCCAGGAACCTGGCGATCTCCACGGCGGCCAGCCGGCAGGCCGCCCCCACGGCGGCCGGAAGGGCCGCCACGGCCGTGGGCAGGGGATCCGGCCAGCCGTTCCTCCGGCGCAGGAACTCCTGCACCTGCTGGTTGCGCCGCAGGCGGTGCTGGAGGCAGCTGAAACAGGCGGAGGATGCGGGGGGCCGGGCCGGACAGAGGGGCCCTATCCAGAACTCCTGGCCAAGGGGCCTGAGCGGCATCCAGGGCAGGCCGGCCTCCCGGGCCGCGGTGGCCCAGCGCAGGAGATCCCCGCGCAGGTAGTCGTCCGTGACCACGATCTCCAGACCGGGATCCCCGGCGGCCAGGTCCAGGCCCGCCTCCTCCAGGCTCCGGAGCAGGGGGGCGGAATCCACCTGGCCTGCGCTGCGGATGCGGACCCGGCCGGAACGGAGGGCCGCCCAGGCGGAGCCCGGGTCCAGGCCCAGGCCCGCCCAGTAGGCCTCATGGGGCGCGTCCAGCCCCGGCCCCCTGTCCATGAGGTGTCCCTTCTTTTCCAGGAACTCCAGTACATAATAAACTTCCGCCGGGACCGCCGGGGCGAGGGCGGCGGCGATCTGCTCCGGTGTCCGGACGCCGTCCAGGAGCGGGAGCACCTCCTCGAAGAGGGGTCCCTGGAGCGTCCAGGAACCCTCTTCGGATACCAGGATCACCCCCTCTCCGGGCACGGCGCCCGCTCTCAGGTGTGCTTTAATCGTGGGATGTCGGAGCATGATGCGCCTTTAATGAATGTGCTGAAAAAGCTCACCAGCAGATGCAGTTGCAGGAGCAAGCACCTCCGCCCCCGCAGCTACAACCCCCGCCCCCGCAGCCGCAGCCACCGCCCCCGCAACGGCAGCCACCGCCCCCGCAAGCGCCCGCCTCGAGGGCATCCAGCGCCTCCCCCACCAGGGCCATTTCCGGCAGTTTCGGCAGCACCAGGTTGAAGACCTTTGCCGAGTTCTCGTACACATTCAGGGTCACGTCCTCGGGCACCTCGATTCCCTGGGACCGCAACGCCAACCTGGGATTGGCCAGGAGAGCCTTCTTGAAATCTTCATCGGCCCAGGCCTTGGCGATGACGCGATCAGGACTGTCAAGTAGAAGCGTGCTGTTCATAACTCCTCCTTGGGACAAAAAAACCTTGGACCCTCTGAATGGGGGTCTGAAACAAGGCGGATGTCCCACACAGAGTTTAGAAAACTTCAACATACTGTCAACCCCTCGGGGTCGGAAAAAACAAACAATAGGTCGCATCATGATTTCAGAATAAAGAAAGCAAAAATATCATGAAATACGCGTAATAAACTGATTAACCAAGAATTTTTGTTCAAAATAGATTGCCATCATACGTCCAGTCGGCACTTGTAAGTTATCAGTTTAAAAACATCAATTAAAATTAAAATAACCTAGTTGAATGTCACCCCACCGATTCGGGATCCTTTGGCTCCGCCTCCCGGTCCCAGGATGGGTTCCCAAGTTTTGTCTGGTTTCTGGCGGGAAATGGTCCTAGGCTGTGGCCATTCCTCCCCCATTGCGATGTGCCTGGTTGAACCGGCTTTTCATTCCCTTCAAGGAGGGTTTCATGACCACCACCATCCTTATCCATGCCACCATCATCGACTGCACCGGCGCGGATCCGCGGCCGAACGGCTGGGTGGTGATCGAGGACCAGCGGATCAAGGAAGTGGGGCAGGGCCCCAGTGGAGCCCTGCCGGCCAAGGCTGACGTGATCGACTGCCTGGGCCAGACGCTGCTGCCCGGCCTGATCGACGGACATGTGCACATCGGGTCGGTGGACGCCAGCATCGTGGAGCAGCAGCGGCGCAATTTCACCTCGACCCTGGTGATCAAGTCGCTGAAGGTGCTCCAGGAGACCCTCGACCAGGGTTTCACCACCGCCCGGGACTGCGGCGGGGTCGACGCCGGATTCCGCCAGGCGGTGGCGGAAGGGCTGGTGCCCGGGGCCCGGCTGTCCATTTCCGGGGGGATCCTGTCCCAGACCGGCGGCCACGGCGACTGGCGGCTGGCCACCGAAACCTGCCCGCCGTTCTACCATGGCGCCGGGGTGGTGGCCGGGGTGTTCGACGGGGTGAGCGCGGTGCGCCGGGGCGCCCGGGAGCAGCTCCGGCAGGGGGTTGATTTCGTCAAGATCATGGCCGGCGGCGGCGCGGCCTCGCCCAGCGACGAACTGGACACGTCCCAGTACTCGCTGGAGGAGATGGAAGCCGCGGTGTTCGAAGCCGAATCGGCGGGCAAGTACGTCGCGGCCCACTGCTATTCCGACCGCGGCATCAAGCTCTGCTGCAAGGCCGGGGTCCGGACCATCGAGCACGGCAACCTGATGACCGACGCCTCGGCCCAGGCCATGAAGGAGTCCGGCGCCTATCTGGTGCCGACCATGGTCACCTACCTGATGATCTCGAGGATGGGCAAGGAACTGGGCCTGCCCGAAAGTTTCGTGCGCAAGATCAACCAGGCCCTGGACAAGGCGGAGACCTCCCTGGCCATCGCCCTCGCCCACGGCCTGAAGATCGGCTCCGGCAGCGATCTGCTCGGGCCGATGCAGACCCACAAGGGCATGGAGCTGGAACTGCAGGCCAGGGTCCTGGGGCCCATGGGCGCCCTGGTGGCCACCACGAAGACCAACGCCGAGATCATCCGCCGGGAGCGCGACCTGGGGACCATCGAGGCCGGCAAGCTGGCCGACTTCATCCTGGTGAAGGGCGACCCGCTCAAGGACATGAGCCTGTTCCAGAACTACCAGGAGAACCTCACGCTGATCATCCAGGAAGGGAACGTCTACAAGAACATCATCGCCAGGGGGAGGTAACCATGACCGACCGCACCGATGCCTTGCTTCCCGGATTCGCGGAGGGCGATCTGGACACCTTGAAACGGCTGGAGCGCCTGCCGTTCAGCAAACCGCACCTGCGGCTCCTGTTCATGGGCGGCCTGGGCTACACCTTTGACGGCATGGACGCGGCCCTGATCGCGTTCATCCTGGCCCCGGCCATGAAACTGTGGAGCCTGAGCACCGGCCAGACCGGAGTGCTGGGCAGTTCGCTGATGATCGGCTACCTGGTGGGGGCCTTCACCGCCGGCACCCTGGGCGACCTGATCGGCCGGCGCAAGGTGATGATGTACGCCCTGTTCGTCTACACCTTCGCCACCCTGTTCGCGGCCTGCTCGATGAACTGGCAGTTCCTGTTCTGGTCCCGGGTGGTGGCCGGCTTCGGGGTCGGCGCGGAGAGCGCGATCATCGCGCCCTTCCTGTCCGAGTTCGTGCAGAGCAAGTACCGGGGCCGGTTCATCGGCTCCCTGTCCGGATTCTTCTCCTTCGGCTTCGTGTTCGCGGCCCTGCTCGGCTACTTCATCGTGCCGGCCTTCGCCCAAGGCTGGCGCATCGCCCAGGTCATCACCTTCCTGCCCATCGTCATGCTGCTCTGGTGGCGCCGGTCGCTGCCGGAATCGCCGCGCTGGCTGATGCAGCGGGGCCGGTCCGCGGAGGCCGCGCTGGTGGTGGACCAGATGGAATCGTTCTACCTCAAGCGGGGGGAGACCCTGGCGCCCTACCAGGATGTGCAGATCCCGGCCATGGGCATCCGCAGGACCGGGAACCTCTACCAGAACCTCGCCGCCCTGTGGAGCAAGGACCTGGCCCGCACCTCGCTCATGCTGTGGATCCTGTGGATGGCCATCACCTTCTCCTACTACGGCTTCTTCACCTGGATCCCCACCCTGCTGGTCAAGCAGGGGATGACCATCACCAAGAGCTTCGGCTACAGCCTGATCATCTACCTGGCCCAGATCCCCGGCTATTATTCCGCGGCCTTCCTCACGGAGCGCCTGGACCGGAAGTGGACCATCGTGCTGTATCTCCTGCTGGGCGGTGTGGCCGCCTTCTTCCTGTCCGGCGCCCGGGACGCCGCTGCCATCACCATGAGCGGCTTCTGCCTGTCGTTCTTCATGAACGGAACCTACGCCGGGATCTACGCCTACACGCCGGAGCTCTACCCCACTTCCATCCGCTCCACCGGCACGGGCGTGGCATCCTCCTTCGGCCGGGTGGGCGGGCTGGCCGCGCCGTTGATCATCGGCTTCACCTACGCCCGGATCGGCTTCGTCGGCGTGTTCACCATGACCACCTGCGTCCTGGTGCTCGGCGCCCTTGCCGTGGCCATCCTGGGCATGAGCACCGCCGGCAAGAGCCTGGAGCAGATCGCCGCGAAGGAGTGATGCGCAGATCAAAAAACGGGACATGCTATCCTTCTGGGCTAAGGCTAGGAGCCCATTGTGAAAAATGCGTCCATTGCAACCCCGGTCCAGATCGAGAAGATTCCCAAGGCCCAGGCCATCGAAAGACTCAGCAAGCACAGCGCCGGCGTCCGGGCGCAGCTGGCCGTGGCCAAGGCGCAGTTGCGGGCGGCCGTGAGCCCCGACAAATACGCCTTGAACTTCCAGGCCAATGCCCTCAAGAAGCAGCTGAATTTCTGCAAATCCCAGATCAACCGGCTGAAGAAGGAGCCCAGGACCGAAGTCATCTGGGACGACAAGTTCGGCGCATAGGGCATCTAGCCCGGCACAATAGAGAGGGCTTCGCCGCGAGGCCACCATCATGATGGCCACGATGACGCCTGCCAGGACCCATTCCGAAGCCGCAGAGCTGGAGCGGAAACAGCAGGCGAACCTCTGGATGATCGCCGCCTCGGTGATGCTGGCGACCTTCATGGTGGTGCTGGACTCTTCGGTGGCGAACGTGGCGCTGCCGCACATCGCGGGGAACCTGTCGGCCGCCACCGACGAATCCACCTGGGTCCTCACCAGCTACCTCGTGTCCAACGCCATCATGCTGCCCGCCACCGGCTGGATCTCCCGGCGCATCGGCCGCAAGCGCCTCATGATGACCTCCATCGTGGTGTTCACCGCCGCTTCCATGCTGTGCGGCATGGCCACCTCCATGCCGATGCTCATCGCCGCCCGGGTCCTCCAGGGCGCCGGCGGCGGCGGCATGCTGCCCCTGTCCCAGGCCATCCTGCTGGAGAGCTTTCCGCCCCGCCAGCACGGCACGGCCATGGC